>NZ_JBEPNF010000006.1:0-189906 GCF_040546085.1 Arthrobacter sp. UYEF21
GTAAGTACGTAGAACCAGCCGAGGTTCTCCGCGATCCAACCCACCACCGTCTTCATGGTGGACTGGGCGCTGGCAGGCACCAGCATCGCCCAGCTGGAGAAAGCAATAATAATGACAGACGCGATGATGAAGACCCGCCAGTTAACCTTGGGCACGCGGTCCTCAGTGGGTTCGGCGGGCGCGGTGTCAGGGTCTTTATCGATATTAATGATGCTCAAATGTCCAACTCCAATTCCTGGTTCAGGCGCGGAACGCAGCCACATCATGGTGGTGTTCGCGGTCTTTTACTGATCGGCCAGACAGAGCTCCCGGTGCAGGGGCGCCCGGCGAACTACTGGCAGGAAACATTCCCCACAGAGCCCTTTGCGGCACATGTTGGGGATGTCCTGGCATGTCGGGGGGTCTCCAGCAACGAAACGCCAGCCGGAACTTCCAAACCGAGGCCGCTACGAGCCAGGTTCACTGCGAACCGTTGGCCCTCGTCAAGTTCGGCCAAGCCGAAGAAGTGCCAGAGAGCGGCCAGCGCCGTCTTCGACCTTGATGACTGAGCTGGCCTATTGGGGAGGGGTGCTGCCTGAAGCGTGAGCTGATGGGCAATCACACCGACCCCGCGTTGGGCCACAAGGTGGCTCCGCCGGGACGTAAGAAGGCCGCAGTTTACCGCAACCCTGTTCGCAGCCCGCGCCTGCTGCCGGTGTCACGGACACGGGCGCATGGCCGGTCCTTACGGGTTGAAGGTGCGGTCGCCGGCGAAGAACCCCAGGCCGTACTCGGGGGTCTCGAACTTGACGGTGGTGCCCTTGGGGAAGAACAGCACGTCGCGTTCCTTGGCGTGCGTGACTTCGCCGGTGGTCTGGTCCGTGAGGATGAACTCGCCCTTGATGACGACCTTCATCTCGTCGTAGGTGTAGGTGTACACCAGCGGCTCGGAAGCCTTCAGCTCGAAGAAGCCGGCGCACATGACCGAACCCTCGGGGTTGTGGAGGGAGTCGCCGATCGCGGCGACCGTCCCGGGCTCGTCCATCGACGGCAGGCCGATGAACCCGTTTTCTACCTTATGGATGGAGCCAGCCTTGCTCAGTGTTCCTACGAGTGTGGTTTCCATGATCTCTCCTGTAAATAGTGTGATGACAGATTTGTCAGAGCTGTTCAATCTTTGATGCAAATAAGACTGCATTGAGGAATGGGATTGAGCCCCTGTCCGCGCTCCGACAGGGATCGCCTGCAAACCCGAAACTTTTAGTCTTTATCAAATCGGCCGGCGTCTACTTTGAGCCCCTCCGATGTGATGCCAATCACTTTTCTCGTCCCCCAAACTTTGACATGAACAGAAGTTCAAGTCAACAGTTCAAGACGAACATTTTAAAAGCTTTTTGATCCAAACAATGGGGATATTCCGCGCTCTCACGTTTGTGGGTATCCGGCTGTGAGACACCAGACGGCACCAGATTCGAACTGCAGGGGAAGGTGGCTGATGGTTCTGCGATAACCACCTTGGCAGGAGCATCGCTTCGCACAATGGGTCGGAGTTACATGGAATTTAGGCAAGGCAGCGTCCAGCGGTAACCAGGGACGCGGGTTCTGTCCGCGCACAGGGCCCTGTTCCCGCCTCCCAGCGCGGGGACAGGGCCGCACTTACCCCCGGCCGGCGTCGTACGGGCTGATGAGGTTCCCCAACATGGCGATCAGCGCGGCGGGGATCAGGAAGAACCCGGTGAGGGCGCCCCAGCTGCCGTCCTCAAACTGCAGGGCGAGGCCGCCAACCGCCACTGCAGGCAGGCCGGTCAGCACGGACACCCAGAAAGGCCTTCCGAGCAGCCGCGCCCAGACCGCCGCCCCGGCAAACGCCAGGGACCCAAGAAGCACCAGCCGGTGCCCCACTGCATAGGTGGGCGACTCGATGAGGAACGTGAACGCGTCAGCCAGCCCGCATGCCATCACGGCCGCCGCACCCAGCACTTACTCCGGCTCTTCATCGAAGAACACAATGCTTTGCAGGACGACGAATATCTGCAATTTGAAGCGAGGATGGCCCGTAAACTTTCCGAGGCTGAGTGGGAGCTTTACAAGGATATTCACCGCCACAGCCTGGGGTGGATGAAGGGCGCCGACGGACAGCGGATCGCACCCTTCGGTCAGGGAAGTCCGCGGGAAGGCCAGCCAATCCCGTGAAGCACTTCCCTCGTCTGACTGAGAAAGTCGTCAAAAGAGCCATCAGGGGCCGCCGCCCCCTCTATAAGGTCCGACGCTTTTCGGCCGCTGGCGCGGATTCCTCTATCACATTGGGAGGGACCCTTACTCACGAGCAAGCCACACAGAAAGCTGACCTTGGAGGTTATGCAAGGGCCGCGCAGCAAGCCCGGCTTCAGGCCGCTGTAGGTCGCAGGCGTTCTCTGGCCGGGGGCCACCATGCGCGCCCAGGACACTTGGACGACGTTGAAAGTCCGCTTTTCAAGACGTTCTCGCGCTAGGACCGTGCTGATTTAGGCGGTTCTGTGACGCCCGGGTTTTCCGGAGGACCATTTTTTGTGCCGGAGCCGGATGTCGGCTGGGGCGCTGCGGGGCTGAAATCCTGGTACTTCGCCTGTCTTGGGCGCTCCGCGGGGTTTCTGGCCGTCGTTGAGGCCGGTCTCTGCGTGGCTGTCCTGGTCCGGAGTGTTATCCAAGTGCCGGTCCCTGCACGAAAGTTGGACCCACGGACAGCCGTCTCCCCGAGGCTGGCCGCGGGGTTGACCCTGACGATATGCTAAGCATACTGATGAATAGTTGCTTTCCTCATCAGGTCCGGTTCTACTCTCGAAGGAGATGTTATGAGCACGAAGGTCGAAAAACGCATTCTGGTGAATGTGCCAGTGGCCACCGCTTACAACCAGTGGACCCAGTTCGAAGAGTTTCCCAACTTCATGGGCGGGGTTAAAAGCGTGAAACAGACCAGCGACGACAGGCTCGAGTGGGTTGCCGAAATCGCCGGAGTCCGCAGGCAGTGGACCGCGAAGATCCTGGAACAGATCCCTGACCGCAAGGTTGCCTGGGCCGCCACGGAAGGTGCCACCAATGCCGGGGCCGTGGAGTTCGAAGACGTTGGAGGCGGCCAGACCTCGCTGCGGCTCACGCTCGAATACGACCCTGAGGGCATTGTCGAAAAAATCGGCGACAAGCTTCACGTCGTTGACCGCCAGGCAGAAGCTGACCTGAAGCGCTTTAAGGAGTTCATCGAGGATGCAGGCTACGCCAGCGGTGCTTGGCGCGAGTCTGTCAATGAGGGCAGTTCAGTAGGTGCGCCTGGCGTGGAAGATGCCAGCGCCTCACGCGGGGACTCGGGGAAGGCCGGAATTTCCGGCAAGATGGCTGCAGGGTTGGGCGTTGCGGCAGTCGCCGGTGCGGCTGCTGCCATGAGCTCCGGAACCGAAAAGGATTCCGGCGAAACCACCGGCGTCACCGTTACCCCGCCGGTCGAGCCGCTAATCGTTGAGCCCACGCCGATACAGCACGTCCCTACCGATTCAGTTGCCAGTACGACGGCGGTACCTGGCGCGGCACCGCATGCTGGAGTCAGTTCCATGCCCGGCTCCGCAGCTCTCGGCACGGACCGAGCACCGGGGAAGCCCTTCGATCAGACCAACGGCCTGGTGGACCTTGAGGGCGAGTCAGACGAAACCGCTGAAGGCGAAATCCACAACGCGGCCGAGCGCCGCGAGGATAACGAGCCCGGGACGGTTCCTCCCCTCGGAGGCAACGTCCAGCGCTGACCGCCAACGCGGGTTCTGTCCGCGCAGACAGCCCCGCTCCCGCACTGCCAGTGCGGGAGCGGGGCCGCTCTCTTTCAGCCGTCGGCCGGCGTCGTGGTGGTGGTGGTTCAGCAGCTCAATCAGCTTGGCGACCGCGCGCCCGCCCGCAGGTGCTTAACCCGCCTGCCGCAAGGAACCGGGTCAGTGGTGGCTGACGCCCAGCGGGCGTCCTTTGGTCTCCTTGGCGAGCAGGACGCCGATGGAGGAAATGACGCAGAGGATCATGATGTAGATCCCGATGGATCCGGTCCATTTGGTGCTCTGCAGCAGGGACTCGGCAATGGTCGCTGCGAACGCACCGCCGAGGATGGCGCCGAACGCGTACCCGATGGAGATCCCCGAGTAACGCACGTTGGCGGGGAACATTTCGGCGTACATGGCAGACATCGGGCCGTAGGACAGGCCAAGTCCGACGGTCAGGACGAACAGGGCCACTCCGTAGAGCATGATGTTTTTGGTGTCGATCAGGGCGAACATCGGGATCATCCACACAAAAATGATTGCGTAGCCGATCAGGAACGTCTTGACCCTGCCGATCCGGTCCGAAAGCCAGCCGCCCACCAGGGTGAAGATCAGCCAGCCAAAGGAAGCGATCGTGGTGGCGAGCAGGATTTCCGGGACTGGCATCTTCAGCGTCCTGGTGGCGTAGGAGATGAAGAAGGCGATCAACAGGTAACCGGCGGCGTTGTTGCCGATGAAGATCAGCGTCGAGTAAAGAACAGGCAGCTTGTGGTTCCGGATGAGCTCTCCGAGAGGCGCTTTGCTTTCTTCCTTGCGGGCGGACATTTCCTTGAAGACCGGGCTCTCGGCAACGGCGCGGCGGATGAGGTAGCCGACGACGATCAACACGATGGACAGCAGGAACGGCACCCGCCAGCCCCAGGAGGCGAAGTCCTCCTTGGACATGTTCGAGTTGAGCACGAAAAGCAGGCCCGTTGCGAGAATCATGCCCACCGGAACACCGATCTGTGGATACGCGCCGAACAGGCCACGCTTGCTCTTGGGTGCATGCTCCACGGCCATCAGAGCCGCCCCGCCCCATTCACCCCCGGCAGAGAAGCCCTGGACGACGCGAAGCAGGATCAGCAGGACCGGAGCCCAGAAGCCGATCTGTGCGTAGGTGGGCAGCATGCCGATCAAGGCCGTGGCGGCACCCATCATGATGAGCGTGAAGACCAGCATGGCCTTGCGGCCCAGGCGGTCACCCAGGTGGCCAGCGACAATGGCGCCCAGTGGGCGGAACAGGAAGCTGATTCCGATCAGGGCGAAGGACAGGATCTGGGCCAGTCCCGGATTGGAGTCATTCAGCGGCGCAAGGAACAGCGGCGACAGCAGCGTCCCCGTCAGCTGGGCAAAGATGAAGAAGTCATACCACTCGATGGTGGTGCCCACCAGGGTCCCGGCGAGGACTTTTCGTTCTTCATGCTTACTGCTGGGACCAGACTCTGAATCGATGTGTGAAGTTGCGGTCATTGGAACTCCATGGCTGGGGCAGCGTCGCTGCAAATTAGGGTGCCGATTTATTTACTGATCGAACGTTCAGTTACCGTTGATAGTACTATGGGCGTGTCGTGGAACACACCAAAAACTTTCGCGCTCGCTAGCCGGAGGCTGTGCCCTTGAATACCGGCGTCCGCTTCTCCTGGAACGCGCGGAAACCTTCGGCGTAGTCTTCGCTCTTGCAGAGGCGTGCCTGCTCGGCGTTCTCTTCCGCGATGGCGTCCCACAGGCCGAGCCGCTGGTCGCGGACGTGCGCCACCAGCTCCTTGCTCGCGTTGAAGGCACCTGTCGCTCCGGAGGCCACCCCGGACACGATTTCCCATGTGCGCGGAAGAAGTTCATCCGCAGGCATCGCCCGGCTAAACATCCCCTGGGCCACGGCTTCCGTCCCCGATATCAACTCGGCGGTGTAGATCAGGTCCAGCGTCCGGTGCATGCCAAGCCGCTCGGTGAAGTACCAGTGTCCGCCGGAATCCAGGGTGGCGCCCAGTCTGGCAAACGGTGAACCGAACTTGGCATTCTCCGCCACATAGACCACGTCCGTCGCCAGCAAAAGGCCCAGCCCCACACCCAGGCAGGCGCCCTGGGCAGCGGCGAACGTCGGCGCCGGGAACGCGCTCATCTTTTTCAGCAGCGGCTGCACCAGCCCGGCCAAATACGCTTCGGCGTCGTCACTCTCCGGGGTGACATTCTGGATGTCCCTCCCCGCGCAGAAGGCGCGGCCCTCTCCCCTCAGGAGTAGCGCCCGCACCTCACCGCGTGCGGCGGCGGCAGCGGCGTCGTCGTACGCCTGGGTTAAATCCGTGAGCGCCTGCTCATCGAGCGAGTTCAGCTTGTACGGCGCATCCAGGACCACTTCGGCGACGTGGTTAGCGATGGAGAGGGAGATCATGGGGCCTTCTTTCCGGGTTTCGACAGGCTCAACCACCGTCAGACGTCGTAGTCGACGGTGACTTCCTCGCTGGTGGGGTGGGACTGGCAGGTCAGCACGTAGCCTTTGTCCAGTTCATCCTGCTCCAGCGCGTAGTTTTCGTCCATGGTCACGGTCCCGGTGACCACCTTGGCCCGGCAGGTGCCGCACACTCCCCCGGCGCACGCGAACGGCACGTCCGGGCGGACCCTCAGCGCGGCGTTGAGGATGGATTCGCGGGCGTGCGTGGGGCTGGCCACCTCGCCCTGCAGGCCATCGAGCTTGAACGTAATCTTGTACGTCTCCTTGGATTCGTCCACCACCACAGGCCGGCCGGCATGGCCTTCCGGGCGGTCCGGCTTGCCCGACGTGAACAGCTCAAAGCGGATATTGTCCGGGCTGACGCCGCGCTCGGCCAGGGTGTCCCGGCACAGCTGCACCAGTTCAAACGGCCCGCACAGGAACCACTCGTCCACATCGTCCGCATGGATGGCCGTGCCCAGCAGCTGCCGGAGCTTCTCGGCGTCGATCCGGCCGCTGAGCAGCGGCGCGATCCGCTGCTCGCGGGACAATACATGGTGGATGGCCAGGCGCTGCGGGTACTTGTCCTTCAAGTCCGCCAGCTCCTCCAGGAACATTACGTCCATGGCGGCCTTGTTGGCGTAGATCAGGTCGAACCGGGTTCCATGGTTCGCTGCCAGCAGCGTCCGTGCGATCGCGAGCACCGGGGTGATGCCCGAGCCGGCCGCGATGGCCACAAAGCTGGCCTCGCCGCTGGAAGCTATATCCCCAGCCAGTTCCTCCGGGTGGTTCATGGAGTTCATGCGGTTCTGCTCCACGGCCTGGCCGTCCCGGCCATGCTTGGACACAAACGCGCCCATGGGGCTCATGACCTCCAGGGTGTTCCCGGCCTTCAGCTCGGCGTTGGCCCACGTGGAGAACAGCCCACCCAGGTCCTTCTTCACCGCAACCCGGATCTCGCTGGACCCGTCCCCGAAGGTGCGCGGTTCCGCGCAGATGGAGTAGCTGCGCCGCACCTCGTGCGGCTCGCCCTCCTCATCCGGCAGCGTGGTGCGCAGGGCCACGTACTGTCCCGGCAGGTAGTCGAACTGGCCGGCGAGCTCCGAGGGGACGGCGAAGGTGACCTCGATGGCGTCATCGGTCAGCCGGCGCACCTCAGCCACGGTGAGGGTGTGGAAGGACGGACGACGGCGGCCGGTGGCCTGCGCCGTCTCGGCGGCGGTCTGGCGGACTACAGGCATGGGGGGGCTTCCTTACAGGACTTTGAAGTAGTCGAACGGTTCCTTGCAGTCCTTGCACACATAAAGCGCCTTGCAGGACGTGGAGCCGAAGCGGGTGAGTTCCTTGGTGTTGAGGCTGGCGCACTGCGGGCATTTCACAGCCATCGTCAGGCGGATGGGACCTGCGTGGCGGACGGCACTGGACATGCCCGACGGCGGCGCGATGCCGTATTCCTGCAGCTTGGCTTTGCCGGCGTCGGTCATCCAGTCCGTAGTCCAGGCCGGCGCGAGGACCAGGTCCACGTCCACGCTGGCGTAGCCTTCCTTAGCGAAAGCAGCCGTCAGGTCATCGCGGATGGCGTCCATCGCCGGGCAGCCGGAGTACGTGGGGGTGATGGTGACGCGGACCGTGGGGGCACTTTCAGCGGCGCCGCCCAACTGACTCGCAGTTAACGTCGTCATTTCCCGTTTTGGGAGCGTTAACTGCGAGTCAGTTGGGGGGCCGACGTCCGTGTGACCTTCGACCACATCCACCGAGCGGAGGATGCCAAGGTCCGCGATGGTGAGGACGGGGATTTCCGGATCGCAGACGGTGGCGGCGATGTCCCAGGCCCTCTGCTGCGCGGTTATCCTTTCAGTGATCACCGAGGTCACCAGTTCGCGCCTGGATGCTCGCGGGCAAGCACCTGCATCTCGGCCAGGATGTAGCCAAGATGCTCCGAATGCTTGCCCTGCCTGCCACCGCCGGGTGCCGACGGAACGTCCGGCACCTCCAGCCCGGCCTCAGCCAGGACCTCCCCGGTGAGCCGGTCAAAGTCCGCGCGCAGGCTGGAAGGCTCGACGGCGGCACCCGCCTCAACGAGGCGGGTCACCAGCTCATCGTCCTCGAAGAGCTCGGCAACGTAGGGCCACATCAGCTTAAGGCCGTGAATCATCCGTTTGCGGGACTCGTCCGTTCCCCCGGCCAGGCGCAGGACCCACTGGGCGCTGTGGTCCCGGTGGTAATCAACTTCCTTCACCGACTTGGCTGCGATGGCGGCCAGCGTGGCGTCCGTGGATTCCGTCAGCCGGCGGTACAGCTCGAACTGGTAGTAGCTCACCACGAACTGCCGCGCGATGGTGGCCGCGAAGTCGCCGTTGGGCTGCTCAAAGAGGTGGGCGGAGCGGAACTCGTGCTCCCGGCGGAAGTAGGCGAGGTCATCCTCGGTCTTGACCACACCGTTGTCGCCAAGAGCGCCGCCCGCGTAGGTAAGGAAGCTCCGGGCATGGCCCAGTTGGTCCAAGGCGATGTTGCCCAGTGCCACGTCCTCCTCCAGTTCGGGAGCGCGGGAGATCCAGTGGCCCAGTCGCTGTGCCAGGATCAGGGCGTCGTCGCCCAGGCGCAGCGCATACTCGGCCACATCCTCCGTGGGTTTCGCGAGGCCGGTGCGGACCTCCAGGGCGATGTCCTCCGGGCGGAGGGCGTTGCCAGGGGTGATGCGGGTGGCGCTGGCGTTGCTGTCGCCACCCGCCACGCCGGTGGAGATGTCACCGTGGCCCGTTGCTGTTTCGGGGCTGCTCACAGGTGCTTCACCCCTTCGCTCTTGGTGTAGTAGGTGGCGTGCCGATAGTCCTTGCCCTGCGGGGACTCAAAGAACGAGCCCTTGGAGTCGGGATCGCTGGCGGCGATGGCTTCGGCCGGGACCACCCAGATGGACACGCCCTCGTTGCGGCGGGTGTACAGGTCGCGGGCGTTGCGCAGGGCCATGGCGGCGTCCGGCGCGTGCAGGGAACCGGCGTGGACGTGGCTCAGGCCGCGGCTGGACCGGACGAAAACCTCCCACAGCCCCCAGGCATGGCTGGTTTCGACAGGCTCCCCCGCCGGCCTTCCGGTGGTTGAGCCCGCCGAAACCTCGCTGGTCGACACCGCCGGGCTGGCCTTGGGCGCCTCGCGGTTGATTTCGCTGGCCGGGACTTCCGGGTTGCCATGGGGGCTCATGCTGCGTATTCCTTCGTCTTCATTGACTGTTTGGTTGCATAGGCGGCAGCTGCTTCCCTGACCCAGGCGCCGTCCTCGTGCGCTTGCCTTCTACGCTCCAGACGCTGGGCGTTGCAGGGGCCGCGGCCGGCCAGGACTTCCTTGAACTCGTTCCAGTCCAGCGGGCCGTGCTCCCACTTTTTGGTGTCCTCGTTGAAGCGGACCTCGCTGTCCGGGAGGTTGAGGCCCAGCACTCGGACCTGCTCCACCATCATGCCCACGAAGCGGCTGCGGAGTTCATCGTTACTGAAGCGCTTGATGTTCCAGGCCATGGACTGGCGGGAGTTGGGCGAATCGTCGTCCGGCGGGCCGAACATCATCAGCGCCGGGGCATACCACCGGTTCACGGCGTCCTGAGCCATCTGCTTCTGCTCCGGCGTACCATTGGCGAGCTCCAGGAGAATCTCGAAGCCCTGCCGCTGGTGGAACGACTCTTCCTTGCAGACCCGGACCATCGCACGGCCGTAGGGCCCGTACGAGGCACGGCACAGCGGCACCTGGTTGCAGATGGCGGCACCGTCCACCAGCCAGCCGATGGCACCCATGTCCGCCCACGTCCGGGCCGGGTAGTTGAAGATGGACGAGTACCGGGCCTTGCCGGCGATCAGCGCGTCCATCATGTCGTCGCGGGACTGGCCCAGGGTCTCCGCGGCCGAGTACAGGTACAGGCCATGGCCGGCCTCGTCCTGGACCTTGGCCATCAGGATGGCCTTGCGCTTAAGGCTCGGCGCCCGGGAAATCCAGTTGGCCTCCGGCTGCATGCCGATGATCTCCGAATGCGCGTGCTGGGAAATCTGGCGCAGGAGGCTCTTGCGGTACCCGTCCGGCATCCAGTCCCGCGGCTCAATCCGCGAATCATCGGCGATCACGCGGTCAAAGTTCGCCCGGCCGTCCGCGTCGCGCCGGGCAGCAGCTTCACGTTCTTCCGGGGATAACTCAGCGGGCACTGACTGCAGATTCTGCATTGCCATGGTTGCTCCTAATGCAAAGGGCCCTTCCAGGCGCTATTCTTTACCGACCGTTCGTTCAGTATATGGGCCGATGGGTGATGGGGCAAGTGAAGCGGGCTCTTTATTCAGCCCTTTGCCACGAGAGTGAGCACGTCGTAAGTGGCTACGATTTCGTCTTTCTGATTGGTCAGGAGCGAGTCCCAGGCCACCTCGCCGTACTCGTCGGTTTCACGCGGGGTGATCTTCTTGGCGGTGAGGGTCACGCGGATAGAGTCCCCTGCGGCCACAGGCGTGGTGAAGCGCAGGTTCTCCAGTCCGTAGTTGGCCAGCACCGGACCCGGCGCTGGCTCCACGAACAGGCCGGCGCCCCACGCCAGCAGGAGGTAGCCGTGCGCCACGATGCCCGGGAAGAACGGGTTGGCCTCCGCAGCCTCCTGGTTGGTGTGGGCGTAGAAGGTGTCGCCGGTGGAGTTGGCGAACTTGGTGATCTCCGCCAGGGAGACCTCGCGCAGTTCGGAGCGGAAGGAGTCGCCGATGTGCAGCGTGCCCAGGTGCTTCCGGAAAGGGTGCTGGCCTTCGGTCTCGAGCGTGAAGTTCCGGTCCGCGCCCGCGTGCCAGACGCCGGTGACGGCGGTGAGCATGTTGGGCGAACCCTGGATGGCGGTGCGCTGCATGTGGTGCATCACCGAGCGGATGCCGCCCAGTTCCTCGCCGCCGCCGGCGCGTCCCGGTCCACCGTGGACCAGGTGCGGTACCGGCGAGCCGTGGCCAGTGGAGCTGCGGGCGTCTTCGCGGTTGAGCATCAGGACGCGGCCGTGGTGCGCCGCGATGCCCGTAACGAGCTCCCGCGCCACGGACGGATCGTTCGTGCAGACCGTGGCCACCAGGGAACCGCCACCCCGGGCGGCGAGGCGGACGGCGTCGGGCAGGTCCTTGTAGCCGACTACCGAAGCAACCGGGCCGAATGCCTCCAGTGAGTGCAGCGCCTCAGCCTCGGCGTCGTCCCAGCCCAGCAGCACGGGCGACATAAACGCGCCGCCCTCCACTTCGCCGGTGGTCCCGTCGGCGGAGGTGACCGACGGCGAATCAAGCGTTCCGTACGCAAGCTCACCGCCGGCTTCGAGCATCGACTGCACCGCCGCCCGGACGTCGGCGAGCTGTTCGAGCGACGCCAGCGCGCCCATGGTGACGCCCTCGGCGCGGGGGTCACCCAGGACCACACGCTCCTGGATGCGCTTGCCCACAGCGGCGATAACTGCCGGGACCAGCTCCTGCGGAACGATGGCCCGGCGGATGGAGGTGCACTTCTGGCCCGCCTTGACCGTCATCTCGGTGACCACGGACTTAACGAAGGCGTCGAACTCCGGCGTGCCCTCCACAGCGTCGGTGCCGAGGATGGCGGCGTTGAGCGAGTCGGTTTCAGAGGTGAACCGTACCCCGCCCGCCACGACATTGGGGTGCGATTTCAGGGTCAGCGCGGTGGACGCGGAGCCGGTGAAAGCCACCAGGTCGCGGTAGTCCAGCACGTCCAGGAGGCCACGGACAGAGCCCGAGATCAGCTGCAGCGAGCCGGGGGGCAAGATGTTGGATTCGATGATGGCCTTCACCACTGCCGCGGCCACATACCCGGTGGGGGTGGCCGGCTTGACGATGGTGGGGACCCCGGCGATGAAGGCAGGAGCGAGTTTCTCCAGCATGCCCCAGACCGGGAAGTTGAACGCGTTGATCTGCACGGCGACGCCCGGGATGCGCGTGTAGATGTGCTCGCCGGCGAAGGAGCCGTCCTTGGACAGGATCTCCATGGGGCCGTCCACCACCACCTGGGAGTTGGGCAGCTCGCGCCGGCCCTTGGAACCGAAAGTGAACAGCACGCCGATGCCGCCGTCGATGTCGATCATGGAGTCGATCCTCGTGGCGCCGGTCTGGGCCGAGAACGTGTGGAAGTGCTCGCGCCGGTCGTTCAGGTACTGCGCCAGTTCCTTGAGCTTGAGCGCACGCTGGTGGAAGGTCAGCTTGCCCAGTTCCGCCTGGCCGGTGGTGCGGCCGTAGTCCACGACGGCGGCGAGGTCCAGGCCGTCGGCGCTTACCTTGGCCAGGACTTCGCCGGTGCTCGCATCCCGCACGGGGACAGCGGAAGCTGCCGATCCGGCGTCGGGCGTCCACCAGGAATCCTGCACAAAACTGGGAACGGTCTCGACGGTATTGACCGTGGCTTCAGCTGTTGCGGTGGTGGTCATCGTTGACGGGTCCTTCCAAAAAGGGGACAAACGACATCGGCCAGAGCATTACTGACCGTCCGTTCGGTAATATGACTACAGTACATGAATGTGCTGCGCCGCACACTGAAAGATCAACGCCCACAAAGGAGAGCCCATGAACGCCCCATCCCAGAACAGCTCCGACCTCGCCCCCGAACTCACCGAACCCGCACTGTGGAAAATCACCCTGGGCGAACTCGACGAGAAGATGGGCGTGAAGATCGTCGAGGAGTCCGTGGACCGCGTGGTGGCCACGATACCAGTGGAGGGCAATAGGCAGTCCTTCGGGCTGCTGCACGGCGGCGCGTCCCTGGCAGCGGGCGAGGCCGTGGGCTCCTGGGCGGCCGTGATCCACGCCAGCACGCTCGGCAAAACGGCGGTGGGCGTCGACGTTTCCGCCACGCATCACCGCTCGGCGCGTGCGGGCCTGATCACCATCACGGCCACGCCCATTCACCTCGGCGGCACCCTCACCACCCACGAAGTCCTGATCACCAACGACGCCGGCCAGCGGCTCTGCACCCTCCGCATCACCAACTTGCTGATCAGGCGGAAGCACTAGCCGGTGCCGCCGCACCCTTGACAGCGGCCATGCATTTGGGATTACCTAATGAACATTCGGTAAATAAAGCTGGAGGCAATGATTCATGACTGAAGCAGCCCTTTCCGGAGTCACCCACCGCATCCTGGAAAACGACTACGCCTCCGAATGGATGGGCATCGAAGTCCTCGCTGTCACTGACGGCCATGCCACCATCCGCATGACCCTCCGGCAGGAAATGCTCAACGGCTTCGGCATGGCCCATGGCGGAATGATCTTCGCCTTCGCAGACACCGCCTTCGCCTTGGCCTGCAACCCAGTGAACCCGGGGCCCGGGGACGCGGACAGCATCACAGTGGCCGCCGGCGTCGACATCAACTTCCTCAAGCCCGCCTTCCGCGGCCAGGTGATTACCGCCGTTGCAGACCGTCGCTCCAGCGCAGGCCGCAGCGGGCTGTATGACATCCAAATCTTCGCCGCCGACCCTGGCGCGCAGACCGGCTCCCCGCCCAGTTCCGCCCAGCCCGGTTCCGGCCTGTTCAGTTCCGGCCAGCCGGGGGAACTCATCGCCGAGTTCCGCGGCCGCAGCCGCACCATCCCCAAGAAGTAGGACACCATGACCCTCCATGCCCCCGAAACCCCCGCCGCGACTACCGCGAGCCCTGCAACCGACGCCGTGCTGGACCGCGAGGAAACCATGTCCCGCGACGAGCTCGAGGCCCTCCAGCTCAGCCGCCTGCAGCACACGGTTGCCTACGCCTATGAGCGTGTTCCCCTCTACAAGCGCAAATTCGACGACGCCGGCATCCACCCCGCGGACCTCCGCGAACTCAGCGACCTGGGCAACTTCCCCTTCACCACCAAGGACGACCTGCGCGCCGAGTACCCGTTTGGCATGTTCGCCGTGCCGCAGCACGAAGTGGCCCGCATCCACGCCAGTTCCGGCACCACGGGCCGGCCCACCGTCGTCGGCTACACCAAGCAGGACCTCGCCGACTGGGCCAAACTGGTGGCCCGTTCCCTGCGCGCCTCCGGCGTCCGGCCCGGCATGAAGGTCCACAACGCCTACGGCTACGGCCTGTTCACCGGCGGCCTGGGCGCCCACGCCGGCGCCGAAGCACTCGGCTGCACCGTCATCCCCATCTCCGGCGGGCAAACCGAACGCCAGATCCAGCTCATCCAGGACTTTAAGCCGGACGCCATCCTGGCCACTCCCACCTACCTGCTCACCATCGCCGACGCCATGGCGCACATGGGCATCGACCCCGCCTCCACGTCCCTGAAGTTCGCGGTGCTGGGTGCCGAGCCCTGGACCCAGGAGATGCGGCACGAACTCGAAGTCACCATGAACATCAAGGCCTGCGACATCTACGGCCTCTCCGAGGTGATGGGCCCCGGCGTCGCCGGCGAGGCAGTAGAGACGCAGGACGGCAGCCACATCTGGGAGGACCACTTCCGCCCCGAGATCATTGACGCCTTCAACCCGTTGGTGGGCACGGAGAACGTGCTGCGTGACGGCGAGCACGGCGAGCTCGTGTTCACCTCCCTCACCAAGGAAGCGCTGCCCATCATCCGCTACCGCACCAAGGACCTCACCCGCCTGCTGCCCGGCACCGCCCGCCCCGCGCACCGCCGCATGGGCCGCATCACCGGCCGCAGCGACGACATGATCATCCTTCGCGGCGTGAATGTCTTCCCCTCGCAGATTGAAGAAATCGCGCTGCGGATTCCCGAGCTGAGCCCGCATTTCCAGTTGGAACTCACCCGGCCGGAAAACCAGCGGATGGACCGGATGACGGTGAAGATCGAACGCCGGGAGACGTCGACAGTTGAGCAGAGTACGACGGCGGGGCGCACCTTGCAGGAGCAAATCAAGATCCATGTGGGTTCTTCGTGCACGGTGGACGTGGTGGAGCCCGGCTCGCTGGAGCGGTCCAACGGCAAGCTGAAGCGTATCTACGACCTGCGGCCGCAGCAGTAGTGAGGCCGGGCGGTGCAGCCTCCCGGCTGCGCCGCCTGACTGACCATTCATGAGAAAATAGGCACCATGCCCAGCACCACTGAGACAGCCAGCACCGCCGCCGCCAAGCGAGGGCGCCCCGGTTACGACCAGCAGTCCGTGCTGCTCATCGCCGTCGACGTCTTCAACCGGCACGGCTACGACGCCACCTCCATGGGCATCCTGGCCGAAAACCTGGGCATCTCGAAGTCCGCCATCTACCACCACGTGCCGTCCAAGGGTGACCTCCTGAAGCTGGCCCTGGATCACGCGCTCGGTGGCCTCGAGGCCATCCTGGAACAGCCCGAAGCCAGCTCCGGCGCGGCCGATTCACGGCTGGAATATGTGCTGCGGCAGACCGTCGCCGTACTGGTGGAGCGCCTGCCTTTTGTCACCCTGCTCCTGCGCCTGCGCGGCAACACGGAGATCGAACGTGACGCCTTGGAACGCCGCCGCGCCTTCGACCACGAGGTGGCCGGGCTCATCTCGGCGGCACGCGACGAGGGATCGCTGCGCCAGGACATCGACCCGCGCACCGTGACCCGACTGCTGTTCGGCACCATCAACTCGATCGTCGAATGGTACAAACCGGGCGGATCCCTCTCCCCCGAAAAACTGGCCGACGACGTCATCACCATCGCGTTCGACGGGCTTCACGCAGCCCGCTAGCAGTTGACCTCCACAGCGCAGCATGCCATCTTTATAGAACGAACGGTCGGTAACTAATTCAAGTCCGGCCCCGGTTGCCTGGTGTAAAGGATCTGTTCTTATGGTTGAGGCTTTTCTTGTTGGCGGCGTCCGGACACCGGTGGGCCGTTACGGCGGAGCGCTTTCCTCGGTCCGCCCAGACGATTTGGCCGCACTGGTGGTCCGCGAGGCTGTCTCCCGTGCCGGCCTGGATCCGGACAGCATTGAGGAAGTGATCCTCGGCAACGCCAACGGCGCCGGCGAGGAAAATCGCAATGTGGCCCGGATGGCAACCCTGCTTGCCGGCCTCCCCCTTCACATCTCCGGCATCACGGTCAACCGGCTGTGTGCGTCCGGGCTGAGCGCCATCATCCAGGCCAGCCACATGATCAAGTCCGGTGCCGCGGATGTGGTGATCGCCGGCGGCGTGGAGTCCATGAGCCGGGCGCCGTGGGTCCAGGAAAAGCCAGCCACCGCCTTCGCCAAGCCCGGCCAGATCTTCGACACCTCCATTGGCTGGCGGTTCGTGAACCCGCTCTTCCAGAAGGGCGAACTGGCGCGCAACGGCAAGATGACCTACTCCATGCCGGAAACCGCGGAAGAGGTAGCCCGCGTGGACGGCATCTCCCGCGAGGACGCGGACGCCTTCGCGGTCCAGTCCCACGAACGCGCTCTCGCCGCCATCGCAGCCGGACGGTTCACGGACGAAATCGTTCCCGTGACCGTCAAGTCCCGCAAAGCCGAAACCGTGGTGGACACCGATGAGGGCCCCCGGGCGGGCACCACCATGGACGTCCTGGCAGGTCTGCGCCCGGTGGTCAAGGGCGGTTCTGTGGTCACTGCCGGCAACTCCTCCACCCTGAACGACGGCGCCTCAGCCATCATCGTCGCGTCCGAGGCCGCCATCGAAAGGCTGGGCCTGACGCCCCGGGCCCGGATCATCGACGGCGCCTCCGCCGGCTGCGAACCCGAAATTATGGGCATCGGCCCTGTCCCCGCCACGCAAAAAGTCCTCCTGCGGAGCGGGCTCAGTGTAGGCGACCTTGGCGCCGTCGAACTCAACGAGGCGTTCGCCACGCAATCGCTGGCCAGCATGCGGCGGCTGGGCCTGGATCCGGACATTGTCAACAACGACGGCGGCGCCATCAGTCTGGGGCATCCGCTCGGTTCCAGCGGCTCACGGATCGCCATCACCCTGCTCGGCCGGATGGAACGCGAGGACGCCAAACTCGGCCTCGCCACCATGTGCATCGGCGTCGGACAGGGCACCGCGATGCTGCTGGAGCGCGTCTGATGCCGGCGCCGGAGAATGGGAACGGATCCCTCGCAAACGAACGCTTCAGCACCCTCCTGGTCGAGGAACGTGAGGACCGCGTGGTGGTCCTCCTTAACCGGCCGGAGGTACGGAACGCCATCGACCAGCAGATGGTGGACGAACTGCACGTGGTCTGCGCCGCTCTGGAACAGACCCCCAAAGTCCTAATCATGGCCGGCGTGGACGGTGTATTCGCCTCCGGGGCGGACATTGCCCAGCTACGCGAGCGGCGCCGTGACGACGCGCTGCAGGGCATCAATTCCACAATCTTTGTCCGGATTGCCAAGTTGCCCCTGCCCGTTATCGCGGCGCTGGATGGCTACTGCCTGGGCGGCGGTGCCGAACTCGCATACGCCGCGGACTTCCGGATCGGAACACCCAGCGTCCGGATCGGCAATCCCGAAACCGGGCTGGGCATCCTCGCAGCGGCCGGCGCCAGCTGGCGGCTCAAGGAACTGGTGGGAGAACCGCTGGCCAAGCAGATCCTGCTCGCGGGCCTGGTACTGCGGGCAGAGGACGCCCTGTCCGCCAGCCTCATCACGGAAATCCACGAGGCGCCGGACCTGATGGACGCCGCCCACAACCTCGCAGACAGGATCGGCCGCCAGGACCCGCTGGCCGTGCGGATCACGAAGTCCGTGTTCCACGCCCCGGCCGAGTCGCATCCGCTGATTGACCAGCTGGCGCAGGGAATCCTCTTTGAATCCCAGGCGAAGTTCGACCGCATGCAGGCGTTCCTGGACAAAAAGTCGGGGAACAAGAAGCCGGAAAATGAGCCAGGCGACACCAAGACGGAGAAGAAGCAGTCATGACGAATCCGAACCTTCCTTCCAGCGTCGGCGTCCTCGGCGGCGGCCGCATGGGCGCGGGAATCGCCCACGCCTTCCTCATCAACGGGGCCAACGTCCTGGTGGTGGAGCGCGATGAAGAGTCCGCCGAAGCCGCCCGGGAACGGGTGGAATCCGCGGCCGCCAAGAGCATCGAACGCGGCGCCACCGACGTCAACCTGGATGAGATGGCGTCCCGGCTCGCGGTGGCGGTGGATTACAACGACTTCGCCGACCGCCAGTTGGTTGTGGAGGCCGTTCCCGAGGACTGGGACCTGAAGGTCACCGCGCTCCGGGGCATCGAAGAGCGCCTGGCCGAGGACGCATACCTGGCGTCCAACACGTCATCCCTGTCGGTCAATGGCCTGGCCCGGGAGCTGAAGCGGCCACAAAACTTCCTCGGCCTGCATTTCTTCAACCCGGTCCCAGCATCCACGCTCATTGAGGTGGTACTCGGCGAGCAAACCTCCGCGGACCTGGCCGCCGCAGCGAAAAGGTGGGTGGAGGCACTCGGCAAGACCGCCGTCGTCGTAAACGACGCGCCCGGCTTTGCCTCCTCACGCCTCGGCGTGGCCATCGCGCTGGAGGCCATGCGCATGGTGGAGGATGGGGTGGCCTCCCCGGCGGATATCGACGCCGCCATGGTCCTCGGCTACAAGCACCCCACCGGCCCGCTGAGGACCACGGACATCGTGGGCCTGGACGTGCGGCTGGGCATCGCCGAATACCTGCAGTCCACGCTCGGGGACCGGTTCGCCCCGCCGCAGATCCTCAAGGACAAGGTGGCCCGCGGCGAGCTGGGCCGCAAGAGCGGCAAGGGCTTTTTCGACTGGTCCTGACCTGGTGGGTACGACGGCAGGACAGATACGACGGCGGGCCGGCCCCCTTTTTGGGAGCCGTCCCGCCGCAGGTTAACCCTGCTTAGAGGGTGGCGGTGTCAAGCACGAAGCGGTACCGGACGTCCGAAGCCAGGACGCGCTCGTAGGCGTCGTTGATCTTTTCGGCCGGGATGACCTCGATCTCCGCACCGATGCCATGCTCGGCGCAGAAGTTCAGCATCTCCTGGGTTTCGGGGATGCCGCCGATCATGGAGCCGGCGAACGACCGGCGCCCGCCGATCAGGGCGAAGGCGTTGACGGGAAGCGGATCGGCCGGGGCACCCACGTTGACCAGCGCGCCGTCGAGGGTCAGCAGCTGCAGGTAGGAACTGATGTCGATCGAAGCGCTGACCGTATTGATGATCAGGTCGAAGCTGCTGGCAAGCTCTTCAAACGTGCCGGGATCGCTGGTGGCGAAGTAGTGGTCCGCGCCCAGCCGCAGGCCATCTTCCTGCTTCTTGAGCGACTGCGAGAGGACTGTGACCTCGGCGCCCATCGCGTGGGCGAGCTTGACCGCCATGTGGCCGAGGCCGCCGAGCCCAACGACGGCTACCTTCTTGCCCGGGCCGGCGTTCCAGTGGCGCAGCGGCGAGTAGGTGGTGATGCCGGCGCACAGCAGGGGAGCCGCGACGTCGAGTTCGATGCCCTCGGGGATGGTCACGACGAAGTCTTCGGTCACGACGACGTGGGTGGAGTAGCCGCCCTGGGTGATGGTGCCATCGCGGTCCACGGCGCCGTAGGTGCCGGTGTTGCCCTTGAGGCAGTACTGCTCCTCGCCGGCCTGGCAGTTGACGCACTCGCCGCAAGAGTTGACCATGCAGCCGACGCCAACCCGGTCACCTACTTTGTGCCGCGTGACGGCGGAGCCGATTTCGGTGACGACACCGGCGATCTCGTGGCCGGGCACCAGCGGATACTCCTGCGGGCCCCAGTCGCCGCGGACGGTGTGGATGTCGGAGTGGCAGATGCCGGCGTACTTGATCTCGATCAGGACGTCGTGCGGGCCGACGGCGCGGCGTTCGACGGTGGTGGGGATGAGGTCCCCGGTGGAGGACGGCGATGCATAGGCCTTGACGGTAGTCATGGGTCTCCTGTGTCTTTCTTGGGGGGATAACTGGATGCTACAGGGGGTTGGTTAACATCAAACCCTGTCCGGGCACGTCCAGGGAGGGCCTGCTGAAACGGGTTACGGCAGACCCCCTTTAGCGGCCCTCGTACTCGGCGTCGCTGATGTGCTCGCGCCAGATGGTGGTGGCGGCCGGGTCGTCGCCGTTCACCAGGATGGCGATGCGTCGCCGGCGAACTGTTCCGGCGGGTTCTTGGTGGTCTCGCGGGTTGGTCCGATGTTCATGGCGCTCCCTTTCAGGTGCTAATTGCTGCAGGATGTTGCGGGCAGTAATGAGTCTCGTTCGAGTTGCGGGCTCTGGGGAGTCCCCGGGCGTGAGGAATGCGGGCGGGCCAGGACCAGGAGCCCGAACAGGGACAGCAGCGCTCCGCCGATCATGAGCACGGCCATGGGCACCGCAGTCTCGTCGCCGCCCAGGCCCGCGATGGGGGCGACGATGCCCGCAGCCAGTGCGATGATCTGCCCTATCAAAATGACGCGGCGGGTGGGCACCCGACCGGCCAGGCGTGCCGAGACGAGTGCGGCGATGGTCATGCCGCCCGCGTTCGCGGCGAAAACCACTGAGTATTCCACCGGCGAGAGCCCGTTCATGTTCTGCAGGATGAACGCGGACGTGGCCACGTAGGCGAACAGGGCAATGAAGGCCGACGACGCCACCACCACGTAGCCAACGAAGCGGCGGTTCGAAAGCACAGCCTTAGCCGCACGGCCGGATTCGCCCAGTCCGCCTGCGTGCCGTTTCCCCGGCGGCATGGACTCCGGAACGACGAACAGGGCACAGAGCGTCATCAGGATGCCCAGGGCGGCGAGGGTCCAGAAGGTCATCCGCCAGCCGGTCAGCTGCAGGATGACCGCGCCGCCGAACTCACGGGACACGCGCGGGAACGCCGGGACATACATGTCGGTGCGCAGCGGAGCGACGGCGGTGAGGAAGATGACCGTGGCCACGAGTCTCGCCGGGACGGCCGTCTGCGGCGCTGCTGCCGGTGCGTGCATGGGCTGGTGCTCCATCTGGTTGATGACTGGCCTGGCTGGTCAGTGGCTTGGGAGTTGTTTCCATCAAACCGGCTCCGGGAAGGCTCAGCGAGGGCATTGCTGAAACGCGTTATGGCAGAGCCTCCCAACGTTTTCCGGATCCGTCGTACCGTGTCCTTATGGATAACCGAGCCGAGATCCGGCAGTTCCTCTCCACCCGCCGGGGGCGCATCACACCGGAACAGGCCGGCATCGAACCCTACGGCCGGCGTCGTGTGCCCGGACTTCGGCGGGAGGAAGTGGCGCGCCTCGCCGGTGTCAGCGTGGACTATTACACCCGGCTGGAACGCGGAAACCTCACCGGCGTTTCGGACAGCGTCCTGGATGCCATCGCCCGTGCCCTGGAACTTGACCGGGCCGAACATGACCACCTCTATGACCTCGCCCGCACGGCGAACACCTCAGGCCGGAAACGTGCTGCAGCCCCGGTGCCCTCAGCCGTGCGCCCCGAGCTGCAGTTCCTGCTCGACACCATTACCGGGGCGCCGGCTTTCATCGGGAACAACCGGATGGACATCGTGGCCGCCAACACCCTGGGCTACGCCCTGTATTCGGAGATGTACCGCGGCACCGCACGCCCGGCCAACCATTCCCGTTTCATCTTCCTCGACCCGCGGGCGCACAACTTCTACGCCGACTGGGAGCGGGCGGCAAACACCAACGTCGCCATCCTGCGCCGCGAAGCAGGCCGGAACCCGCACGACAAGGGCATCGCCGAACTGGTTGGTGAGCTCTCGATGCGCAGTGACGATTTCCGCACCCGGTGGGCAGCGCATAACGTCCGGCGGCACTACGCCGGCACCAAGATTTTTCAGCACCCGGTGGTGGGGCCCCTAGAGCTGAACTACCAAGTACTCGGGCTGGAAGAGGACCCCGGGCATACGCTGACGGTCTACCCTGCCACTCCTGGCAGCCCCGCCGAGGAAGCCCTCAAGCTCCTCGCTTCCTGGGCCGTGACCGAGCACATCACCGAAGCCGCCCAGGCGCACGCCCGAGGCTAACTGCCGCCAGCCGCTGCGCCGAGTGCCACGCTCGTTTGAGTCAGTGCGTACGCCGCGCGGCCGCCGTCGGGCGTTCCCTTGATGGGAAGCCCCCCGCGCGAGGTGAACTCGCGCGCGGGGGCTTCCAAGGTTCCGTTCGGGGGTTCGAACCAGGTACGGCAGCGAGTCCGCTCCTGGCGTCACGTTGTTCTCGGGGCTGTAGAACGCTCCGCAGATGGCAGCGGTGGGCGGCCATGTGAAGAACTGGAAGATGGCACAGGCCGAGTCACCGGTGGGCAGCGCACTCGTTTTCATTCCGTAGGCCGCTGCCGGAGTATCGGCCGGCCCCGGAGCGGCATCGTTCCCGCGGGTCTCGAAAATGTACCGCGGTGCGGTGCCGTTGTGAGCCAGTGCCGGCAGTTCCTGTGACTCCAGCACCGAGTACGGGTGACGCTCCATACACGTGGAACCGGTGGCCAAATTGGTCCGAAGGGAGGCCAGCGGCTTGCCTGCCTGGTTGGTCACCTCCGCGAACACACCGCCGCCTGCAGGCAGTTCCCCGGCCGGCTCCCTGACGCTCCACGCCGCGGGAAGGTCGAACGCCAGCTGGCCGTCCGCCGTGGTGTGCACCCTCCACGGGGCCGACCCCGGCGCGGTGGCCGTTGCGCCGGGCGCCGCAGTTGCGGTTCCCGTTGCTGTCGCCGTGGCGCAGGGGACCGTGGAGCTGGGATTTCCGGTCGACGGCGGCGCTGCCTGCGGCGCGCACGCGGTGAGGAGGAAGGCAACGAGAAACGTTGCGGGAATCGCTCTGCCGAACGGCGCTGGCCTGCGCATCTCACCCTCCTTGGGGCTGGCTATGGCCCCAATGTTGTCCGGGCGCGCAGCACGAAAAGGTCTCCCCACGGGCCTTTTGGCACCGAACTGTTGCGGCATGTAACGATCGAATTTTGCGGCTCAGTCCTCGCCAGCGGGGGTGGTGGTCTCCTCATCCAAAAAAATTGATGCGATCTTGAGTGAACCCTTCGTAACCCATGCGGTTAGCGGTTCACGCTGGACGTATCGGCACAAACGGCGGGGAAGCAGGAAGATTCATGGGGAACGAATCAGCTCTCGACGAGGTAGTCGCGGTCGGAGGAGTGATCACCGATCACCATCCGCTCGATTTCTACAGCTTGGGGCTGGCCGGTTGCATTGACCGGCTGACCGCCCCTCTCCGCCAGCAAGGGACGGCGGTCCGCTGGGATACTCCGCACTGGGGCGTCGAGATCCCGGCGGACTGCGCGTCCCTGCTCTACCAGTCAGCCCGCGAAGCACTGAGCAACGCCTTCAAGTACTCAGAGGCCGCCGAACTTACCGTCCAGCTGGCCGCCATCGATCACGGCGTGCGCCTGGTAGTGACCGACGACGGCACGGGCTTTGACAGTCAGCTCGCCTTCAGCGGGCGGCACCACGGGTACGGGCTGCGGCTGATGTCCGTGGCCGTGCACGAGGCCGGCGGCACCGTTCGGGTTTGTTCGACGCCGGGGCAAGGCACCACTGTCACGGTGACCCTGCCCCTGGACTGAGCCCGGGCTTGGGATGGACGGCCTACCGTGAAAGCTTGTCCGGGTCCGGCTCCGGGTCGCCGATGTGGCCCGGCGCATTGGCGGCCAGCCCCCGCTGAACGAACGCGCTGTATTCCTCCATGTAGTGCCGCAGGAACTTGGCCGTCGATTCGTCCTGGACTTCGCCGCCTTCCCCGAAGACCTCGGGCTTGAACTGGATAGACAGACCTCCGGGGCATTGAGCTGGGGAGCACCCAGGAAGCTCAGCACGCCGCGCATGGAGGACTGCATCACGGCCGTCCCGATGCGTCGTAGTCGTAGCCATAGAGCGGCAGGTCTCTGATGGGGATCTCGGTGAATTCGAGGTCCTCCGGCGCGAGGTTGATCAGCGCCTGGGAGAGCGTGCGGTTGATGGACCCTGTTGCCAGGCTCCCCACGAAATATCCGATCTTGTACGTTGCCATGCGATTGTTTCCTTGCCATCAGCCGGCGGCCCGGCTGGCCAGTGAGTTTTGGGCGGTGAAGCGGCACAGTGCCCCCTCAGTCCAGCACAAAACCCTGCCACAGCCATAGGTACTCCGGGGTTATTGACACTCCGCTGCCGGAGGCGCTGAATGATGAATATGCCGCCATCCACCACGCATCCCGGGGAGCATCTGTCATGAAGGACAAACCAGTACCAGCGCAGCGGATCCACAGCGAGGCACCGGCCGAAGGGGACGAAGCCGCGGACCCCACCGACATCCGCGTGCATTCGCAGGAACCGGCCGAAGGCGCCGACCCCGACGATGACTAGCCATCAGCCTGTTCCAGTCGAAGGAGGCGCCATGAGCAGCAAAGTGGAGAAACGCATTGCGGTGGACGTGCCCGTCAGCACGGCTTGCAACTAGTGGACGCAGTTCGAGGAATTCCCACACTTCGTGGACGGTGTGGAAGGCGTGACCAGGCTCAGCGCTAACCGGCTGAAATGGGTGGCGCGCATCGTCGGCGTCCGCAGGGAATGGGAGGCAACCATCCTGGAGCAGGTCCCGGACCACAGGGTTGCGTGGGCGAGCACCGAAGGCGCCACAAACTCCGGCGCCGTGGAATTCTCCGACGCCGGCGGGAACCGGACCGAGGTGTCCCCCACCCTCGAGTACCTGCCGGAGGGAACGCTGGAGAAGGTAGGCGACCTCCTGCATGTGGTGGGCCGCCAGGCAAACCAGGATCTGGGGAACTTCGAAGACTTCATCGAACACGAGGGCCACGCCACCGGGGCATCGCGGGAGTCAGTCCCTGGAGGCGCCCGGGGCGCAGCCAGCGATGCGCCCCACGAATACAACCGGTTCGCACCCTCGTTCGACCAAACAGGCGGCCTGGTGGATCTCGAAGGCGAGTCGGATGAATCGGCGGACGGCGAGCACCACAGCAGGGGTGATCGCAGGCGCGGCCGGCCCAACGACAGGACCGCCCCGCCCCTTGGCGGCAGCCTGGGCGGCCGCTAGTCCAAGGCCGGCACCAGCACTACTTCGTACTGGGTGGCCGTGGTGTCGCCGAACTTGGCGTTCACTGCGGCCAGCCTGGCGCCGGAGCGCGAGTTGCCGAAAAGGGCAACGGTTGTGGGCACTTTGAAGTCCCTGCTGGTGATGACGTCCCGGATCTCGCCGGAGGACAGATCATCGGCGAGCCTGATGCGGCTGATCTGGTTCGAGAAGTTCTGCACCGCCCAGAGCTGATGGCCCCGGACCAGGATGCCGTCAACATTGGGCACATCCACGCCGGCAATAACCGCACTGTTGCCGGTCTCCGGGTCCACGGTGAAGAGCTTGCCGAAGCCCGAGTGGGCAACGATCAGCGTCCCGCCGCCGTCGGCTGCAGCGATGCCATTGAGGTTAAAGTCGCCCGCGAACTCTGCGGCCGGGCCATGCAGCGTCAGCGTCTGCACATCCCCGAGCCTGCCGTGCCGGCCCACCGGAATGAAGTACAGCTGCGCAGCTGCTGAATTGGTGAACCAGGCCCCATCGCGGGTGAGCGTGACGTCGTTGATGAAGCCGGATGCCAGGGTGAAGTCCTTGACCGGCTTGTCCGACTCAGTGTCATAGACATACGCCTTGCCAGTGGCGCCGCCTGCCACGAACAGCAGGTCGTTCCGGACATCGGCTTTCATGCCGACGGCGGCCCGTTGCGTCGAATCAAAATCGGAAACATCAATGAACAGTTCTGCGCTGCCGCCACGGATGTCACCGCGGTAAATGTCACCGAGCAGCAGGTCGCCGGCGTAGAAGGTTGTTCCCCTCCCGGCAGCGATCCCCTCCGCAGAGGTGGCGCCCTCAAGCACAATGACTGAGTCTCCTGGCGGCGTAGCTACGGCCGGGCTGACAGGTGCCAGCAGCCCCATGAGCGCGAAGAAGACCATGGCGGTACGGCGTTGTACTTTTCCTGAATTGTGGGTTGTGCGGGCCATTTTGGATTCCTTGATTCGACGGATCCGCACAGGCCAACATGCGGCAGGCCCGCACGGTTATCCTGCCAGTTTAAGCACCCCGCGCGGTGCCCGCCAGACTTCAAACCCCCTCCTTGGCCGGTCACACTCCGCCCGCCGGAGCCGTACAAGAGGCACCGGACCGCGCACTCTGCTTACAATCGAAACCTCAACCGCCTACTGAGGGACCCATGAAGAAACTCGCCACCGCCCTGATCGCCGCCGGCCTCGTACTCACCGCTTCGGCATGCACCGCGCCCACCAAACTTTCCACCGCCGAAACCTGCGAGCGCGTCCAGGTTGTCATCTCTAACCCCACAAACGGCGGCGGCCAGACCAAGACCGGCCTGGTGCGCCTCGCCAACCAGATCCGGCCCATCGAAGCCGTGGCATCGGACGACCTCAAGCCCGCGCTCGGATCCCTGATCGAGTACGCGGATGAGGCCTCCAAGGAGACCCCGGACCAGGACAAGATTGCAGAGATGCAGTCGAACAATCAGGCTGCCAACAAGGCGCTGTCCACCTTCTGCCAATAGGCTCCCGCGGGAGCGTGCGACGGCGGCCGGCCAGCCGCCGTCGTACGCTGCCCTGCACTGCCGATGTGGCCGGCCTTCTAACGCCGAATCCAAGCACGCACCACCGCGGCCACCAGCTCCATGGCGTGGTGCGCGGAAACTTCCCCGGCGTACTGCAGTGCTGCCTGCCACAGGGCCCGCAGTGCGCTTATGTCCTCGGTGGCCAGTGCGGCGTTCACGTTGCTGTCCTTGATGGAGTCCAGCGGCTGGGGTGCGAAGCATCCGGCCTCGCTGTCGCACCGCAGGTTCTGCCAGTGCGTGGACGTCACCAGCCACCCGTCCTTGAGCGGGGTCCCGGCGGCGTCGAATACTTCAATGAGCGCATCGATGTGCCCATGGAACGGGCACGGGCCATCCGGTGCGGGCAGGTCCCTATAAGACGGCCAGCAGGACGGCCGTGGCCGCCGTATCCGCTGCGAGATAGCCGCGCATGACGCGGGCGAACACGCCCGGCGCCGCTTCCATGGGGGCGTCCACGCGGAGCGGGGCACCGAGCAGGTTGCCCTGCATGGTCACGAAAACAAACGACTCGCGGGGCTCGGCGCCCAGTGCGTGCGGGATGAAACCGAGGATGTCGGCCGGGCCGGTAGCGCGGATTGCAACAGTCATGGTGTTGCTCCTTTTGTCCGAAGATGGGGTGAGGGGACGGCGTAACCGTGCCATCTGCGTCCCTGATTCCCCCGTTGTTTTTGGCTGCTGGCGAAGCTTGCGGAGCTGTGGCCGACGGAGGCCCCTCCACCCGCAGGGCAAGATCCGGGAAATCTTCGGAGGAAATCAGCGACGCAGGAGGGGCTGGCTCCCAAAAACTCTTCGGGTAGTTCGGCGGAGGGGGGCATCGAAGGCACCAGCAAGGGCACGCATTGCATGAGCACAGGTCAGCGCGATTTCCACCATGGGTTCCCCTCACTCCTGACAAGACGGTGGCCGACCTTGCAGCATGAAAATGATTCATTGAAAAGCTTTTTGCCGGGACCTCGAAGGCCGAGAATAAGGGATTCACCTGGGCATTCACAGTCACAGGAGGCTACAGCACAGCATCCGTACCTCAGGGGCGGCTTCCCAGACAATACAGAGTTCCACACCAGCAAAGTTGGGGCCGGGAACACAAGGAAAATCCCTTACACAGCATTGAGATTCCTTCAGCTGGTAGGTGTCCGCTTATCCGTGAGCGATGAGCACGCCTCCGAGAGCGACCCGGAAAAGCGTCTGGGCGGCGGGCGCAGCCTCCGGGCTGGTGGTTGCATGGCGCATAAGAGTCCTCCTCGGGTAGCTTTGCCGTCGACCTGGCTGGCGCTCTCAGGCCACCACGAGTCTAGGCTGGCGACACCAACCGATCACGCGAGGAAGCGCGATCCGGGACGAGCTGCCGGCAGCGGATCCTGGCCAAGGTGAGGCCGCATCATCCTCAGGCTTCCCGCACTGGCTCACTGCCAGTGGCAGCTGCACTGGCGCAGGAAACTAGCCAGCTACATCGAATGTTGGCCAGGAAGCCTAGCCCCCTGCACTTATGTAATAATATTCGCATGGATGCAGATAGGGATTGCGGGTTGCACGTGGACAGCGGATACGTCGAGCTGGCCGTCGAAATCTTCGCCATGCTCGCGGACGCGACCCGGGTGCGGCTGATCCTGGCGTTGCGCGACGGCGAAATGTCCGTCAACGACCTCGCCGAAACCGTGGGCAAGCCCCAGTCCGCCGTGTCGCAACACCTGGCCAAGATGCGGCTGGGCCGGATGGTCTCCACCCGCCAGGAAGGAACCAGGGTGTACTACCGGCTCGAGAACGAGCACGCCCGCCAGCTGGTCGCGGATGCTATCTTCCAGGCCGAACATTCCCTGGGCGGCACACCGCGCCACCACCACCGGACGACAGGGACCAAGAACCCATGAAACAGACCCACGATCACACCCAGGACCACGGTACGGTCGGGCCGACCCACACCCACGATCACGATCAGGATCATGGCCGCGACCTCGAGCATGACCCTGAGCACGGGCATGAGCATGGGCACGGGCACCCTCGCGGACTGAAGGGTTTCTTCCACGGTTTGTTCGTTCCGCACAGCCATGACGCGGCGGATTCGGTGGACGAAGCGATGGAATCCTCCGTCAAGGGCATCCGGGCCCTGAAGATCTCCCTCGCGGTGCTGGCGGTCACCTCGCTGCTGCAGCTGACGGTCTTTCTTTTCAGCGGCTCGGTGGCCCTGCTGGCGGACACCATCCATAACTTCTCCGACGCCCTGACCGCCGTTCCCCTGTGGGTGGCCTTCATTCTCAGCCGCCGTGCGGCGACGCGGACCTACAATCACGGCTTCGGCCGGGCCGAGGACCTGGCCGGGCTGTTCATCATTGCCATGGTCGCCCTCTCCGCCGTGGTGGCTGCGGTGGAGTCGGTTATCCGCATCTTCCAGCCCCAGCCCCTGAACAACCTCGGCTGGGTTCTGGCCGCCGGCCTGCTCGGCTTCGCCGGCAATGAGATCGTCGCGGTCTACCGGATCCGGGTCGGCAAGGAAATCGGTTCCGCGGCACTGGTCGCGGACGGTGTCCACGCCCGGACCGACGGCTTTACCTCCCTGGCCGTCGTCGCAGGTGTCATCGGCGTCTGGCTCGGGTTCCCCCTGGCGGACCCCATCATCGGCATCCTGATCTCGGTCGCCATCTTCGTCCTGCTGTGGGGCACGGCCCGGGACATCGGCCGCCGGCTTCTGGACGGCGTGGAACCGGGCCTGCTGGAACGCGCGGAAGCTGCCATCGCGCCGGTCGCCCCGGCAGCGTCCACCGTCAGGCTGCGCTGGAGCGGACACCGGCTCCACGTGGAAGTCACCACACCCGCGGACCCGGACTGGACCATGGCCGACCTCGCGGACCTCAGCCGTTCTGTGGAAGAAGTCGTGCGGTCCAACATCCGCAACGTCGGATCGGTTCTCGTCGTTGCCCGCTAATCGATCCCCCGCGCCACAGGGAGACGCTAGTTCAGCTGCGCCGAGTAGCGCCGACCCCTGTCCCGATTCCGTCGACGTCGCCGTCGCCGTCGGCGGAGGGTTCGCATTCGTCACCGTGACTACCGACGGGTATGAACTCGTGCCAGTTCGGAGTCGAAGAGTCCGTGGTTGCGTGGGCGGAACAGTACTGCGCAATGGCGGATCTCGCCGTGCACAGGTATCGGGGGTCGTGGGGTGTGCCCCCCTGCATCGAGGAATGGGACCGCGACCCAGCGCTTCTGGTGCCGTTCGACGAAGGAACGGCCGCCTTCGTCGCGAAAGAGCAGGGCATCCGAACATCCCTCGATGAAGGCGTCGCCGATCTTCGTATGGCTGCGCACTGACAAGAAACCGGACCTGGGGTCTTGCCCGAGTGAAGACTCGCAGCTCGCCAGGAATCAACCCCAGGGTGAGATGTGAAGTGCGCGTCACCGCGGGACGAGGAGGTCGCTTTGCCGAGGCCGTGGAGGCCACCCTCCGCGTTGCCAATGCGCTCGTGTCCCACCGTCCGGGCCAGCCGCTTTGGCGGGCTGGTGGTGATGGACCGGCACCTGTACTGCCAGCTCGCGCTGCGCACAGCGAAGGGCTTGCCGCGCGGCCGACTGCTCCCCCGGCTGCTGTCCCGCCTGGCGGCACCCGATGCCGTGGTGCACCTGGATGTGGAACCCGCGGTGGCCCACCGGCGCATCATGGCGCCCGGCACAGATACCGAGACGCTGGCAGACCTGGTGTCACTCCAAAACGCCTACCGATCCCTGCCGGAGTACCGGTCCTTCCTCAAGCTCGACGCCGGCCAGCCGCCTGCGGACGTGGTGGACTCACTGCAGCACAGCGTGCGTTACAAATATGCCGTGCCCGTCTAAGCCCCGGCAACAGTCCCCCGCAACAGTCAGCGCCGGCTCAAATCAGCGCGTGCAATCCCCGGCTCCGCGGCCGGCCGAAGGACGCCGTCCCCAAAAACTCGACGGCGACGAACGGCTCGGCGCCAACCACCCACTCATCGTGCCCGGGCGGCAGCGCATACGTGTCGTGGGCGCGGATAGTGGAGCTCACGCCGTCGGACGTTTGAATCTGCAGCGAGCCGGAGACGCAATAGCCCAGGTGGTTGTGTTCGCAGAACTCCGTCAGTTCAGTGGGTTTGGCGGACTCGGACCAACGCCAGCCGGGAGCGAGGATCAGCCGGGCCACCGAGTAGTCATCGACGGTGACAAGATCGAACTCGGCCTTGTCCGGGCATCTCTTTTTGTCCGGGACGTCCAAGGACTTAACGGCCAGGGCTCGGATGAAATTTGCGGTCATAAAGGACACAGCCTAAGAAATGATTCGCGGGCGCATAAGGGACCACGCAGGGCGGCGCGGTTAAAGGCGGGCGGCAAACGTACTGCAGAGACCATTCTGAGTATCTTTAACGGTATCCCTGCCGGAGCTGAAGTCAATGAAAGATCCGGGACCTGCGGAATACTTCATATGACGCCCGGGTTGTTACGGGAGCAGAAAGCCCGCTTCACTAGTTTTTGCCTTTAGCCACCAGAGTCTCCCGAAGGAACGCCATGCGCCCCCAACTGACCATCAAGCTTCAGCCAGGTACCCAGGCCCCGGATTTCACCCTGCAGGACGCCGCCGGCAAGGCCACCTCCCTGTCTGACTACCGCGGCAAGAACGTCATCGTGTACTTCTACCCGGCCGCTGCAACACCGGGCTGCACCACCGAGGCCTGCGATTTCCGCGACAGCCTCACGTCCTTCCAGGGCTCCGGATACGAAGTGTTGGGCATTTCCCCGGACGCCCCCGAGAAGCTCGCCGACTTCGCGGGCGAGTTTGACCTGACCTTCCCGCTCCTGTCCGACGAAGACCACGCGGTGGCCCTCGCCTACGGCGCCTGGGGCGAAAAGCTGGTGAACGGCGAAATCGTCGAAGGCCTCGTCCGGTCCACCGTAGTGGTCGACCCCGCGGGCAATGTTGCGCTGGCCCAGTACCAGGTCAAGGCACAGGGCCACGTCGCAGCTCTCCGGGACGCGCTCGCGGCCTAGCCTGGCCGGTAGAGGCAGCCGCAGATCGGAGTCAGGCATGGCGATCGAAGTTCGCCCCGGCACGCTTTTTGAGGATGTCCGGACCGTTGTGGGGCCCAAGCGGCTCCACGCCAACGTGGGCTGGCCTGAGGTACCGGATCCCGGCCAAGCATCAGGGTCCGGCCGGGCCACCGCGGCTACGGCATCTGCCACCTGCGCAAAGGTGACGTGGAGTTGGCCCGCAGCTCTGGCGCCCCGACCCATCGAGGGCTACCCGGCGGACGACAAGGGCACATAGGTGGACCTCACCACGGCCGGAATGAGTCAGGGCTTTTTTCGCCAGTTATTTGGCCAGCCGGAATCGATCACCCACAGGGCCAGCAGAAGCGCGTCCATGGTCATAAGCCCAGCTAAAAGGTAAGCCCAACCTGTATACCAATGCACGGCGATCTCCTGACTTGGTATCCCCAGCCACTCGATGGTGGTAAGTCTGGCATGGATTGGGTCAGGAAGGAACGGCTACTTCAGCAGCGCCACCAGGCGGCCGTGGACCTCGGTTTCGCGGTTGAGGCGAAGGGTGAGTTTTTCCACTTTTTCAGAAAGCTCGATGCCGACAGCCAGCCGGTCACCGGGCCAACTCGATGCCTCCCAGGATTCGCCCAGCGCCTTGGCCAGCGACCGCGAAAGGGACCGGAGCTTCCAGTAATGGCTGAGGTAATGGACAGTCCTGCGAGGACGGCGGCCCTGCTTCAAGAACCGCCACGAGCCAGCCACCCTGACCGAAAGTCCGTTATCGGATTCAGTTCTTTCCATCACCCCTGCACCGTCCTCAGGCAAGCCGCGCATTCTGTCAAAGCCTTCCTCGAAGCTCCTGCTTCGAGTGTGGCCATGGACGCTCAAGGTCCCATCAAGGCAGCGCAAATATTCCCACAAGACCTGACACCCGCGTGTGGCGTTGGGGTAGCCTGAATCGGGCTTCCGCATGACCAGTCAACTGGCGGCGTCAGACCTGTGACATGCCCCAGTTGCCTTAATACTGTAGAAGTAGAGTTATGCCATCCATGCCCGAATCCCGCCGTGCCGTTGTGATCGAGGACGACCCCGATATCCGTGGCCTCTTGGTCCGGGTCCTGGTCAAGCAGGGCTTCGAGGTAACCCAGGCCGAGGCCGGCCTCCCCGGAGTGGAAGAAGTCCGCCGCGCCAAGCCTGATCTGGTCACCCTGGACCTGAACCTCCCGGATCTGGACGGCCTGGAGGTGTGCAAGCTCCTGCGTGAGTTTTCGGACGCCTTTATTGTGATGCTGACCGCCCGTACCGATGAGCTGGACAAGCTCGCCGGCCTGGACAACGGCGCCGATGACTACATCAGCAAGCCGTTCAGCCCGCGCGAACTCCAGTCCAGGATCAACGCCCTGTTCCGCCGCCGGCAGCCGGCCACTGCCGTGGACACCGCCGCGCGCAGCGAGCTTGAGCGTGCCACCGAAGTCCAGCAAAGCCTCCTGCCCAAGGAGGACGTCCGGGTGGAGGGCTACGACCTCGCCGGCGTCTTCCGGCCCTCCCGCAGCGTGGGCGGGGACTTCTATGACTGGTACCGCACGTCGGACGGCCTGCACCTGACGTTCGCTGATGCCATGGGCAAGGGCATGGGTGCGGCCCTGATCGCGGCCACCGTCAGGGCCGTCATGCGCTCCACCGGGCACCGCCCGGACCTGGACGGGGCGTTCGCCTCCGCCGCCCGGACCATCGCGGCGGACCTCGATTCCTCCAACTCGTTCGCCACTCTCTTCCACGCCCGGCTGGATGCCGCGTCCGGCGTCGTGAATTATGTCGACGCCGGCCATGGCCTCGCCCTGCACGTCACCACCGCCGGTGCTGTCCACCGCCTGCCGAGCGGCGGTCCGCCCGTGGGCGCCTGGGCAGGCTCGGCCTGGCCGCAGGCCGCCATCGGCCTGGCCCCGGGCGATTCCCTGGTGGTGGTCAGCGACGGTGTGCTGGATGTCTTCGACTCCGTCGGGTCATTCACGGATGCCGTGCGCTCCGCCGCCCACGGACAGGCGTCCGCGCAGTCCGCGAGCGACGCCATCATGGCCCTGGCACCTGCCGAAACGGCCGAGGATGACGTCACAGTCGTCGTCGTCCGCCGCCTCCTGGCCGGAGCCGCAGCGTGAACCGCTCCTGGACCCGCGTGGTGGTGGTCCTGACCGTCATCTTCGGCCTGAACTACGTGGCCTGGCGCTGGGCGGCCTCGCTCAACTGGGATGCCTGGTGGATCGCCGTCCCCCTAGTGGTTGCCGAGACATACAGCCTGGTCGATGTGATGCTCTTTGGCATGACGGTGTGGAAACTGAAGATCCGCGAGGCCGCCCCAGTCCCGCCGTCGGACGCCACAGTTGATGTTTTTATCACCACATACAACGAAGACCTGGACATGGTCATGACCACCGCGCTGGCCGCCAAAAGGATCCGCCACCCGCACAGCACGTGGATCCTCGACGACGGCGCCCGGCCCGAACTCAAGGCCCTCGCCGAAGAGCACGGCCTGGGTTATGTGACCCGCAGCGAGGACTGGACGGCCAACGTGCCGCGCCACGCCAAGGCGGGCAACCTGAACAACGCCCTGATGGTCACCCACGGCGAATTCCTGCTGATCCTCGACGCGGACCAGATCCCGGAACCGGACATCCTGGAAAAGACCCTGGGGTACTTCAACAACCGCCGGGTGGCCCTGGTCCAGACCCCGCAGTACTTCAGCAACGTCCCCACGGACGATCCCCTCGGCAGCCAGGCTCCCCTCTTCTACGGCCCCATCCAGCAGGGCAAGGACGGCTGGAACGCGGCCTTCTTCTGCGGCTCCAACGCCATCCTGCGCCGCGAAGCCCTGATGCAGCTGGGCCTGGTGGGCTACGTCAAGGAAACCGAAAAGAGCATCCGCCGCGCGCTGACGGCCTCCCGTTCCGCCATCCGCCAGGCCCGGAAATCCGCCGATGTGGGCACTCCCCTGGTGTCTGAAGTGCTGGACGAGGTGGCGGCCGCCACCCTGGAAGCCCAGGCGCAGCTCGCCGCCGCCGAGCCCCTGGGCGAAATCACATACCGGGTCCGCCGGCGTGTGGACAACGCCGTCCAGATCCTGGTCCAGGCGGACATGTCCGCCCTGCAGGCGGACCTCGAGGAAATCGCCGCCATGGAACTTGCACACGTTGGCGACGCGGGCGTGCCCGTAGTGGCCGACGACGCCGTCCAGCGCATGGCAGCCCGCGACTGGTCGCCGCTGGGCGCACTGGAATCCGTGCAGGCCGTCCTGGACGCGCTGAACGTGGAGCGGAACGACGAAGCCCAGCCGGTGATGCCGCTGGCCACCATCTCCGTCACCGAGGACATGGCCACCGCCATGCGCATGCACGCCATGGGCTGGGAGAGCGTCTACCACCACGAAATCCTCGCCTACGGCCTGGCACCCGAGGACATCGCAACCATGCTCACCCAGCGCCTCCGCTGGGCGCAGGGAACCATCCAGGTGCTGCTCCGGGAGAACCCGCTGGTCCAGAAAGGCCTCAAGATCGGCCAGCGACTGATGTACTTCGCCACCATGTGGACCTACCTCAGCGGCTACGCGGCGGTCATCTACTTCGCCGCCCCCATCATCTACCTGCTGCTGGGCGTCCTGCCCGTCACGAGCCTCAGCTGGGACTTCTTCCTGAGGTTCATCCCGTTTATGGTGGCCAACCAACTGCTGTTCGCGGTGGCCGGCCGGGGGATCCCCACCTGGCGCGGCCAGCAGTACAGCCTCGCCCTATTCCCCACCTGGATCAAGGCGTGTTCGACGGCGGCCAAGAACGTCTGGTTCGGCCGCCCCCTCGGGTTCGCGGTGACGCCGAAAGCCCGCCAGACCGGCGGCCCCAGCTGGAGCCTGATCCGGCCCCAGCTCATCGTCGCCGCACTGCTGGCGGTTGCCGCCGTCGTCGGACTCGTCCGCCTCGCCACGGGACTGGCCGAGCCACTTGGCACTCTGGTGAACGTGGCCTGGGTTATTTTTGACCTGGTGGTCATGAGCATCCTGGTTCGGGCCGTTTTGTACAAGGGCTACGAACCCGCTGGGGACGTTGATGCTGGAGAGAGGAAACCCGATGGAGTTTAGTTACGAGGTCAAGGATTCGTACGCGGAGGTCAGAGCGGACGGGCGGCTGAACATGGTGTCCGCGCCGAAGCTGCGTGAGTTTGTCACCGACGTGATCGCCGGCGGTTCGTCGCGGATCGTGGTGAACCTTGAGAACACGGCGTTCATGGATTCGTCCGGACTCGGCGCACTGATCGGCTGCCTCAAGGCCGCCCGCCAGGCCGGCGGGGACCTGCGCATCGCGTCCGTCCAGCCGCAGGTGAAAATGGTGCTGGAGCTGACCAGCATGGACCGGGTACTCAATGCCTATGCCTCCGCGGACGACGCGTTCAGCAATGACTGACGTCCTGGCCCACCGCAGTTTCCGGGGCCTCGCCGCGGCAGAGGCCATCGAGGCCGTCCATGACGAACTGGACGGCCTCTGGAACGACGCCCCGTTTGTCGAGGCCATGGACCAGATGACGTTCACCACGGCCGTCATCGAATCGGCGTCGAACATTGTCCAGCACGCGCGCCCGGCCCAAACCCAACGGCGCGTGGAACTGGGCGTGGACATCAGTGTCCAGCCCACGCTCCTGCAGGCCCGGGTCAGCGCCTTCCATGCCAAGCCGCCGTTCGGCCCGCTGGAACCCGGCACCCCGGATGACGATTCCGAGTCCGGCCGCGGCCTGGCGCTCATCGAGGCGCTGGTGACCACCGTGAGCTTCGAACGGCAGGACGGCACCAACACCTGGATCCTGTCCAAGACGTCACAGTCCTAGGGACGGACGGCTTGTTCCGATAGTTCCCAGCGGAACAGTGCGGAAATGGTGGCGCCGCCCGCTGGCGTGTCCTGGATGTCCAGTTCCCCGCCATGGGCGTGCGCGATCCGCCGGCACGTCGCCAGGCCCAGGCCGGTACCTGGGCCGTCTCCTGCCCGGTTCAGCCTGACCAGGGGCTCCACGGCACGTTTCCTGTCCGCCTGCGGGATTCCCATGCCGTTATCCGAGACTCTGACCAGCACGCCGCGATCGCTGGCGGCTGCGCCCACGGTGACGCGGAGGTCACGCTCCGGGCTGCGGTAGTTCAGGGAATTGGCGATCAGGTTCTGGATTAGCGTCCGCAGCTGGGACCGGTCCGCGAGCAGTTCCGTGTCATCGCAGAAGATGCCGGACGCGGACCCAAGCTCCAGCCCCAGGTCATGTGCCGCTTCTTCGGTTACCGCCAGCAGCGAAACCCGTTCGCGGCGCAGGGCCCCGTCCACGCGGGAATATTCCAGCACATCCTCGAGGGTCTTCAGCATGCGCCGGCCACCGCCCCCGATGAACTCCAGGTACTCCATGGCCGGATGGCCCGGCGGGATATCCGGATCGTCCTCGGCGAGCTCCACGTAGCCCAGAATGGTGGTCAGCGGGATGCGGAGATCGTGGCTGACGCGCCCGGCGAACTCCCCCAGCATGGAGTTGCTGCGTTCCAGTTCCGTCAGCGCTTCGCTCAGCTGCAGGGTGCGGTGTTGCAGCTCAAGGACCTCCACCACCTGGTGGGCCAGCACTTCCAGCATCCCGATCTGCTCTGCCGTGGGGCTGGCGGGGCCGTCGGAGAAAATGCAGAGTGAGCCCAGTACAAAGCCTGAGGCCGTCTTCAGAGGAACGGACGCATAAAACCAGACCTTGGCGATCCGGCCCGTAACGAACGGGTTGTCGGCGAACCTCACGTCCTGGGACGCATCGGGCACCACGGTGGTCTGTCCGCTCAGGAAGACCTGGGCGCACATCGAGTCTTCCCGCGAGCACACGCCGGGGTCCACACCCGACGCCGCGATCTGCACCTGCTGATCCTCGGTGATGATGTTCACCACGCCGAACGGCACGGCACAGAGCCGGGCGGCCAGCGTGACCAGGTTGCTGAGCGCCCCGCCGGCTTCGGCATCGGGGAGCGCCGGCGGTCCGCCGGCGGACGCCGGGGCCAACCCATAGTCCTGTATCGCCGCTGTGCGGTCCGATTCCGCCGCTGTCCACCCGTATGTGACGGTCTCCATGCAGTGCTGTCCCCCTTGGTATGTCCCACGCCCCAGTCCTCCGCCGATGATATCGGCCTTCCCGGTTGCCCTATCACTCTGAGCTCCCATCCAGCGCGGTTTTGCCAGTTGTAATTGATGGGGCAACCGCAGGAATGAGTAGGCTGGATGGCATGCCTCCTGAAGAAACACCCGCCGAGCGGCGCCAGGTCACCGTCCGCCGGGCACCCAAATATGTGCCGTTCCTCATCCTCGGCGCGCTGGTGGGCGTCGCCGTCGCAGCCGTGGTGGCGTACGCGCTCCCCGGTGATGAAAGCTTTGAGCGCGGATCGGTGTTCGGCTTCTTCCTGGTCACCTTCGGTGCGGGCGGGGCCATCCTGGGCGCCGTGACGGCCCTGCTCCTAGACCGCTGGAGCGTCAGGCACCAGGAACGCGCCGTGGTGGAAGCCGTCCCTGATTCCGAGCCCGACGACGGTACCGGCCAGTAGGCTGCCTGCCGGCAGTCACAAACGTGGCCGCGGAAAAGTCTTACCCCATCTCGTGAGATAATCGACCGGTGGCACGCGGCGATGGAAAACTTTCTCATGATCTTCTCCCTGGCGAAAAAGGCCCTCAGGACGCTTGTGGCGTGTTCGGGGTCTGGGCACCAGGTGAAGAAGTAGCAAAATTAACCTATTACGGGCTGTATGCATTGCAGCACCGCGGTCAGGAGTCGGCTGGTATAGCTACCAGTGACGGCAAGCGGATCAACGTCTACAAGGACATGGGCCTCGTTTCCCAGGTTTTCGACGAGACCACGCTGAACACCCTGACCGGGCACCTGGCGGTGGGACACTGCCGCTACTCCACCACCGGAGCCAGCCACTGGGCCAACGCCCAGCCCACCCTCGGTGCCACCAGCACCGGGACCGTGGCACTTGCGCACAACGGCAACCTGACCAATACTGCCGAGCTCAACGCCATGATCATGGAACGCAACGGCGGCCAGCTCAGCGGCGAAATGAAGCAGGGCAACACCTCGGACACCGCCCTGGTCACCGCACTCCTGGAAGGCGAAGAGGGCAAGTCCCTCGAACAGACCGCCATGGAGCTGCTGCCGAAGATCAAGGGCGGCTTCTGCTTCGTCTTCATGGATGAAGGCACCCTCTACGCAGCACGCGACACCTACGGCATCCGCCCGCTGGTCCTCGGCCGGCTGGAACGCGGCTGGGTAGTTGCCTCCGAGCAGTCCGCCCTGGCCACCGTCGGCGCCAGCTTCATTCGTGAAATCGAACCGGGCGAATTTATCGCCATCGACGAGGCCGGCGTACGTTCCGAGCGCTTCGCGGAAGCGACGCCGGCCGGTTGCGTGTTCGAATACGTTTACCTCGCGCGTCCGGACGCGGCGATCGCCGGCCGTTCGGTGTACGAGTCCCGCGTGGAGATGGGTCGCCAGCTGGCCCGCGAAAACACCCAGGAAGCTGACATCGTCATCCCGGTTCCGGAATCCGGCACCCCTGCCGCTGTGGGCTACGCCGAGGAATCCGGCATCCCGTTCGCGCACGGCTTCGTCAAGAACTCCTACGTGGGACGCACGTTCATCCAGCCCTCCCAGACCCTCCGCCAGCTGGGCATCCGGCTCAAGCTGAACGCCCTTGAGTCCGTGATCCGCGGCAAGCGTGTTGTGGTGGTGGACGATTCGATCGTCCGCGGCAACACCCAGCGCGCCATCGTCCGGATGCTCCGGGAAGCCGGCGCCGCGTCCGTTCACGTGAAGATCTCCTCCCCGCCGGTGCAGTGGCCCTGCTTCTACGGCATCGACTTCGCCTCCCGCGCGGAACTGATCGCCAACGGCGCCACCATCGACGAAATCTCCCAGGCCATCGGCGCCGACTCGCTGGCCTACATCTCCGAAGACGGCATGATCGACGCCACCCGGCAGCCCCGCGAACGCCTCTGCACCGCCTGCTTCACCGGCAAATACCCCATCGAGCTCCCCGGCTCGGACAAACTGGGCAAGAACCTGCTGGAGCGCACCGACCTCGGCGGCCTGACGCCGTCGGCCGCTGCTCTCCCCGGCGCCACGGCCGCCCTGGCTGCACCCGTAGTCGACGACGGCGAGGACCCGGCGGAGAAGGCCGGAGCCACCGGCTGCGATCCGGGGCCGGACGCCGAGTTCGAGAACCTGCTCACCGAAGAAGACCACGTTCCCGCGATCCTCCACGAAGCCACCACCGGCGCCGACAAGAAAGAGTCCGTATGACTTCCGCAACCCCCGCCGCCGGCAACACTTCCGGGAACACCGCAGGCATCACGTACGCCTCTGCCGGTGTTGACGTTGAAGCCGGCGACCGCGCCGTTGAGCTGATGAAGGGTGCCGTGAAGGCCACCCACAACTCCTCCGTCATCGGTGGCGTGGGCGGCTTCGCAGGCCTGTACGATGTCTCGAAGCTGCTGACCTACAAGCGCCCGCTGCTGGCTACGTCCACCGACGGCGTGGGCACCAAGGTTGCCATCGCCCAGGCCATGGATATCCACGACACCATCGGCTTTGACCTGGTGGGCATGGTGGTGGACGACATCGTGGTGGTTGGCGCCGAGCCGCTCTACATGACCGACTACATCGCCTGCGGCAAGGTTGTCCCTGAGCGCATCGCAGACATTGTCCGTGGCATCGCCGCGGCCTGCTCAGTTGCCGGCACCGCCCTGGTGGGCGGCGAAACCGCCGAGCACCCCGGCCTGCTGGGCGAGCACGAGTACGACGTCGCCGGTGCTGCCACCGGTGTTGTCGAAGCCTCCGACCTCCTCGGCCCGGACCGCGTCCGCGCCGGCGACGTTGTCATTGGCATGGCCTCCTCCGGCCTGCACTCCAACGGCTACTCCCTGGTCCGCCGCGTCATCAACCACGCCGGCTGGGCCCTGGACCGCCAGGTCTCCGAACTCGGCCGCACCCTCGGCGAAGAGCTGCTGGAACCCACCCGCGTCTACGCCGCCGATTGCCTGGACCTGGCCCGCACCTTCCCGGTCAGCGGCTCCGCCGGCGGTGCAGCTGTGCACGGCTTCAGCCACGTCACCGGCGGCGGCCTGGCCGCCAACCTGGCCCGCGTCCTGCCGCAGGGCCTCGTGGCCACGGTGGACCGCGCCACCTGGGAACTGCCGGCCATCTTCAAGCTGGTCTCCGAGCTGGGCAACGTCCCGCTCGCCGACCTGGAGCGCACCCTGAACCTCGGCGTGGGCATGGTGGCCATCGTGTCCGCCGAAGCTGCCGACGCCGCCGTGGGCCGTCTCAACGACCGTGGCCTGCCGTCCTGGATCATGGGCACCGTCACAGCGGACTCGGATTCCATCCTCAAGTCCGGTCCGGACTACATCCAGGGCGCCAAGGGCGTGGACGGCGGCGCTGTCCGCCTGGTCAACGCCTACGCCTAGGGCGCTTAAACGAACGGGAACGCCCCGCATCCGCTCGTCAGCGGCTGCGGGGCGTTCCTGCTTAATATTCCGCCTCAGACCTCCAGCAGGCTGAACACGCCACCCTGCGGATCCTTGAGGGTTGCGGTGGCACCGGGAGCATCGTCCTCGTCAGACTCCGGCGCGATTAGTACATCCGCCCCGGCCGCCGCAGCCTTGCGCACGGCGTCGGCCACGTCGGAGACGCCAAAGTAGATCTGCCACCTCGCCGGAGCCTCAGCCGCGACGATCCCTGCCACTTCGGCACCGTTAACCATCAGCGTTGAGTAGGTCCCGCCGTCGTCCTGGGGATACTCGGTCACCTCGTGGCCGAACAGCTGCTGGAAGAACCCGACGGCGGCCTGCGGCTCGGGCGTCAGCAGTTCCGTCCAGGAGAGCGCACCCGGTTGGTTGTACCGGCCTGTCCCGGTGTGCGTTCCGGACTGCCAGACCCCGGTGGTCCCGCCGCCGGGAGGATCCACAAACACCATCACGCCGGTGTCCCCCACTTCCTCGGGGCCGAACTGCGCCGAGCCGCCGGCGTGCGGGACGTCCTCGGCCAGCCCTGCGGCGTCCTCCGCCGCGAAGTAGATGTTCCACTGGGCGTGGGTCCCCTGCGCCTCCTGGTGCGGGTTCTGCGGCGCGACTGTGGCCACCAGGTCCTCCCCCACGAACGCCTTGGCGTAGCTGCGGCCATCAGGGGTGGGCAGGTCCTTGAACGTCCAACCGAATACCGCTGCATAGAAGGCCTTGGCGGCGTCGACGTCCCGGGTCTGGACGTCGGCCCAGCACGGTTCGCCGTGCCGGTAGCGGGGAGTGGGGGAGTTCTCTGTCATGGGAGGTCCTTTCGCGGGCGGCACATCGCATCAGACTCCAGTCAACACCAAAAGGCCCGCCGCCTGCACCGGATTCCGGCACAGGCAACGGGCCTGATAACTGAGGCCAGCACCGCAGGTCCGCCCGGATCCGGGGTGCTGAAAAAAGAAGCGCTGTACCAGCGAACAGATGTGGCGTCCGAGTGTACTGCGGCGTCACGGGACCGGCTGCCCTACGGCGAATCCGGTTTGCGACAACTAGCCGATGCGACGGGTATGTACCTCGTCGTCGTCTTCTTCCACATCGTCCGCGTACTTATCCACATAAGCCGAATAGTCCGGTTCAACGGGCTCATTCGCGAAATGGCTTGTGGCTCGACCTTCAGGGCCCTTGAGCTCGCGCTGGAGGGCTGAATAGTCAGTGTTCGGGGAATAGTACTTAATATCCCGAGCCTGCTTGGTAGCTTTTGCCTTTTGACGGCCGCGCCCCATGGCGTGACCCCCTTTTGTACTCGGACCGGAGGTGGTCACCTTGGCTATCGGTGAGGCCCCGGAATGTTTGGTCAATTTGTCGTACACCTAGATTACATGCTTTCGGCGGCAGGTGCTTGCCAGCCTGTGCGTTCGACGGCCATGTCGGGTACCCTTACCGCGCCGAACCGCGGGTTGCGGGCTTTTTTGTTGGATAGAGTCTCTTCAACAGCTGCCGGTGCGGGTGCACGGAACGGCGCTCTGACAAGGCGAAACGGGAGGTATCCGGATGGACAACAGGGAACAGCATCCCATCCCGCCCAGACCTGCCGCCCCGCCCACAGCGGGTGTGCCACAGGTGGCAGCCCCGGCGGAAACAGCGGCAGAGACGGACGCAGCGACGGGCCACCCGCCGCGAAAACCCCGGCGGGTAGCATCCACTTCCCTCAAAGCAGTCTTTGCGGTGGTTCTGCTGGGGGTGGTGGCCGGGCTGGTGTGGCTCGCGAGCTGGCTCGGAGCAGAGACAACCGGCCCGCCCGCAGACCCGGGCTCCGGCGTCGTGGAGATTTTGCCCACTCGCCTGCCCACCCCGCCCGCACTTCCCCGCGACGGTGTAACTCCGCCGGACTACCGGCTGGGGGACTGCTTCAAGGACTTTGATGCTGCGGCGCTGCGGTCAACGGTGGTGGCCTGCGATACGGGCCACTCCGCCCAGCTGGTGGCCGTTTTCCGCTACCCGGGCAATGATTCTTACCCGGGCCGGGAAGCCCTCGCCGCCAAGGCCCTGGAAGCCTGTCAGGCGGCCAGGCTGGCACCTGCCGCCAATGACTACCCGCTGAACTTCCAGCGCGCGTACCCCAGCAGCACGAGCTGGGAATCGGGCGACCGCCGGGTGGACTGCTACGTCATGGCCGACGGCGGAAATGCGATCAACGCCAGCGTGCTCCCCTGACTGTTCAAGGGAGCACGACGTCGTTGCATCAGTTCCAGCGTCAGTGGATGTCTGAGGGGTGCTTCGCCAGGGGTGTGACCGAGATGTCCATGTACGGGAACAGCGGCAGGCCCGAAAGCATGTTGTGCAGTTCGTCACGCCGCCGCGGATGAAGTGGACCACCACGTAGGCTATGCCCAGTGCGCCGATGGCCAAGGCAAGGATCCGGCTGTTGTTGAGCTTGGACGCGATGGTGCCGGCGTCGACGTCAACCGCAAGGGGCTTGGTGGGTCCGGAGAAGTGCAGGGCCCGGTCGATCTCGGTGACCCGCTGGCGGGGCTTCGGACGGAGATCATCTCGGGTGACTCACCATTTGCCGGTCTGACCTCAGGGTGAGGAGTTGCCCCAAGGTACGTTTTGAACAATATCCAGTTCGGAAACGCCCCGCCAATCTAGACACCGGCTGTAGCCTCGGCCAGCTCCTTCTTTGTGCAGGTTAACCCTTTAGACCAGGATGCTCCTCCGATGTCGCAGCCCAGTGTCACTGATGTCATCTTCTTGTAAAGGGGGCGCACCATCCGTGGAACTTAGGGTTTCAATGCGGAGTAGCGCGCCGTCCACGGAGTTCGCTGCGGTGGAAGGCACGGGAGGCTGGGGGTCCCCCGTCGCCGCGCTTACCGGGCGCCAGGTCGACTTCTTTTGTAATCCAGGCCGCAGACGCTCCGCGCGTTCGAGCCGTCCCTTCATTCGGCGTCAACTTTGTTGTACTGCCGGCCCGCGGCCCATAGAGTCCTACTCACAGATCAAGAGTTCCAACATTGAGCCCTGGCTTGTTGGGCGGCAACCCTCTTCGTGGTGGGGTGCCCCAGGTGAAGATCCGGCCGCCTCGCAAAAGCGCTGCGGCAAGCATCGAGCCCGCTTCGGCGTGGCGTCCTCGTGGACGGAAATATTCCATGTCTTATCTCTGCCTGATCCTCTCCGGGGCTTCCGGCATTGTCCCTTTCGGCATCACCGCCCTTTACGTCGGGCTCAACGCCCTGCTCAGCTTGGGTCCGCCGGGCTCGGTTGGTTCTGCGCGCTGGTTGCCCTGCTCGCCGTCTTCTACGCCGCGGCCCTGGTGATCAGCAAAACCAGCCGTTCGCAGGCTCCCTGACAAGCCGCGCTCCGTACCAGCGGGGCGGCCGAACCGGTCTCCGCATAAAGACTCCACGAACAACTTCTCAGCAAAACAAAATCCACTTCCCGCAGAACATGAACGAAAGGCAATCCCATGACATCACTAACCGCCACCACCCCTGAGGCCGACTACGACACCCTCGCCAACCGGTTCCGTCCCATCTTCGCCCGCATTGCCGAGGGCGCCAGCGCCCGCGAGCAGGACCACCAACTGCCCTTCGCCGAAATCAAGGAACTCACCGCCTCAGGCTTCGGCGCCCTCCGTGTACCTGTGTCGGACGGCGGGTTCGGCGCCACACTGCCCCAGTTATTCCGCCTGCTCACCGAGCTTGCCGCCGCCGACTCGAACATTCCGCAGGCCCTGCGCGGCCACTTCGCGTTCGTCGAGGACCGTCTCGTCTCCACCGGCCCCCAGCGCGCCCTGTGGCTGGAGCGCTTCGTCAAGGGCGAGATCGCCGGCAACTCCTGGACCGAGGTCGGCACCGTCAAGATCGGCGACGTCCTCACCAAGGTCAGCCCGGACCATAAAAGCACCACAGGTGGTTTCAGGATCAACGGCACCAAGTACTACTCCACCGGCAGCATCTTCGCCGACTGGATCGACACCTTCGCCCAGCGCACAGACAACGACGTCAAGGTGATCGCCGTGGTTAACGCCCACCAGCCCGGCGTCGCGCACTCCGATGACTGGGACGGCTTTGGGCAGCGCACCACCGGCTCCGGCACCAGCACGTTTACGGACGCAGCCGTCGAGGCGGGGAACGTCATCGACTTCGACACCCGCTTCAAGTACCAGACCGCGTTCTACCAGGCCGTGCTCCTCGCCGTGCTGGCCGGAAGCATCAAGGCCGCGGAGCGGGAGATCGCCACCGAGGTCCGCAACCGGACGAGGATCTTTTCCCACGGCAACGCCGACTCCTTCGCAGCCGACCCGCAGATCCTCCAGGTCGTTGGCCAGGTATCGGCCCGAGCCTACGCAGCCGAAGCCACCCTCGAACGCGCCGCCCGCGCACTGCAGGGAGCCTACCAAGGCTCATTCTTGAACAACTCCGAAGAGGAAGAGCGCCTCAACGACCTCGCCGAACTCGAAACCGCCCAGGCGCAGGTCATCCTGACGGAGCTCTCCACCCGGGCTACCTCGGACATCTTCGACGCCCTCGCCGCCTCCGGCACCAGCACCAAGAAGAACCTGGACCGGCACTGGCGCAACGCCCGCACGGCCGCGAGCCACAACCCGTGGGTCTTCAAGGCCCGCATCGTCGGCGATTACGCCGTCAACGGCACCACTCCCCCGCGCGTCTGGTCCATCGGCGCCGCCCCCAAGGCCGACACCGCGAATTAGCCGGCCCTGCTTGGTGGTCTGCGGGCATACGAACGGCCATAGGGTGCTTCCGCCGGCCAGCCCCAGATCCGGGTATTGCTCTGCCGCCGGCCCCGCCCACCTACTTTTTCCGCCGGACCACCAGGCCGGTGCCGGCGGGAGCACCGCCGTCGGGCCCCGTCAGAGCCTCCTGCCCCTCGATGGTGAGTTCTTCGACGTCGGCCGCGGTGTCCACCTGCACAGTGTCGCCGTCCGCGATCTCACCGGACAGGATGGCTTTGGCCAGGCGGTCCCCGATCTCGCGCTGCACCAGCCGGCGGAGCGGCCGGGCACCGTACGCCGGATCGTAACCGGACATGGCCAGCCAGGCACGGGCGCCCTCGGACACCTCCAGGGTGAGCCTGCGGTCATGCAGCCGCTTTCCGAGTTCAGCCACCTGCAGTTCCACAATGTGGGACAGCTCGTCCACAGTCAGCGCGCCGAACAGCACCACCTCATCCAGCCGGTTCAGGAACTCCGGCTTGAACGACGCGTTGACGGTGGCCATGACGGCATTCCGCTTGGCCTGGGCGTCCAGGCTCTGGTCGACGAGGAACTGGCTGCCCAGGTTGGAGGTGAGCACCAGGATGGCGTTGCGGAAGTCCACGGTGCGGCCCTGGCCGTCGGTGAGGCGGCCGTCGTCGAGCACCTGCAGCAGGATGTCGAAGACCTCAGGGTGGGCCTTCTCCACCTCGTCGAGCAGGATCACCGAATACGGCCTACGGCGGACGGCCTCAGTCAGCTGGCCACCCTCCTCGTAGCCGACATAGCCCGGAGGTGCGCCCACGAGCCGTGCCACGGAGTGCTTCTCGCCGTACTCTGACATGTCGATCCGCACCATGGCGCGTTCGTCGTCGAAGAGGAAATCCGCCAGCGCCTTCGCGAGCTCAGTCTTGCCCACTCCCGTGGGTCCGAGGAACAGGAACGAACCCGTGGGGCGGTTGGGATCGCTGATCCCGGCCCGGGCGCGACGGACGGCGTCAGATACTGCCGTCACAGCCTTGGACTGGCCAATCAGCCGCTGGCCCAGTTCCTCCTCCATGTGCAGCAGCTTCTGGCTTTCGCCCTGCAGCATGCGTCCGGCAGGAATGCCGGTCCAGGCGGAAATGACCTCCGCGATGTCGTCGGCGGTCACTTGCTCAGCCACCATCTGGGCGGACTTGTCGGTCACGGCCGCTTCGGCCTCGGTGGCGGCGTTCAGTTCGCGCTCCACGGCCGGAATTTCGCCGTAGAGCACGCGTGACGCCGTCTCCAGGTCGCCCTCGCGGGCCGCCTTGTCGTACGCACTCCGGAGTTCGTCGAGCTTCGCCTTCAGGTCGCCCACCCGGTTCAGGCCGGCCTTTTCGGCTTCCCACCGGGCGTTGAGCGCGTCCAGCTCTTCTGTCTTGTCCGCCTTGTCGGCGCGGAGGGCAGCCAGGCGCTCCACCGAGGCGGCGTCTTTTTCGTTTTCGAGGGCAAGCTCCTCCATGGTGAGGCGGTCGACGGCGCGGCGCAACTGGTCGATTTCCTCCGGCGCGGAGTCAATCTCCATCCGCAGCCGGGAGGCGGCCTCGTCCACCAGGTCGATGGCCTTGTCCGGCAGTTGGCGGCCCGAGATGTAGCGGTTGGACAGTGTGGCAGCGGCCACCACGGCAGAGTCGGCGATGGTCACCTTGTGGTGGGCTTCGTAGCGTTCCTTGAGTCCGCGGAGGATGCCGATGGTGTCCTCGACGCTCGGCTCACCCACGTAGACCTGCTGGAACCGGCGCTCCAGTGCCGGGTCCTTTTCGATGTTCTCGCGGTACTCATCGAGCGTGGTGGCACCGATCAGCCGCAGCTCCCCCCGGGCCAGCATGGGCTTGAGCATGTTTCCGGCATCCATGGAGGACTCGCCCGTGGCACCGGCGCCCACCACGGTGTGGATCTCGTCGATAAACGTGACGATCTGCCCTTCGGAGTGCTTGATCTCCTCCAGGACCGCTTTCAGCCGCTCCTCGAACTCGCCGCGGTACTTGGCTCCGGCCACCATGGAGGCCAGGTCCAAGGCGATAAGCGTTTTGCCGCGCAGGCTTTCGGGGACATCGTTGGCCACGATCCGCTGGGCCAGGCCCTCGACGACGGCCGTTTTGCCCACGCCAGGTTCGCCGATGATCACCGGGTTGTTTTTGGTGCGGCGGCTCAGCACCTGGATGATGCGCCGGATCTCGGTGTCGCGGCCAATGACCGGGTCCAGCTTGCCCGCACGTGCCATCGCGGTGAGGTCGGTGCCAAACTTTTCCAGCGACTGGAACGTGTTTTCGGGGTCGGGGCTGGTGACCTTGCGGTCACCGCGGACACCCGGCAGGGCGGCCAGAAGCGCCTCATGGGAGGCACCGGCGTCGCGCATTAACCGGCCGACGGCGTCACTTCCGGCGGAGAGCCCCAGCAGCAGCACTTCGGTGGACACGAAGGTGTCACCGAGGCGGTCGGCCTCGGTTCTGGCGTTCTGCATGGCCTGCAGCGCGGGCCGGGACAGCTGGGCCTGCTGCGTGGAGCTGCCCGAGGTTGCCGGGAGTGCCTTGATGGCACCGCTCGCCTGCACGCTCACGGCGTCCGGGTCGGCACCGGTGGCGCGGAGAAGCGCGACGGAGACACCGTCCCGCTGGTCCATCAGCGCCTTGAGCAGGTGGGCCGGCTCGACCTGCGGGTTCCCTGCCGTGGAGGCGTTCATGGCTGCTGCCGAAAGAGCCTCCTGGCTCTTGGTGGTGAATTTGATGTCCAAAGAGAGCTCCTTCCGGGATGTTCAATAACTAAGTTGAGTCTACTACGCTCAACTTTGATGTTTGCAACATCATCAGCATTTTTGCCCTTCAGTGACATCACCGGGGCTCCCGCAGAGTAGTGTCTTTGCACTGTATCGCCGCCCCGATGATCTACCTAGGACACGGGTGTGACCGGGGACCTTTGTTCCGCGCGCGCATTCCAGCGCCGGATGCGATCGCTTCAGGGTACCTAATTACTACTTTTCGGTATGCCTAACTTTGGTCTATCCTCGGAATATCAGCGCGCCCCAATGACGAGGAATGATCGATGGCAGTTACCACCCTTCGCGAGCGCCCGGTGACCCGGGTCTGGTCCAGGCTCCTATTGCTGGGTCCCGCGTTTGTGGCTGCCATAGCTTATGTGGACCCGGGCAACGTGGCCGCCAACCTCACAGCCGGGGCGAGCTTCGGGTACCTGCTGGTGTGGGTGCTCGTCATGGCTAATGCGATGGCCGTTCTGGTGCAATACCAGTCTGCGAAGCTGGGGCTGGCCACGGGGATGAGCCTGCCGGAGATTCTGGGCAAGCGTCTTGGGAACGGTCGGCGGCGGGCGTACTGGGTGCAGGCGGAGATCGTCGCCGGTGCCACGGACATGGCCGAGGTCATCGGCGGTGCGGTGGCCTTGAATCTGCTGTTCGGACTTCCGCTGCTGACCGGCGGCGTCATCATTGGACTGGCATCGATGGTGTTGCTCGCGCTGCAGTCCCACCGGAGCCAAAAGTCCTTTGAGCTCGCGATCCTGGCCCTGCTTGGCGTGATCGCCGTCGGATTCGTCTCCGGTTTGTTCGTAAACCCGCCGGACGCCGGCAGCGCCCTGTCCGGGCTTGTGCCGCGGTTCGAGGGAACTGATACCGTCCTGCTCGCGGCAAGTATGCTCGGGGCCACGGTGATGCCACACGCGATCTACCTGCATTCGGCCCTCGCCCGGGACCGGCACGGCTTTTCCGAGGACCCGGCGGTGCGGACCCGGCTGATTCGGGCCACGAGATACGACGTCGGCGGCGCCCTCCTGCTGGCCGGCGTGGTGAATATCGCGATGCTGCTGCTGGCGGCGTCCAGCCTGCGCGGGGTGGAGGGCACCGATACGATCGCCGGGGCGCACGCAGCGGTGACGGCGGCGTTGGGGCCCGGGATCGGCGTCGTCTTCGCGATTGGTTTGCTGGCCTCGGGGCTGGCCTCCACGTCCGTGGGATGTTACGCCGGGGCCACTGTCATGGGCGGGCTGCTGAAGATCCGCGTGCCGCTGCTCATCCGGCGCGTGATCACCCTGATCCCTGCACTGGTGATTCTGGGCGCCGGAATCGAGCCGACCCTGGCCTTGGTTCTTAGCCAGGTCCTGCTTAGCTTCGGGATCCCCTTCGCACTGATTCCGCTGATTCGGCTCACGGGCAAACGTGAGGTGATGGGCATCCACACGGACTCCCGTCCGCTGAAGATCGCCGGCTGGACCAGTGCGACGCTCATCGTCGGCCTGAACTGCGTGCTGATCGTCCTCACTGTGCTCGGCCCGTCCTGACCGTGTTTGTTACCCGGAGTTTTTGTCCAGATAATCTTCCAAATGGCGCCCCCGCAGCAGATTATCTGGACAAAAACTCGGGGGATGGCGCCGCTCAGGCGGGGTAGATAGCCACGGTGCCGGCCTTGATCACGAAGTAGACCCGCGCGCCCGGCGAGAGCGCGAGATCCGACGCGGCTGCCGGGGTGATATCGGCGCTCAGTTGCCCGTTTTCGCCGGCGCGGACGCGGATCTGGTCCCCGTGCGGCTCCAGGTCGGTCACGGTCACGGGGAAGGAGTTGCGCGGGCTGCCGTGCGCCTCGGACACGAAAATGGAAACGGCCGACGGCGGGAAGACCGCCACGCCCGCCTGTCCGGCGGGCAGCGGGCCGGGCAGGTCGTGGTGCTGGCCGTAGAACTCCAGCCCGTCCGCCCGGAGGCCGTGGTCCGTGATCTGCCCCGCCACAAAGTTGAGCCCGGCGAGCCCGGCGGCGAACCGGCTGTGCGGCCGCTGCAGGACCTCGCGGGTGGGGCCTTCCTCGCTGATCCGGCCATTTTCAAGGATCACCACGCGGTGGGCCAGCATCAGGGCATCGAGGACGTCGTGGGTGATGATGATGGCGCGCCGGCCGGCCAGTACGCGCTTGAGCAGGCGCCGGAGCAGTGGCGCGGCGTGGATGTCCAGTGCAGCCATCGGCTCGTCCAGCAGGAGGAGTCCGGGGTCGGCCGCAAGCGCCCGGGCCACCGCCACGCGCTGCGCCTGCCCGCCGGACAGCTCTGCGGGGCGCCTGGCCTGGAGCTCCGAGGCCTCGACTTCCGCGAGCCACAGCAGGGCGGATTTCCTGGCGGCTTCCCTCGAGGCGCCCGCACTCCGGGGCCCGAACGCGACGTTGTCCAGCACGCTCAGGTGTGGAAAAAGCAGCGGTTCCTGAGCCAGGAGGGCGGTGCCGCGGCGGTGTGGTGCAGTCCATGATCCGCGGCCCGCGGCGAGGTTGAAAAGGCTTCTGCCGTCCAGTTCAGCTGTGCCCGAGTCCGGATGCAGGAGGCCGGCGACGACGTTGAGCAAGGTGGATTTGCCCGCGCCGTTGGGCCCCATCACGGCCACTGTTTCGGCCGGTCCGACGCCCAGGGACACCTCGAATCCCCGATCAGCCACGGCTGCCCGGACCCGGAACGTCACGGGACCGCACCGCCAGCGGCGGGCGCCGCCGTCGTACTCCCGGAGGTGGCCTGCCTGGCCGCCCGGGGGCTGCGGTAGGCGAGCGCCACCACGGCCACCGCGACGGCTACGAGGACCAGGGAAAGTGCGACGGCGGCGTCGGCGTCCGTTTCGCGCTGCAGGTAGATTTCCAGCGGCAGGGTCCGGGTTACACCCTGGAGGCTGCCCGCGAAGGTGAGGGTGGCGCCGAATTCGCCCAGGCTGCGGGCGAAGGACAGGACCGCGCCGGAGGCAACGCCGGGCAGCACCAGCGGCAGCGTGACGCGGCGCAATACGGTGCTGGGGCTGGCGCCGAGGGTGGCGGCCACGGCTTCGTATTTGGGGCCGGCGATGCGCAGTGCCCCCTCGAGGCTGACCACCAGGAATGGCAGGGCAACGAAAGCCTGGGCAAGGACCACGGCGGTGGTGGAGAATGCGATCTGCAGGCCCGCGACTTCGAGTGTCCGGCCCAGCAGTCCCTGCCGGCCGAACGTGTACAGCAACGCGATGCCGCCCACCACCGGCGGCAGCACCAGCGGCAGCAGGACCAGCGAGCGCAGCACCCGCTGGCCGGGGAAACTGCCGCGGGCCAGGACCAGCGCGAGCGGCACCCCCAGGACGATGCATAGGACTGTGCTGGCGGCTGAGGTACGCAGGCTTAGGCCGAGGGCCGTCAGCGAGGATTCCGAGGTGACCAGCGGGATGAACTGGGCCCAGTTGACCTTGGCCACCATCGCCGCCAGCGGGAGCACCACCAACAGCGCCCCGCCGGCCGCGACGGCGTAGATCCAGGCGGGGATGCCGGTGTAGGTTGCGGCTTTACGGGCGGTCATGGGATCCTACGGCTTGCCGAAGCCGGCCGTTGCGAGGGCTGCCTGGCCTTCGGCGCCGAGGACAAACTCCACAAACCGGTGGGCCGCAGGCTTGTTCCCGGCGCCGTTCACCGCGCCGATGGGATACGTGTTGACGGCCTTGGCGGCCTCGGGAAACGGGATCTCATTTACCTTGGCCCCTGCGCTCTTGGCGTCAGTGACGTAGACCAGTCCGGCATCGGCCTCCCCCGACGTGATCTTGCCCAGGACGTCGGTGACCGAGGATTCCTCGCTCACCGGGCTGAGCGTGGTGCCAGTATCCTGCTCGATGGCCCGGGCTGCGGCGCCGCACGGGACCTGGCTGGCGCAGGCCACCACTTTGACGCCAGACCTGGCGAGGTCGCTGAAGCCGGTGAGGCCTGCGGGGTTGCCGGGCGGGACCACGATGGTCAGGGTGTTGGTGGCGAAGTTCCTGGGCTCGCCGTCCACCAGGCCCTCGCCCGTGAGTTTGTCCATGGTCCGGGTGTCCGCGGAGGCAAAGACATCGGCCGGGGCGCCCTGGGTGATTTGGGTGGCGAGATCGGCCGAACCCGCGAAGCTGAGGACGACGTCCGTCCCCGGGTTCTCCGCCTCGAACCTTCCGGCCAGGTCCGTGAAGGCGGCTTTGAGGGACGCGGCGGCAAAAACGGTGACGGTGCCCGCGGCGCCTGACGCGGCGCCGTCGTCCGTTCCGCCCTGCCCTGCGGCGCCTCCCTGACCAACCGCGGCGCAGCCGGCGAGCACCAGGGCGAGCACCAGCGCCATGGCAGCAAGGGCGCCGCGCCTCATGCGGAGCCCTTTCCGTGCAGGGTTTCGATGATGACAGTGGTGGCCTTGACCACCGCGGTGGCCACAGAGCCGAGTTCCAGGCCGAGATCGCGGACGGCTTCGCTGCTCATGAGCGAGACCACGCGGAACGGGCCGCACTGGAGCTCCACCTGCGCCATCACTGTGTCGGCGGTGATGCCGGTGACCAGGCCGACGAACCGGTTGCGCGCTGAACTGCCGCTGCGGTGCGGATCGTCAGGAAGCTGGGCGAGATTCTGGGCGTGCCGGGCAAGTTCCAGGCCGTCCACTGCCAGCCGGCCGGCGTCGTCCTTGATGGCGGTGAGGGTGCCGTTGTCTGTCCAGCGCCTGATGGTGTCGTCGCTGACGCCCAGGAACCTGGCTGCTTCGGAGACGCGAATAGTGGGCATTTGCCCATAATAGTCCGCATTTGCGGTTTTGGAGAGCTAGTTATGGCATTCCGGCAGGTGTTCGGGTCCGGGCGGGAGGTTTGTGGTGGCGGGTCCGCGGCTGCCCATGGTTAAGCGTGACTTCGACCCGAAGAACGTGTTCCAGGGCAACCAGAACATCCTGCCGGCCGGCTCCTGAGTACTCCCGCTTGGCGGGTTGATGTGCACGGCCCGCACTAGACTTCCCCTATGGCGATTTACCTGGACCCGCCCCTGTGGCCCGCCCACGGCACACACTTTTCGCACCTTGTCTCGGACACCTCGCTGGACGAGCTGCATGCTTTCGCCGCGGCGGCCGGCATCCCGGACCGGGCGTTCGACGGCGACCACTACGACGTCCCGGAGCGCCGATTCGAGGACCTGGTGGCCGCCGGTGCCATACCGGTGGAGGCGAGGATCCTGGTCCGCAAGCTCATCGCCAGCGGGCTGCGCATCCCGGCCCGGCAGCGCAGCAAGTCCTTGAAAGTGCCGCTCCTGAACCGCTGGGAAAGCATCATGCCCGGCCACGATGCCCTCTTCCTTGACCTGCTGGACCGTTGGGGCGAAGAGCACCGCAAGTACCACGCCCGCACCCACCTGTTGGCTGTGCTCGAGGCGCTGGACCTGCTCACCGACCCCGCCGATCCGCCGCGGACCGTGCTGTTGGCCGCCTGGTTCCACGACGCCGTGTACCGCGGGGTGGCAGGCCAGGACGAGGAGGAATCGGCCCGGCTCGCCGAGGACCGCCTGGCGGACGCGGGGCTTCCGCCGGCCGAGATCGAGGAAGTTGCGCGGCTGGTCAGGCTGACGTCGGACCACCGCCCGGAGCCGGGGGACGACGACGGCGCCCTCCTCTGCGACGCGGACCTGTCCGTTCTCGCCGGCGAACCTGAGCCGTACGCCCGGTATGTGGCCGCCGTCCGGGAAGACTACGCGCACATCGGCGACGCCGATTTCGCTGCCGGACGCGCCGCCGTCGTGCGTCAACTGCTTGAATTGGACCCGCTCTTCCATACCGGGCGGGCCAAGGAGCTGTGGCAGGATGCCGCGCACCGAAATCTGAAGGGTGAACTAACGTGAACGCTCCCGGTTCGAGGGCCACGCATCACTCCGCCAGCGCAACGCTCCGGCAAATGCCTTTTTCCGTCCGCCTGGAATGGGGTTCCGACGGCGCCCGGGCAGTCACGTCCGGCGCGGACCTTGCGGTGGTGGTGGACGTCCTGTCCTTCACCACGTGCGTCAGCGTCGCGCTGGACCGTGGGGCCGACGTTTTTCCCTACCCGTGGAAGGACACCAGCGCGGAGGACTTCGCCGCCCACCACCGGGCCCAATTGGCCGGACCCCGTGACGGCGGCGGGCTCAGCCTGTCACCCGCGAGCCTCCGCGCTGCAGATACCCTCGAACGGGTGGTCCTGCCGTCCCCAAACGGCTCGGCACTCTGCCATGAGCTTGCCGAAGAGGTCCCGCTGATAGCGGCCGTGTGCCTTCGCAACGCCGCAGCTACAGCGGACTGGGTGGCGGCCAGCCTCCCCGAAGACGCCGTGATCGCGGTGATTTGCGCCGGTGAACGCTGGCCTGACGGCACTTTCCGTCCCGCTGTGGAGGACCAGATCGGCGCCGGTGCTTTTATTGCAGGGCTGGTGGCCGCCGGAAAGGGAGGCTATGAGGCAGACGACGGCCGGCACGGGTATTCGCCGGAGGCCGTGGCGGCGGTGGCTGTCTTCGAGGCCGCGGAGCCGCGCTTGCGGGAGATGCTGCACAACTGCTCCACCGGCCGCGAGCTGACTGGTTCCGGGTACCCGGAAGACGTCGATATCGCCGGCGAGCTGGACGACAGCGCCGCCGTGGCCATCCTGGTGAACGGGGCCTTCAGCCCACGCTGATGTTTACGGCCGCGCCCGCCGGTGCAGGACTGCCCCGACGAACCTGCGCATCCAAGCCGTCAGCTCAGGGTCAGCGGTAGCCGGTGATGAACTGCGTGTTGGTGGGAACGATCTGCTTGCCCAGCGGCATCAGGCTCACCGGGATGAGCTTCAGGTTGGCGATGGCCAGCGGGATGCCGATGATGGTGACCGCCATGGCGAAGGCTGTGACCACGTGGCCGATCGCAATCCAGATGCCCGCAACCACCAGCCAGATAACGTTCCCCACGAGTGAGAACACCCCGGTTCCGCCCGGCTTGTCCACCACCATGCGCCCGAACGGCCACAGTGTGTAGGCCGCAATCCGGAACGACGCGATGCCCCATGGGATGGTCACGATGAGCAGGCAGCAGATGATGCCGGCCAGGAAGTAGCCCAGGGCAAGCCAGAGTCCGCCGAAAACCAGCCAGATGATGTTGAGCAGTGTCTTCATCTGTCCATTGTGCCTTGCAGGTCCGACAAAAACGTCGGGGTCTGCCCTGATTGGAGCCTGAATCCTCGCTGAGGATCGAGGCCAAGGGTTTAGCCCCTGCCTTCACCCTTGGCTTAGCCCTTGGCGGCTTTCACGAACGCGCGGATCCTGTCCAGGTCCTTCACCCCACGCGAAGCTTCGACGCCGGAGGAGACATCCACGCCCCACGCGCCGGCGGAGGCGGCCGCCTGGTTCACGTTGTGGGGATCCAACCCGCCGGCCAACAGCCAGTTGCGGTCCTCAATCGCTGTCACCTCCACCATGGAGCCGTAGTCCCAGGTCTCTCCGGAGCCTGGGACGGCGGCATCAATCAATAGGATTTCCTCGCCCCAGTCGGCGAACGCGTCCGCGGTGGCTGCCATGGTGACCGCCCTGATCAGCTTCATGCCGGCAGCGTGCACTGTTGTGACGTCTTCCGGCGTGAGGTCCCCGTGGAGTTGGATCCATTTGACTCCGGCGGAGCGGGCGATTGCAAGGGCGTCGGCCACAGGTTCATGCCGGAACACGCCGACGGCGGCCACCCCGGCTGGCACGTCGGCCAGGAGCCCGGAAACCTGGGACGGCGTGACCGCCCGCGGGCTCGCCGTCAGGACAAAACCGACGGCGTCAGCCCCGGCCTCGACAGCAACCCGGACCGATTCCGGCGTACTGAGACCACAAATTTTGACGAACATTCCCGGCTCCTTGAGGCTGTTTTCGCTATGTCTCCCGGGAGGACATTAGCAGGGATTGGAGCCTGCGCCGATGGGGGCCGGCAACAAACTAGGCTGGACGGATGGAGATCATCCGCTTCGCAGAACTCAGGTCCGAACCGTGGCGCAACGGCGGCGGGGTGACCCGCGAACTGGCCAGCCATCCCAAGGCGGCGTCCGCGCAGGACGGTGCCTGGGACTGGCGCGTCAGCATCGCCGATGTCAGCAAAGCCGGGGATTTCTCGGCATTCCCGGGCATGGAGCGTGTGCTGACCGTGATCGACGGCGAGCTGCTGTTGCTGACGGTCGACGGCGCCGAGCATCCGCTGGAAAAATACCGTCCCTTCCGGTTCTCCGGCGAAGCGGCCACCCACGGGGCCCTGCCCACCGGCGATATCCGGGACCTCAACGTGATCACCCGGACCGGCTCCTTCAAGGGCTTCACGTCCATCATCGAGCTCTCCAAAAAGCGCGCGCACCCGGTTTTTGAGGGTCAACTCGCGGTGCTGCTGCAGGGCCAGGCCACCGTGAGCGCGGGCGCCGCCGACGCTGCGAACGCCCTCAACGCTGATGCCAGCAGCGCTGATGAAGATGCCGACGGCGACGCTGCCGCCGCCCCGGCCGAACCCGAGGCACTCCACCGGTACGACGCCGTCGTCGGTTCCGATACCCGTTCCCCCGAGATCCTTGGGCGCGGCTTCCTGGCCGTGGTTTCGATCGACCGCGTGGCGGGCTGACGCGGCTGAAGGGCCAGCCTCGCCTTCGTTATCTGAGCCTTTCCACACTGGTCGGCCGATGACCCCGCTCCTAGACTCGGGGTCAACCAAGACCTCCCGCAGCTGGCACGCTACTTCTACCGGCAGTCGGTGGAGGAACGGAACCACGCGATGATGATGGTCCAGTACATGCTGGACCGCGAGCAGTTTATGCTCTGGTTCCTCAAGGAGCAGGTGGAAGAGGTTGCCTCCATGACCACCCTTCTGAATATCGCCGAGCGCGCAGACAACCTGTTCGACATTGAGAACTTCATCGCCCGCGAAACCATCGGCGGCCTCGGCCGCGACTCCTCCGCCCCCGAGGCCGCCGACGGCGCACTTTAGGACTCTCGCCCGGCGGCGAGGTTGGCCACCAACCCGGCCACCCGCCGTCGGGCGTTGCTACTCTGATAGCAAGGCTCCGCAACGGACCTCCGGACGACGGTTCAGTACCCGGCACGCGACAAGACTGGCCAAAGGATCTGTCATGTCGTGGTTAATCCTCATTCTTTCCGGGGCGCTGGAGGCCGTCTGGGCCGCCGCGCTGCACCGGACCTTCCAAGCTACAGGCCGCCGCCGCATCGCCCCCGCCGCCCTGTTTCTGGTCTCCGTCCTCGCCAGCATGGCCGGCCTCGCCATCGCCATGCAGGCCATCCCCACCGGGACCGCTTACGCCGTCTGGGTGGGCGTGGGGGTGGTGCTGACCTCCGCTTACGCCATCATCACCAAGGCTGAACGTCCGACGACGGCGCGCCTGCTGTTGCTGACCGGCATCGCCGCGTGCGTGGTTGGCCTGAAGGTGGTGGCGTGATGAAGTCCCGTTCGGCTGCCTGGCTGTTGCTCCTGGGATCCGCCGTTCTGGAAGCGGTGTGGGCCACCGCCCTGGGCCTGTCCGACGGCTTCACCCATCCCCTCCCCACGCTGGTCTTCGCCGTGACGGCCACGCTGAGCATGATTGGGCTGGGGCTTGCCATCCGCAGCGTTCCCCTGGGTACCGCCTACGCCGTCTGGGTGGGGATCGGCGCTGCCCTGACCGTCGGCTGGGCCATGGCCACCGGCGTCGAACCCTTCAGTGTTTTGAAAGTGCTGTTCATCGGCGGGATCGTGGGCTGCGCGGCCGGGCTGAAGTCGCTGCCGGCGGATGCCAAGGCCCGGCAGGACCGGCCGGTTTAGGCTTTTGCCATGGACTCCCCCGAGGTAACGCAGGCGATACAGGCACTGAGGCGCGGGCTCGAGGCCGGCGGCCGCCGGACCCTGCTGGGCATCACCGGCGCGCCGGGCTCCGGCAAGTCCACGTTCGCGGCCAGGCTGCAGCAGGAACTCGGCCCTGACCTTGCCGTTGTCGTGCCGCTGGACGGCTTCCACCTCGGCAACGCGATCATCGACGGCACACCGCTGCGGCAGCGCAAAGGGGCAATGGACACGTTCGACGTCGGCGGGTACCTGTCGCTGTTGCAGCGGCTGGTGCGGCGGGATGAGGCTGTTGTCTACGCGCCGGAATTCCGGCGCACCTTGGACGAGCCGGTGGCCGCGTCCATCGCCGTTCCGGCATCCGTGCCGCTGGTGATCACCGAGGGGAACTACCTGCTGGCGGAGGCACCGCCGTGGAAGGAGGTCCGCGCGCAGCTGGATCAGGTCTGGTTTGTGGACACTCCCCCTGCGCTGCGGCTGGCCCGGCTGGTGGACCGGCATGTGCAGTTCGGCATGGAACGGACCGTGGCGGAAGCCTGGGCCCTCGGCCCGGATGAAGCCAACGCTGTGCAGATCGAGGCCACACGCCAGGGAGCGGACCGGATCATCCCCTGGGTATAGGAAACTGCGAGGAATACCGCAGCCGGGAGCGTGGTTCTTGGCTGGACCAGCCTTGCACAACGAACGGGGCGCGCTCATGACTGCATCTGCACCATCGGTTCACCTCGGCGACGGACTTACGGTCAGTCCCCTCGGATTCGGCGGGATGGCCCTCACCCCGGTCTACGGCGAAGTTGACCCGGACGAGGCCCTCAAGACCCTGCACCATGCCGTGGATGCCGGCGTCAGCTTCATTGACACGGCCGACATCTACGGCGGGGGCAGCAACGAGGTACTCATCGGGAAACTGCTGAAGGAGCGCCGGGACGAGGTCCAGCTGGCCACCAAGTTTTCGCTGGTGGGCACTCCGGGGACCGGCTACACGGAGGTCCGCGGGGACGCCGCCTACGTCCGGCAGGCCGTGGACGCCAGCCTGCAGCGGCTCGGCACGGACGTGATCGACCTCTACTACATGCACCGCCGTGACCTCCGCGTTCCGATTGTGGAAACCGTGGAGGCCATGGCGGAGCTGGTGCAGCAGGGCAAGGTCAAACACCTTGGCCTGTCCGAGGTGACCGCGCAGGAGCTGGCTGAAGCCCACGCAGTACATCCGATCGCCGCGGTCCAGAGCGAGTGGTCCATCTGGAGCCGCGATGTGGAACGCAACGTTGTTCCGGCCGCGGCAGGCCTGGGCGTGGGCTTCGTGCCATATTCGCCGTTGGGCCGGGGATTCCTCACCGGCACCGTGGACGCGTTAAGCCTGGGAGCCAACGACTTCCGACGCCGGATCCCGCGTTTCGCCGAGGACGCCGCCGAAGCCAACCAGTTCGTGGTGGCAGCGGTTCAGGCCGTAGCTACCGAACTGGCCGCGACATCTGCCCAAGTCGCCCTTGCCTGGCTGCTGGCCCAGGGCAAGCGGCTGGGCATTCCCGTGGTGCCCATCCCCGGCACGCGCAAAACGCACCGGATCGACGAGAACCTCGGCGCCTTGTCACTGGTCCTGCCCACGGCGCAACTGGAGTCACTGGACAAGGCTGCGGACGCCGTCGTCGGTTCCCGTTCGGCGCAGCCCAACTGGGTGTCCCAGGACCGTGAATAACCAGGCCGCGAATGGCTACCGCTGTGAATAGACTGGAGCCCATGGACACGCTCATTCATGATTTAAGGGACATCACCATCCGCCGGATTTCGGTCAGCGAGATGGACAACAACGTGTATCTGCTAACCGCCAAGGAGTCCGGCGCGCAACTGCTGATCGACGCCGCGGACAACCTGCCGGCCATCCAGGGGCTGCTGCAGGACGCCGCCGCGGACACCGCTGCAACGGCCACGCTGGCGCTCATCGCCACCACGCACCAGCACTGGGACCATGTCCGCGCGCTGCCCGCGTTGGTGGAAGCCACTGGCGCCAGGACGGCGGCCGGAACGGATGACGCCCCGGAGCTTCCGGTGAAGGTGGACCTGCTGCTGGACCACGGCGACGTCGGCAACTTCGACGGCTTCGACGTGACCACAGTGCACCTGCGCGGCCACACGCCGGGCTCGGTTGCGTTTGTCTACCGGGATCCGGCCGGGCCTGCCCACATCTTCTCCGGGGATTCGCTCTTCCCCGGCGGCGTGGGCAACACCCAGAAGGATCCTGAGCGGTTCAACCAGTTGATCAGCGACGTCAGCGAGCGGCTGTTCGATACCTATCCGGATGACACCGTGGTGCACCCGGGCCACGGCAAGCCCACCACCCTCGGCGCGGAACGCCCGCACCTTGAGGAGTGGCGCGCCCGCGGCTGGTAGGGGCTTAACGGCGGTTGAGCTTGTCGAAACCCTGGTTTCGACAAGCTCAACCGCCGATCACTGCTGTTTAGCGGCCGCGGCGTTCGTTCGACGCAGGAGCCGACGCGCGGCGGGGGCCGCTGCGGGCCGGACGGCCGTTGCCGCCGCCGTTGCCTGCGTAGGATCCACCCGAGGTGCCACCGGTGTTGGAGGACCAGACAGCTTTGTTGCCGGAGTTGCCTGCGCCAGAATTGCCTGCACTGGCAGCACCGGCGCGCTGGCCGGACCCACCCGTACGGGCGCCGGCACCGGCAGTGCGTGCGCCGGCTGCGCGCTGGCCGGCTGCCGGACGGCCGTTACGCTGTCCGCCGGACGACGCCGGGCGGCCGGAGGAAGCCGGACGTCCGGTCCCGCCGCGGGGAGCATCACTGCGAGTGATCCGAGAATCTGTGCGCCCGTCGGAGCTGCGTCCGTCTGAACCGCGGCCGGCCGCTGCACGGCCACCTGCCGCGGGGACGTCGTTGCGGTGCGTCGAACCAGTGGTGCCGCGGGCGTTGCGGCGTGCAGCTGCTGCTGCGATGGCGCGGTCCTCGTTCTGCTCAGCAACACGGTCAAATGCTGCGCGGGCTTCAGTGCGGCCTTCGTAAGCCACGGCCCGGCGCTCTGCACGGGGCAGGTCGGTGCGCGTCGGCTCTGCGGAGACACGTCCACGGCCGCCACGGCCGCCGCGGCCGCCGGCGGCCGGGGCAGCCTGGCCGCTCCGGCGGGCGTGCTTGCGCTCGGCGTTGGCACCGGTGGAGGTTCCGCCGCCCTGCTGCTTGGCCTTGGTGGCCAGCAGTGCGGCGCGGGTGCGCGGATCAATCTTGTCGGCCATTTCGCCCACCAGTTCAGCAACCAGCGGGGAGTTGGCGGTGACGCGCTCGAAGTTGACGTCGACGCCGGCAGCCTTCATCAGCTTCTTGACGTCGCTCTGCTGCTCCGGGAGGGTCAGGGTGACAACGGTGCCGTCCGAACCTGCGCGGGCCGTACGGCCTGAGCGGTGGAGGTACGCCTTGTGCTCGGTGGGCGGATCCACATGGATCACCAGTTCGACGTCGTCCACGTGGACGCCGCGGGCTGCGACGTCAGTGGCCACCAGGACGCGGACGTCACCGGAGGAAAACTCGGCCAGGTTGCGGTCACGGGCGTTCTGCGAGAGGTTGCCGTGCAGGTCGACGGCGGGGATCCCGGCGTCGGTCAGGGTCTTCGCGAGCTTGCGGGCGTGGTGCTTGGTCCGCATGAAGAGTACGCGGCGGCCGGCACCCGAGGCGAGCTCGACGATCAGCTGCTTCTTGACGGTCTGGTCGTTGACCACCAGCACGTGGTGTTCCATGGTGGTCACCGCGGCCTGTGATTCATCCACGGCGTGGGTCAGCGGGTTGGACAGGTAACGCTGGACGATCTTGTCCACGCCGTTGTCCAGGGTGGCGGAGAACAGCAGGCGCTGGCCCTGGCTGGGGGTCATGTCCATGAGCTTCTTGACGACCGGGAGGAAGCCAAGGTCGGCCATGTGGTCGGCCTCGTCCAGGACGGTGATCTCGACACCTTCGAGGGTCAGGATGCGCTGGCGGATCAGGTCCTCCAGGCGGCCCGGGCAGGCGATGACGATGTCAACGCCGGCACGCAGTGCCTTTTCCTGGCGGGCCTGGGAGATGCCGCCGTAGATGACCGTGGTGGTCAGGCCCATGGCCTTAGCCATCGGCTCGATGGTGGCGTTGATCTGGGTGGCCAGCTCACGGGTCGGCGCGAGGACCAGGCCCATCGGGCGGCCGGGCTTGCGGAAGTGCTTGGCTTCCCGCTCAGCGAGTCGTGCTACAAGCGGGATGGCGAAAGCGATGGTCTTGCCGGAGCCGGTGCGGCCGCGGCCCAGGACGTCGCGTCCGGCCAGGGTGTCCGGGAGGGTCTTGACCTGGATGGGGAACGGCTCAACAATTCCCTGTGCGGTGAGGGTCTCAGCAAGTTCTTTGGGCGTGCCGAGGGCAGCAAAAGTAGTCATGTAGTCAAAGGTCTTTCAGGCGGTATCCGTGCGGATATCGGCCCCCGATGCCGGTTGGCTCAAGGGTTCGCCGAAGAAAAGTCAGGTGATCAACCGGGCTGCTGCCCCATATCAGGGCGGCGGCAGGGACCAAATGGAACGCGTTCATCGACGCAGGATGTGCCTCTCACATGAAAAAACCCGCTTCCCGAATGAAGGGACTCCGATTTAAGGAGCAAGCGGGCATCACTGCACATCAAGTTCCTCAAGCATATCATCCCGTCGCCTCCAGCCCCGATTCCTGCACCTCGCTTGTCCGGACAGCGGCGGTACCGTTGCCTTCAACGCTGGGCCGGGGCAGGCTTGAGGCATGACGCAACAGGGCGAAGACCACCACCACGCAGCGCACGACGGCGACACGCGCCAAGGAGAGCAGCGGCAGCAAAGTGCAGCCGAGGCATGGGACGAAAAATACGGCAGCAAGCCGCAGATCTGGAGCGGCAAACCCAACCCCCAGCTGCTCCGCGAAGGCGGCGGGCTGCGGCCGGGACGGGCACTCGACCTGGGCTGCGGCGAAGGTGCCGACGCCATCTGGCTCGCCCAACAAGGCTGGACGGTCACCGCCGTCGACGTTTCCGCCGTCGCACTCGAACGCGCGGCCGCGCACGAAAAAGCCGCCCTGGACCGCGAAAGCGTGCACGCCGAGGGCGCGGGCGTCATCCCCAGCCGCATCCACTGGAAACAGTGCGACCTGGACAAGTGGCAACCCGACGAAACCTACGATCTGGTGTCCTCCCAGTTCCTGCACGGCCCGCAGTTGGTCTGGCAGGGGCCGCTCCGGACGGCGGCCGCCGCAGTCAAACCGGGCGGCACGCTGCTGATCGTGGGCCACCACCCCCACCGGTTGCCCCCGTGGGGAAACCACACCAATCCGGACATGTTTTACACGCCGGCCCAGCTCATCCAGGAACTGGGCATCGAATCGCCTGACTGGCAGGTGGAGGTCAACACCACCCGGGAGCGGCCGGCTACCGGGCCGGACGGGCAGGATGCCGTCGTCGGCGACACCGTGTTCAGGGCCACCCGGCTTTCCTGAGTTTTTGTCCAGATAACACGGCTTTAGCGGCCGGAAATGCCGAATATGTGGACAAAAACTCCAAGGTCAGGCGGGGTACGCATCAGTTCGGGTGATTTGAGGTGACCCGCGGCGCCACCGCAACCGCGGCGACGGCCACCACCGCAGTCAGGGCGAAGACTCCGGCGAACGATGCCGCCGTCGTCGTAGATGCCGCGAACACAATGCCCGTGGTGGCGAGAGCGAGCGCGCCGCCCAGCGAATCCGCAATGGACATCGCGGAACTGTTGAAGCCCTCGTTTTCCTTGGTGGACAGGGCGAGTGTCATCACACTCAGCCGCGGATAGATCAGCCCCATGCCGCCGCCGGCGAAGATCCAGCCGGCCATCGCGACGGCGGCGGGCCAGTGCAGGGCAGCCGTCGCCAAGGTCAGGGCGATGGCCAGCAGCACGAGCGCGGACCCGATCCGTACCGCGGTGCGGTGCCGCAGCCGGTTGCCCAGGCGGCCCTGGATCGCGGCGGCCCCGGCCCACGCCACCGCGCCGGCCGTCAGCGCGAGGCCCGCGAACGTCGGCGGGAACGCGTACTGCTCAATCAGCAGGTACGGCAGGTACACCTCGGCCCCGAAAAATGCGGCACCGGCGAGGCCGCGGGTCAGGATCACGCTGGGCAGCCCGCGGCGCGCGAGCAGTGTTCCCCGCGGCAGCAGCGGGCGCACGGCAATCAGGGCAATCACGACGGCGGCCGCGGCCAAAAGTGCCGGCGCCGCGGGGACGCCCGCGATAGTGACTCCCGCGGAGAGGTTCAGTCCCAGCACCGCGAGGGCGGCGAGCGCAGCCCAGCCAATCCGGCCCACCGGCCACGGCGGCGGCGTCGCCTGTTCCGGTTCCGGGTTGACGCCGCGGAGGACCGGAACGATCATCACCAACGCGGGAATCACCAGCCCCACCACGCCCAGGAACACCCAGTGCCAGCTCAGGACCTCCGCCACGATGCCGGCCGCGAACGGGCCCACCAGGGACGGGATCACCCACGCGGCGGAGAACGCGGCGAAAATTCCCGGGTGAAGGACGGCAGGGTAGACGCGGGCCACCACCACGTAGAGTGCCACCGTCAGCGCCCCGCCGCCGAGGCCCTGCACCAAGCGGCCGGCGACCAGCAAGGGCATGGACACTGCCGTGCCGGCGATGAGCAGCCCCACGACGAACAGGGCCACAGAGGCATAGAGCGGAAGGGTTGGCCCCCGGCGGTCGGACCAGTTTCCGGCCACTACCATGCCGATCACACCGGTGGCCAGCGGCCCGGCGAAGGCCAGCGCATAAAGGCTTGCCCCGCCAAGTTCCCGGCTGACCACGGGCATGATGGTGGTGACGGCGAGCGATTCGAACGCGGCGAGGAACACCAGGGAACACGCGCCGATGGTCACCCACAGGTACGGCCGCTGCAGGATCCCGGCGGTGGTCCCTGTTGAGGGGAGGGTGGAATCTCGCACGGCACCAGCCTGATCAGTTGTTGGACGCAACCGTATCAGTTCCGGCCCTGAGTTTTTGTCCAGATAACACGGCTTTCAAGCCCGTGAAGCGGCATTATCTGGACAAAAACTCAGGGGTGGGACGGCGACCGGACGGCCAGGGCTTCCTGCACGCTCTCCGCCACCGCGCCGGCGCCGGCCTGGCCCACCACGACTGTGTAGTGGTTGACGTCGGGCACCTCCCCGATCCGGAGCGAGGGCAGTTTCTGCGCCCAGGCCGCCAAATAGCCGGGGCGTACAGGGCGGCCGGCTCATTGAGCAGGCACCGCGGCGCCCGCAGCACCTGGGCATCAACGGCCAGTTCATCCAGCGCTTTGAGCCGCGACGCGCCCCCGTGCAGCTCCGCGGTGTCCTCGGCCATGGCCTCATAACGGGTAGCCGGCTTCAGTTCCGGCTCCTCCCCCGTCAGGTCATAGTCCACGTAGTCCTCCACGAGCGGGGTCCAGTCGCCGCTAAACGCGGGGTGCTGCCGCCAGAAGAAGCGGTAGACCTCACGGCTGGGGAATGTGGAATTCAACCGCTCGGCGGCCGGGCCCAGTACCGCCGCCACCACATCCTCGTCCGAAAACCCGGCCGGAACCTGCAGCGGCAGCCCGCCGTCCACCAGCACCAGCGAACGCACGCGCTCCGGGAACAGGTTCGCCAGGACCACGGCGGCAAAGGCGCCCATGGAATGTCCGACGACGACGACGGGTCCCGTCGTGAGCGCACCCAGCACCGCGGCCAGGTCCTCGCCGTGTGTAGGCATCCCGTACGGTCCGGGCAGTGTGTTGGATCTCCCGCGTCCCCTGAGGTCCGGGGCGATGATCCGGACGCCGGGCAGGGCTTCGGCCAGGTACGGCCATGCCTTGTGGGAGGCCGTCACGCCGTGGACGGCCAGGATGGTGGGGGCCCCCGGATCCTCCGGAGCCCACAGAGCGGGTGTGCAGGGCGCCTCCCCGGACCCGGACGTCGGTGGTCCGCTAGCCGGTGCTGCTTGCTGCTCGCGTCATGGGGCATTCCCTTCCAGGGGTTCCTCGAAGACTTCTTCCGGCACATCGGGCCGCGTGCCCGGGATGGGGTGGGCACCTTCCTCGTCCCAGAGCACCCGGCGCATGCCGATGAGCTCGCCGATCCCCATCAGGGCCCAGGCCGCCACGGTGGGATCCATCTCGCGGACCTCGCCGCTGAGCGCGCCGGCCCACCAGGCCAGCAGCGGCTGGATGTTCCACCCGCCCACATGGAACTGGGGCAGCACCGCCAGCACCACATCGGTTAGCCCGGTCGTGCGACGTTCCGGCAACGGTAATTCCCCGCGGACTAGGAGTTTTTGTCCAGATAATGGGCTCTAGGCCGGCAAAAGCGGGATTACCTGGACAAAAACTCCCTGGCGGTCAGCCGCCGACGTACCGGTTCCGGCCCGCACGGTAGCCAAAAACCGCGGCCAGCAAGCCAACGCCCAGGAACAGCAGTCCGGCGGGCGCGAAGGATCCGGTAGCCTGGTGGAGCTGGCCCACCAGCAGCGTGCCGGTGGAACCCAGTCCGTAGCCCACGCCCTGCATCATCCCGGACAGGTGCGCCGCGGTGTGGCCGTCGCGGGTACGCAGCATGATCATGGTCAGCGCCACCGCAGTGAGGCTTCCCTGCCCCAGGCCAAGAAGCCCGGTCCACACCCAGATGAGCTCGAGCGGCCCGAAGATGCTCAGCGCGAAGCCACTTCCGGTCATCAGCGCCACCATCACGTTGATGGCCCGCTGGTCTCGGAACCGCGAGGCCAAGGCGGGGGCGAACAGAGAGCCCAGCATCTGGAGCACGATGGAAACGGATACCATCAGCCCCGCGGTGCCGCCGTCCACGCCCCGATCGCGCAGGATCGGTGCCAGCCAGGCGAACACACTGAAGGACATCATGGCCTGCAGGACCATAAAGATGGTCACCTGCCAGGCCACCGCGGAGCGCCACAAGTTGACGCCGTCGGACGCGGCCTGGTGCCGGGCGGGGTGCTGCCGGAGCGCTACCGGCAGGAAGAGTAAAAGGACGACGGCGGCGGGCACCACCCAGAACCACAGCCCCGCCGTCCACTCTCCCGTCGCCGTGAAGATGGGGTAGGTAAAGCCGGCGCCGAGGGCGGCCGATGCGCAGATCGCCGTGGTGTAAAGCCCACCCATGAGACCCAGCCGGTGCGGGAAGTCGCGCTTCACCAGTCCCGGGAGCAGCACGTTGCAGAGGGCGATGGCGGCACCGCAGGCCGCCGTCCCAACCACCAGGGCAGGGAGATGGCCGGCGCCCGGCACGAGCCCGCCGGCGGCTGCGGGCCGGAGCAGCAGCCCGGCCGTGAGTACTGCCATGGCACCCAGCAGCACCCGCTCCGGGCCAAACCGGCGGGCAAGCCCAGGGGCCAGCGGGGCGAAGGCACCCAGAAGAGTCACGGGCGCTGTGGTGAGTACAACCACCGCCCAGCCCGGCAGCCCGGCGTCGGACGTGATCTCCGGAAGCAGCGCCGCGAAACTTGAGAAGACCGTACGGAGGTTCAGGCCGATGAGCACCAGGCAGAGGCCCAGGTAAGCCAGGGCGCGGCGTCCGCGGGGCCCGTCCGGGAGCGTGGTGGGGGACGCGGCGGGAACATCGTCGATTTCGGCGTCGACGAGCAGTCCGGGTACGTACACGTTGTCAGCACGGGTCACGGCACCCATTCTGTCAGGCGGCAGCGGGCCGCCGCTGCCCACGAACGCCGGCCCGCCCCTCGCCGCCGAGTTTTTGTCCACTTATCGCGGGTATGAGCACCGCAAAGGCAGATTATCTGGACAAAAACTCAACTATTCTGGAGTGGATGAGTGAATCCCCAGAATCCCCCCAGACTCCGCATGTCCCGCGGCCGGTGACGCCCGGAACCCAGGCGTCGTTCGGCACCTACGGCGGCAGGCCGGTCAGCTTCGTGCGCCGCGGAACCCGGCTGCAGGGGCGCCGCCAGACGGCGTGGGAAGAGCACGCGGACCGGTGGGCCGTGGACGTGCCGAGGCACATTGCGAACACGTCGGTCCACCCGGAATACACGTTCGACGCCGAGGCGGAGTTTGGCCGCAAGGCACCGCTGGTCGTGGAAATCGGGTCCGGGCTGGGCGATGCCATCTGCCACGCCGCCGAGCAGAACCCGGACACGAATTTCCTGGCGGTGGAGGTCTACACGCCGGGGCTGGCCAACACCATCATCAAGATCAACAGCCGTGGGCTGAGCAATGTGCGGGTGGTGGAGGCCAACGCGCCTGAGGTCCTGGCCACCATGCTGCCGGCAGGGTCGGTCAGCGAGCTGTGGGTGTTTTTCCCCGATCCCTGGCACAAGTCACGGCACCACAAACGGCGGCTCATCCAGCCGGAGTTCGCCGAACTCGCGGCCCGGGCGCTCAGGCCGGGCGGCCTGTGGCGGATCGCCACCGACTGGTCCAACTACGCCGTCCACGTCCGCGACGTCCTGGCGGACTCGCCGGACTTCGAGAACCTGCACACCGGCGAGCGCCACGGTCCGGAGAGCCCGCTCACGCAGGTGTGGCAGTCCGGCGTCGAGTCCCTGGTGGGCGGCGCACCCGTCCGCGAGGGCAGGGCGCCGGTCAGCACCGAGCACACCGGTCCCAACGAGGGCGTGGACGAAACCGGCGGCTGGGCCCCGCGTTTCGAAGGCAGGATCCGCACCAGCTTTGAGGCCAAAGCCCACGAGGCCGGCCGGCTGATCTTCGACCTCTGCTACCTCCGGCGCTGAATCAGCCCCGGCGGCCGGGCAGCTGTCAGCCCACGCTGATGCCGGAAACGATCTCCTTCAGCATATCCACGCGTGGTTCGATCTCCGGGTTCACGTAAGGCCAGATCACCACAACGCCGATAAATTTGCTGTTCTCCCATACGCCGACGGTAGCTGCCACCCTCGGCGCACCGGCAGGATCCGTGTAGCCCACGAGGACCGCGTACGCGGCTTTGCCGGGCAGGTTCAGTTCGCCTTCGGTGATGCGGGTCCCTGCGCGTTCTTCAAGGTAAAACTCTGACATCAGGTGGGCCCAGCCGTTAGCCTGCGGCGCGTCCGTGACGGAGGTGTCGTCCTTGATCACAGTGACCAGAACGCCTCCCAGCAGTCCGTATTGCTCGGTGTTCGGCCCCGCGGCGGATTCCTCCAGGACCTGCGTGTACTCGGGGAAGTCTGCCGTAAACCCCAGGGGGGATTCGATGTGCACTGACATGGTTGCTCCTTAGCGGTAAGTCTTGGGTTCAGGCACGGGGACGTCAGAGCCGCTCAAGCTTCGAATCGTTCGCGACCTTATAGTACGTGGACACGTTGGTGGACACCTTGTTCTCGATCTTGACCGCCACTTCGCCCGCCCTGAAGTCCACACCGGCCTCGTTGGACACCGTCACCACGTTGTTCACCTGGACGGTGGCAGAGCCGGCCTCGTACAGCTTCGCGGCGTCCGCGGCTGCCGCGAAGTCGTTCCCAAGCGCCACGTTGCGCATGTAGCTGTCGATCACGGCCTTGTTCTCCGGGGAATATTCGACGTCGATCTTGACAGTGCCCTGCGTGCCGACGGTCACGTTCGACTCCAGCTTGGCGCCCTGCAGGTCTGGTCCATGGACGGCGCCCTGTGCCACGGTGCCGTCCATGGACACCGCGATCGACTCGATGTTGCTGTCCTTGTCCAGGTTTACTTCCAGGCCGCCCTTGCCTGAGGCCTGGAACATCTGGCCATCAAGGTCCAGCTTGCTCTGCGCGGACACTTCGCCGCTGGCGGTGGCCGTGCCGTCTGTCAGGTTCCGCTCGTAGGCGAGGTCCAGCTTCGCAGAGCCCGAGCCCGGACCGGCCTCACCCTTGGCTTCGAAGGACAGCGTTCCCTTGACCTTGTTTTCGACGCCGGTTGTGCCGTTGTCGTTGGCGGCGTCCAGGACGGTGGACGCGATGTAGATCGGCGCATTGCTGGCCATGTCCTTAACATCACCAAGGTCGTCCGGCGGGAGCTCCCCGTACATCTGGTTTCGGGCCGCCATGGCCTCGTCAAGGCTGCCGAACCTGAACTCGCTGGAGCCTTCCCCGTTGAGCGTGACGCCTGCCGTTCCGGTGGGATCGTTCAGGCCCGCGCCCGCGTTTCCGTAAACCTTCAAGGTGGCCGAACCATCAGCATTCTCAACCACCACGGTGCCCACTTCCGCGCCGGCATGGAACCAGGCAACCCGGCCGTCGATGGAGGCCTTGCCGGTCTCGGTGTAGACAGGAACATCTGACCGGCCGATTCCTTGGAGCTGCGCTTTGGCCTGCTCTTGGGCAGAGAGGGGGATGCCGCCGTCCATCCTCATCAGGTCTTCGGCGAAGGGGCCGTTCTCACCCTCGCCTTCGATCAGGTACTGCCGGTCTGATTCGGACAGGCCCGCCCACCACTTGCCTTGTTCTTCCGGGCTGGCCTTGAGCATGTCAGCCAGGCCCTTTTCCAGCTCCTGGCGGTGCGCCTGCGCCTCGGCCGCCTTCTGCGCCTGCTCCTCAAACCATGACTTTGCCCGGCCGCCCGAATCCTTGAGTCTGTCCAGGAAGCTTCCGCCGCCACCGCTCGACTTGTCGGAGGCCTTTTCCTGCTCGTCGGCGTGCTGGAGGAGCAGCTTGGAGTTGTGGCGGAGGCTGGAGGCCACCCGCTCGAGTGCCGGACGATGGTTGCCGGTCCAGTCCTGCCTGAATTGCGCGCCGTCAGGGCCCTTCCACGGGGCGGACTGAATCTGGCCCTGCAGGGAGCTTGCCCGGCTGCTGAGCAGCGTGGCCGCCTTGTCAGCGGCTTTCGCCAGCTCACGCAGCTGGCTGACGTCCGCGCCGTAAAAAGTCATGGTGTCTCCCCCGGAGAGTGATACGAGTGGGTTTATCGCTGAACATATGGTCGCACGGCAGGCAGTGCCCCGCGATGGGGAACACTCCCCATTGGCGACGTCGGACTGCACGCCAGCGCACCGTCCCCGGCGGGCGCGGGACTGGTCCCCGCCCCGGAATGCCGGACTTTTCGAGGCTGGCTCTGCGTGGCACGATGGATCTGTGCGGGGGGCACGCAATCTGCGCCTCCCGGCGCCGGCCAAAGGAACCAGCATTAAAAGAGAATTCAGACAGGCCGCGGACGCGGCGGAGGACGTCACCAACTCACGCCCTTTGGAGTTGCTGGCACGGGCGGGTTTTGCGGCGAGCGGTGTCCTGCACTTCCTGGTGGGGGCTATCGCCATCCGGCTGGCGATGGGCGGCTCGGGGAATGCTGACTTCAGCGGAGCCGTGGCCGAGCTCGCCAGCCAGCCCGCCGGACCGTTCCTCCTATGGGCGAGCTTCGCAGCCTGCGCCGCACTGGCGGTGTGGCAGGCCAGCGATGCCATCTTCGATTACAGCGGGCTGCCCGCCAAGAAGAAAGCCGGCCAGAAAGCAAAGGCGGCAGCCCAGGCCCTGGTGTTTGCCGGGCTGGCCCTGACGCTTGCGGCCTTCGCCATGGGCACAGGCTCCGGGGATGACAACAGGCAATCCGCGAGCGACCTCACGCTTGCCGTGATGCAGGCCCCCGGCGGCGTGGCCCTGCTGGTTGTGATGGGGGCAGGCATCGCCGTCGCCGGCGCCGTCTATGCCATCCGGGGAATCAGGAAATCCTTCGCGAAACACGTGACGATGCCCGCGTCCCCCACCGGCCGGACGGCAGTCACCGCCCTGGGTGTGACCGGCTACGTGGCCAAGGGTGCTGTCCTGCTGCTGACCGGGCTGCTGATCGCCATCGCCACGCTGCGCGCCCATCCGGACGAATCAACCGGCCTCGACGGCGGGCTCAAGGCCCTCCGCGACCAACCGTTCGGCGTGTACCTCCTCGCCGCCGTGGGTGCGGGCCTGATCTGTTATGGCTTGTACATGGTGGTCCGCGCACGCCTGGCGAAGATGACTTAACAGCCCACCCACCGGCGCGCCGCCCGTGGGAGGCGGGACGCGGAGCTACGGAACCGTGATCACTGCGACGGTGCGAGCGTCGTAGTCCCGCAGCTCGACGCTCGCGATGCTGGCCAGCTGGACCGGCGTGGCTCCGGTAACTTTGATCCGGCCGCTGGGCGTGGCTGTCCACGCGCAGGCACGGTCCTCCCCGCCGTCCCGGTCCCGCACCCACAGCGAGTACGTCCCGTTCAGCGGCATGCTGCTGCCGTTGACCGCCAGTTCGGTGCCCCAGTTCTTCCGGGCCAGGTCCACGCTGAAGCGCAGGCCACTGTCCGCCTGGACGGAGTAGCTGGCGTCGGGCTGCGGCGGCCGGTTCAGCAGCGGCCCCGCCGCCACGCCCAACGCGAGGCACTCTGCGGCGACCGCGCCCACCGGTGCTGCCCACCGCCGTCGTAATTTACGACGCCGGGCGGCCAGTTCGTCGAGGACCGCACGGGGAACGGAGGTGGCCGGCTGGGTTAACGCGGCGGGGCGGGTGCTCCCGGTCAGCCCCACCGCGTCCGGCACGGGAAGTGCGTCCAGCAGGGCCGGCAGGCTTTCCAGTTCCGCGAGTTCCGCCCGGCAGTGGGGAACCCATCACCACCTACATCGCTGGCCGGAACGGGAAAGTTACGGCCCCGCTGAAATTTTTTTCTGCTCGACGGGCAGTCTGCCGCAACGGCCGCAGTCGAAATCGCCGGAACGCAGCAGGGTCGCCGGAACTTCCCGGCGACCCTGCACTCTTCCGGCGAAGTGGGCGAACCCGGCCCGCGCTTACTTGCCGCGCGCGTCAGGTGCGGCTCCCTACGCGTCGATCAGATCGTCGTCGTCCGCTTCTTCGAACTCAACCGCGGCCACAATCTCCTGCGTCTCCGGGTTGATCATGAACGCCTCGTCCTCTTCCTCCACCATGAGGAAGTCGCCGTGGTCCGTGCTGAAGTGCCAGGCCAGAGTCTTCTTCTCGCCGTTGTGCAGATAGTTGGGGTCGCCCATGGTGATCTTTTCGAGGGCATAGCCGGCAACGTTGCACAGTTCCCGGATGATGATTTCAAAATCCGGGGCGTTGTCCAGCGCTTCCTCGTCGGCCCGGGCCTGGCGCTCGTCGAGGTCGGGGAGGAGCGCCACCTGGTGTTCGATGTAGGCGCTGAGCGCCTCATCATCCAGCACCAGCAGGCCTTCCTGGCCCAGTAGCCAGGCGGCGTTCAAAGCGGTGATGTTCTCGGTCTCGAACAGTTCCTCGAACTCGCCGTCGAGTTCCTCCATGACGCGGACGGCGTCGTTGGACTCTTCCTCGGCGTCCAGGTCGCCGTCGAGGTAGCGTTCCTCGTCTTCCTCGGACAAGGCATCAAAAACCTCAACGGTCCGGTTGAAGAGCTCCAGGTGCGCCGTTGCGCCCATGCTCTCGAGGCCCTCGCGGATCAGCGGATCCACTTCGTCGCGGTCAGCGGTGAACACGTACTGGGCGAATCCGCCCTCCAGGGACTGCGTGACGTAGAAGTCCACGTAGTAGCTGCGGAGCGCCGCAGGAGCGATCTCGCCGGCGTCGAGCAGGCTCCCGTACATGGCGTTCACCACGTGAACGTTGGCATCGACAACCTCCTCAGTACCAGCTTCGATGCTGGCTTTGGTCAGGACGACAGGGTTCTGGCTCGTGGTCATGAAATTCCTCACTGCTGAAAGCTTTGATGATGCTCGGGACACTTTCACGCTACGTGGGCGGGGACAGCGGTCGGCTGAGGATGAAGTGAACGTCAGGCGAAGTTTCAGGCCCCCGCCGGGCGAACTAAGATGAATCAGATAATCATCGATCGGACACGGCCCCGCCGTGGCCAGCTGAAAGTAGCGCGCACCATGCCATCCCAACCGGACGAGAGTGCGGCACTGGCGATACAGACCCCCGCCATCAACGACCGCTCCCTCGCGGCCGGGCTGGCGTATGCCATGGGCAGCCGGGTTTCCGGAGTGTCGTTCGACGCCGCCACCGGGCTCATGCTGGGCAAGGTCCGGGGAGGCGCGGACGTGCCCTACTCCACCACGGCCAAGCTGGTCCGGAAAACGGGCGGCTGGAGCTGCACTGTAGGCGTCTGCAGCTGCCCCGTCCGCAAGGACTGCAAGCATGTGGCCGCGCTGCTTTTCGCCGCCGAGGACAACCCCGCCATCCGCGTTCAACTCCTGGCCCCGGCCGAGGTTTCCCGGCTGTCCCGCCAACCCGCCAGCCTCGATCTGGCCGACTGGGAGCAGGCCCTGAGCCCGCTTATCTCGCAGCCCGGCATCACCCAATCCAGCAACGGCATCCCCCTGGCCCTCCAGTTCGAGATCGAGGAACCGGCCCCGCACTTCTCCTACACAGGGCGCCGCGACCCGCTCCGCAGCGTCCGCCAGCTCAAGGCCCGGCCCGTGATCATGGGCGCCAAGGGCAAGTGGGTCCGCGGCGACGTCTCCTGGAACACCCTGAGTTACCTGAACTTCCGGCGCGAATGCAACGAGGCCCACATCGAGTGGATGCAGACGTTCCTCGCCGCACACACCGCCGCCGCCAACCGGGTCCACAACTCCTCCGCGCTCTGGCTGGGCCTAAACACCTTCGCCGGCAAGAACCTGTGGGGGCTGCTCGCCGACGCCAAAAAGATCGGCCTCGCCCTGGTCCACAGCCGCGGCACCGAGCCGGTGCGCCTGGCGGAGTCTCCCGCCGCCGTCGGGCTTAACCTGAGCCGCTTTGGCGCGCCTGTGGGTGAACCCGCCGCGGGCAGTACTGCGAGAACAGCCGACGACGGCGGGCTGGAGCTTGCGCCCACCATCACTGTGGAGGGGGAAGAGGTTGATCCCGCATCGGTGGGGACCATTGGCCGCCCGGCGCACGGCATCTTCCTGACTACCGGCGGCGAAGCGCTTCCCGGGGTTTCCGCGGACAGTGTGATTACCCTGGCGCCGCTGGAAGCTGGCCTGAGTGAGGAACTGCTGACCTTCGTGACCGCCGGCAGCACGCTGCACATTCCAGCGCAGGACGAAACGCGTTTCCTGACCGGCTTCTACCCGAAGCTCAGGCAGACCGCACGGGTCACCGCGAAGGATGAGTCGGTGGCGCTGCCCACACTTGCCGTCCCCACGCTCTCGCTGCTGGCCAACTACGGCGCTGACCACCGCGTGCGGCTGCACTGGGAATGGCATTACAAGTCCGGGAACATGGTCAACGCCCAGCCGCTCTGGCGGCACCCCGGCGACCATGGCTACCGCGACGACACCGCCGAGGCACGCATCCTGGAGGGAATCGGCCAGCCGTGGAACGTTGTCCCGGCGTTGGGCGAATCCGCCACCGGCGGCTGGGGCACTCCGCGGCTGGCTGCATCCGTTGAACTCAGCGGCCTGGACACGCTGGCTTTCACCGAGGATGTCCTGCCCATGCTCCGGAACGCCCCGGAGGTCGCGGTGGACACTGCCGGGGACATCGCGGACTACCGCGAGGCCGAGGAAGCGCCCGTGGTTTCCATCTCCACCAAGGCCACCGAACAGCGCGACTGGTTCGACCTCGGCATCCAGATTTCGTTGGAGGGCCAACCGGTTTCCTTCGCGGCCGTGTTTTCCGCCTTGGCCGCCGGCCAGACCAAGATGCTCCTGCCCAGCGGGGCCTACTTCTCGTTGGACTTGCCTGAACTGCACCACCTGCGGGCCCTGATCGAGGAAGCCCGCTCGCTCCAGGACAACCAGGACGCCCCGTTGCAGATCAGCCGCTTCCAGGCCGGGCTGTGGGACGAGCTGGCCCAGCTGGGCATCGTGGACGAGCAGGCTGCCGCGTGGCGTGAGGCCGTGGGCGGGCTGCTGGAGGGCGGGATCGACGGCCTTCCGCTGCCTGCCTCGTTGAACGCCGAACTGCGGCCCTATCAGCTGGAGGGTTTCAACTGGCTCAGCTTCCTCTACCGGCACAGCCTGGGCGGGGTCCTCGCCGACGACATGGGGCTGGGCAAAACCGTGCAGGCGCTCGCGCTGATGTGCGCTGCGAAGGAGCAGGCGGCCACTGATCCCGCCACTTCACCCGCCACTTCAGCGCCCGACGGCGGCACTCCCTTTTTGGTGGTTGCCCCCACCAGCGTCGTGGGCAACTGGGCGGCGGAAGCCGCGCGCTTCGCTCCCGGCCTCACGGTTCGCATCGTGAGCGAAACCTTTGCCAAGAACAGCCAGGATGCGGCCGTTGAGCTGGGCGGCGCGGACATTGTGATCACCTCGTACGCCCTGTTCAGGATCGACTACGATTCCTACGCCTCCAGGACCTGGGCCGGGCTGGTGCTGGACGAAGCCCAGTTTGTGAAGAACCACCAGTCCAAGGCGTACCAGTGTGCCCGGAAGCTGCCCGCCGCCTTCAAGCTGGCCATCACAGGCACGCCGCTGGAAAACAACCTCATGGAGTTCTGGGCGCTGACGTCCATCGTGGCGCCTGGCCTGTTCTCCAGCCCCAAGCGCTTCGCCGAGTACTACCAGAAGCCCGTGGAGAAGAACGGCGACAAGGGGCAGTTGGACAAGCTCCGCCGTCGGGTCCGTCCACTGATGATGCGGCGTACCAAGGACCAAGTCATCCAGGACCTGCCACCCAAGCAGGAGCAGATCCTGGAGGTGGTCCTGAATCCGCGTCACCAGAAGGTCTACCAGACCCATCTGCAGCGTGAGCGGCAAAAGATCCTGGGCCTGATCGAGGACGTTAATAAGAACCGGTTCACCATTTTCCAGTCGCTCACCCTGCTGCGGCAGCTCAGCCTGGACGCTTCGCTGGTGGATCCGTCGCTGACCGGCGTCCGGTCCAGCAAACTGGATGTCCTGTTCGAGCAGCTGGAGGACTTGGTGGCAGAGGGCCACCGCGCACTGATCTTCAGCCAGTTCACCGGTTTCCTGGGTAAGGTCCGCGAACGTCTTGTGGAGGAGAAGATCGAGTTCTGCTACCTCGACGGCAGCACCCGGAACCGTACCGACGTCGTCAATGAGTTCAAGAACGGCAGCGCGCCGGTATTCCTCATCTCATTGAAGGCCGGCGGCTTTGGGCTGAACCTGACCGAGGCCGACTACGTGTTCCTGCTGGATCCGTGGTGGAACCCCGCGTCCGAGGCACAGGCTGTGGACCGGACCCACAGGATTGGGCAGGCGAGGAATGTGATGGTGTACCGGCTGGTGGCCAAGGACACCATCGAGGAAAAGGTCATGGCCCTGAAAGCGCGCAAGTCGCAGCTGTTTGCGGACGTGATGGAAGGCGACGCCCTCTCCGGCGGCGCCATAACGGCCGAGGACCTCGCGGGGCTGTTCAAGGACTGACCGTCGTCGGAGGCTGTTTTCGTTGGCCGGTACGGGTCACCGCTTAACGGGTCACCGCTTAACTGCAGGCAGTCAGGATACCGGCGATCGCATCATGCTCGGCCTGGGTGGCCCACAGGTGGTACTTGGCCTTGACGGCGGTCTGGCGGACCACGTATTCGCACCGGAACGCCTTATTTGGCGGGAGCCAGGTGGCAGCATCCTTGTCGCCCTTGGCGCCGTTAGTGGGCCCGTCTGCGGCCATGAGGTTCAGGGGGTCGTTCGCCAGTTGCTTGCGCTGTTCGGGGCTGAGCTGCTGTGCGCCTTTCTGCCACGCGTCGCTGAGAGCGACGAGGTGATCAATCTGGACGGCGGAGCTGGTGGTGTTGCCTCGGACAAAGTTGATGGTTGTAGCTGTGTACTTATCGGCCAGCATTCCCGTGGCAACGACGCAGTTCTGTGTGCCGGGCTTGAACGTCTCGCCTTGGAGATCCCTGGCGAGGATGTCGTTTCGCGTGTCGCAGCCGTTTCGGTCGACGTCGGCCCAGGCCGGACCAAATTCGTCGCGGGCGTAGCCGGTCTTGGGGGCGCGTCCCTTAACCGGGATGGTTTCCAATTCGGCGCGGGCCGTAGCCAGTTCGGCTGGGCTTACAGATTCGGCGGAGATGCCCGACGGAGCGGCCCTGACTGAGTCGGTCATCATGGTTGCGGCCTCCGCTGCGGCGTCACAACCGGCGAGGGCACCTGCAAGAAGCAGACTGGTGAGCAGGGTCAGTGCTTTGATGGCGGCGGAATGGTTGATAGTAAAGTCCTTCAAGAGTGCGGCGGAGGTGAACAGGTTACTAGCGCCGGCCGTCCTGACCCGTGATGCCTGGAGGTGAAGTCTGTCACGCAGTCCGTCATGCTGGGACGCCACTCTGCCCCCCTTAGATGTCGTACCCCTTTGTCATGATGTGACCATGGACAACACGGCAGCTGCAGAGGTTCTGGAGGCCATCGCGGCCTCCGCCGCCGGGTTGGCCGGTGTACTCCGCGGGACTGCCGTTGTCTCGGCGGCCCAGCCGTCCGTGGGGGACGGGGACCTGCTGCGCCAGCAGGCAGAAGCGTGCCTGACCGTCCTGTCCGGAACTGCCGGGATGGAGGCCATGATGGCTGCCGTGAAGGTCCTGCCGCCAACGGTTATGACCATGCCGCGCAGGCGGTTTCAGGCCCTGTGGCGTCCCCGGGAGAGCAGCCCGCCCAGGACATGGGCATCCTGGCCGAAGTCGCCTGCGCCCTGACCGTGAGCGAACGCACGGCGAACGCGCCGCTGGCCGAAGCACATGAATTAACCACCGCGCTGCCGCTGACGCTGGCCGCCCTGGAAGCAGGGTCGATTTCGTGGCAGCACGCCCGGACCGTTGTTGACGAAACGGACTCACGACATTGGGCCGAACCACGGAACTATAAGCCAACTGCTGCTGGCACCGGTCCGCGGTTCGGTCTGCTGCCGGACTCGTGACCCGGGTCAGCGCCCCAACGCCGACCCGGACTTTTTTAGTTGTTCATGAGCTGTTGCTAACCACCAGCTGATTCTGACCATCAGCTGTTGCTGTCTATCAGGCGCGCTGCGGGGAACCGAGTTCCACGGGGTCTTCGTCCGTCAGGTAGGCAAACTCCGAGTGTGCTGCGATGTCGATGCCGCGCATTTCGTCCTCGGGCTTGATGCGTAGTCCCATAATCCGGTCCAGTATCTTGGCCAGGATCCAGGTCACCCCGAACGAATAGGCCAGGACGGAGACGGTGGCGAGCGCCTGGATGCCAAGTTGCCCGAGGCCGCCGCCGTAGAAGAGACCGCTTACTCCGTTCGGCGCCTTGTCGGTCGCGAAGAGCCCGATCAGCAGCGTGCCGATGATGCCGCCCACCAAGTGGACGCCCACAACATCCAGGGAATCGTCGTAGCCCAGCCGGAACTTCAGTTCGATCGCCAGGGAGCAGACAGCGCCGGCGATGGCGCCGATGGCCAGTGCGCCAAGCGGACTGACGGCACCACAAGCCGGTGTGATGGCAACGAGGGCAGAGATCAGGCCGGACGCCGCACCCATGCTGGTGGCCGCACCGTGGCGGAGCCGCTCAACGAGGGCCCAGGCAAGGAGCCCGGCAGACGCAGCCACGGCCGTGTTCAGGAATACCACTGACGCGGACTGGCCCGCCGAGAGCGCAGAGCCGGCGTTGAAGCCGAACCAGCCCACCCACAGCAGTCCGGCGCCGACGAGCACCAGCGGCCGGCTGTGCGGCTTGGTGTGGTCCATCTTGGGCCAACCCGAGCTCTTTCCAAGCACTAAGGCCAGTGCCAGCGCGGCGGCGCCGGCGTTCATGTGGACAGCGGTGCCGCCGGCAAAGTCGATGGCCTTGATGCCGTTGGCGATCCAGCCGCCGGTGACGCTGCCGTCGGCAGACGAGAAGGCAAACACCCAGTGCGCGATGGGGAAGTAGACGATGGTGGCCCAGATGCCCGCGAACAGCATCCAAGCACCGAACTTCATGCGCCCGGCCGCCGCTCCCGCAACCAGGGCGGTGGTGACGCAGGCGAAGAACAGCTGGAACGCCGCGAAGAGGATCACCGGGATGGATACAGAGTCATCTTTGGCCAGCAGCTGTCCCATGCCAGGGAATTCGGTGACGTCACCGATCAGTCCCCAGCCGCCCACGGAGTCGCCGAAAGCCATTGAGTAGCCGAAAAGCGCCCAGAGCACCGCCACCAGGCTCGCGCCACCGAAGCACATCATCATCATGTTGAGAATGCGACGAGACCCCACCATTCCCCCGTAAAACAGGGCCAGGGCGGGGATCATCATGCAGACCAGCGCCGAGCTGGCCAGAATCCAAGCGACATTTCCCGAATCCATGGGAAACCCCTTTCGTGATGCGAAGAGAGAACGGAATTGCCCGTCAGAGCCGCTCCGGAGGACGGCGCGGAGTTGGAGCAAAGCACATCGGAGGGCAGCTATTGCCGTCTGGTTCCAACAGTAGGGCGGCAGTTCCGCGGTGGGTTTCCGGCTGGTTAAATCGACGTTGCAGTCGCGGGCAGGGCCAGTTACACAGTCCATCGAACGCACATTCGTTCCCGGTAATCACGGCCGGACGAGAACGGCGGAGGCGCCGTCAGCGTGACCGGAGTGGATGCAAGCGCGTCTGCCCGGGCCTGGGGTGTGCACGCCACAAAACGAAGTGGCCACCGACCCTTGCTGGGTCGGTGGCCACTGAGAAAACGCGTGGGGCGGTGCCGGATGCTAGATGAGGCCCTGCGCCAGCATGGCGTCGGCAACCTTGACGAACCCGCCGACGTTGGCGCCCAGCACATAGTTGCCGGGCTGACCGTATTCGTCCGCGGTGGAAGCGCAGCGGTCGTGGATCCCCACCATGATTTCAGTAAGACGCTGTTCTGTGTGCTCGAACGTCCAGGAGTCGCGGCTGGCGTTCTGCTGCATCTCAAGCGCCGATGTCGCAACGCCGCCTGCATTGGCCGCTTTGCCCGGCCCGAACAGGATACCGGCATCCTGGAAGACAGCCACCGCGTCACGGGTGGAGGGCATGTTGGCGCCTTCGCCGACCGCTAAGAGACCGTTGCGGACCAAGCGTGCGGCAGCATCGCCGTCGAGCTCGTTCTGCGTGGCACACGGAAGGGCCACCGTGGCGTCGACGTCCCACACGGACCCGGATTCCACGTAGGAAACGCCGGGGCGGCGGAGGGCGTAATCCTTGAGGCGGCCGCGCTCTATTTCCTTGATCTCGCGCAGAAGTCCGACGTCGATTCCGGCCTCATCCACGATGTAGCCGGAGGAATCGGAGCAGGCCACCACGCTGGCACCGAGCGTCTGTGCCTTGGCGATGGCGTTGATGGCCACATTGCCGGAACCCGACACCACAACACGCTGGCCGTCGAACGACATCCCGCGGGTTTTCAGCATCTCCCGGGTGAAGATGACCGTGCCGTAACCTGTGGCTTCCGGACGCACCAGCGAGCCGCCCCAGGTAATGCCCTTGCCGGTCAGGACGCCGGACTCGTAGCGGTTGGTGATGCGCTTGTACTGGCCAAAGAGGTAGCCGATTTCACGGCCACCAACACCGATGTCGCCCGCCGGCACGTCAGTGTACTCGCCGATGTGCCGGTACAGCTCGGTCATAAAGGACTGGCAGAACCGCATGATTTCCGCATCGCTGCGGCCGCGGGGGTCGAAGTCCGAGCCGCCTTTGCCGCCGCCGATGGGCATGCCGGTCAGGGCGTTCTTGAAGATCTGCTCGAAACCCAGGAACTTCACTATGCCGAGGTAGACCGAAGGGTGGAAGCGCAGGCCGCCCTTGTACGGGCCGAGGGCGGAGTTAAATTCAACCCGGAAGCCCCTGTTGATCTGAACGCGGCCGGTGTCGTCGGTCCACGGCACGCGGAAGATGATCTGGCGCTCGGGCTCGCACAGCCGCTCCAGAATGGCGGCTTCGAGAAGCTCCGGGTGCCTGTCGTGGACGGGGCCGAGACTCTCGAAAACCTCGGTCACAGCCTGGTGGAATTCAACCTCACCAGGGTTTCGCGCCAGTACCGTATTCCGGATGGCTTCAAGCCGCGCGTCCACACTGTCTCCTCAAATTCGTTCAATGTTCAACATGAATGATAACAACGATTGATCCTGCTGAACTTTCTGTGTCATCCGTCCTAAGATTCGCCATTCACCGGGCACCCGTGGATCCTCGCTGCCAGACACCACCGGAACGCCCGATGGCGACGTTTAATGCGCACCAGTTGGGTGGGTGGGCACCGGACGTGAAACCATACGGACCATGTCCCAGAAGATTGCGTACCAGGGTGAACCCGGCGCCAACTCCAATATCGCGTGCATGCAGATGTTCCCCGAACTCGAAAGCATGCCGTGTGCCAGCTTCGAGGACGCTTTCGAGCTGGTATCGAGCGGTGAGGCCGAGCTGGCCATGATCCCGATCGAGAACTCGATTGCGGGCCGGGTGGCGGACATCCATGTCCTGCTCCCGCTGTCGCACCTGCAGATCGTGGGCGAGTTCTTTCTCCCCATCCACTTCGACCTGCTGGGCATCCCCGGGAGCACCATCGAGGGTGCCACCGAGGTCCACAGCCACATCCATGCCCTGGGCCAGTGCCGCCGCCTCATCCGGACCGCCGGCCTCCGGCCCGTCATTGCCGGCGACACCGCCGGGTCCGCCCGCGAAGTCCGGGAATGGAACGACCCCACCAAACTGTCCCTCGCGCCCCCGCTCGCGGCCCAGATCTACGGCCTTGAGGTGCTGGCATCGCGCGTCGAGGACGACCCCTCCAACACCACCCGTTTTGTGGTGTTGGCCCGCGAAAAGAAGCTGCCCACCCGGGACGAGTTGACCGGGCAGGCGGTGACCAGCTTTGTGTTCCGCGTCCGGAACGTCCCCTCCGCGCTCTACAAGGCGCTGGGTGGGTTTGCCACGAACGGCGTGAACATGACGCGGCTGGAGAGCTATATGGTGGGCGACGAGTTCACCGCCACCATGTTCATGGTGGATGTGGAGGGCCACCCCGAGGACCTGCCGCTGCGGCTGGCACTGGAGGAGCTGGATTTCTTCACCACCGAAGTCCGCATCCTGGGCGTCTATCCCGCCGCCGATCACCGGATAGCGCAGGCAGCCAACAGCTGACCGCGGCCTGCTTGCGCTCGGCCCTCAGCGCCTACTCCTTGGCCGGCCAGTCCGCGCCGCTGTACTCAAGAACCCAGCTTCGGGACGGAGCACGGTTCGCTGCGCAATTCCACCCTGTTTCTGCGCCCGGAGGCGGCTCGAAGGCCGCCAGCCGGGGCATGCTCTGGGGCCCTCCGCCACCCATAAGAGGTAGAATGTCGTTGGCCCTCGTCCGCGGCAGTCTCGCGGGGGCTCCTCCGATGTCACTCCGAGACATTGCCCCGTCCGCACGGTTCTCCGCGATATTTGTAACGATATCTGCGAGGAGGGCTGGCAGCAGGCGGCCACAGCGCCCTCATACAGCCGGCGCACAGCGTGGAAAGAGAGCTTATTGTGGTGGATTTCATTTCCGGCAGGCTCAACCAGATCCTCTTCGCTGGCTGGCAGCATTTCAGCCTGGTGGTCCAGTGCCTGATCCTGGCTACCGTCCTGGCATTACTAGCTGCCGTTCTCGTCTACCGGAATAAGAAGCTGGTTGCCGTCGCGAATTCCGTCTCCGCGGTCGGACTGACCATCCCGTCCTTCGCACTCATCGGGCTTCTGGTCCCGCCCTTCGGATTCGGCGTGGTGCCGGCCGTGATCGTGGTCGCGTTCTATGCCACGCTTCCCATTCTCCGCAACGCCGTCGTTGGCCTGTCCGGTATCAGCCCGGCCACCGTCGAGGCCGCCCGGGGGATCGGCATGAGCCGCTTCCACACCTTGCTGCGGGTGGAACTCCCGATGGCCTGGCCGATCATCCTCGCCGGAGTACGCGTGTCCGCCCAGATGGTGATTGGAGTGGCGGCCATCACCGCCTATGCCCTGGGGCCTGGCTTGGGCGGCTTCATCTTTTCCGGTCTCTCCCGTCTGGGTGGCGCTAACTCGTTCGAGTCGGTGGTGACCGGCGTCGTCGGCGTCGTCATTCTTGCCCTCATCCTTGATCTCCTTCTCGTCCTTCTCGGCCGGCTGACAACTTCGCGAGGTATCCGTGTCTGAAACCGCCCCCACATCCACTCCCGCATCCGTTACAGACAAGTCACTGCCCGCTGATGGCATCACCGGGGCCAGCATTCTGCTGGATCAGGTCACCAAGCGCTACCCCGGCCAGGCCAGGCCTGCCGTGGACGGCCTTACACTGGAAATTCCAGCGGGCAAAATGGTGATGTTCGTGGGCCCGTCGGGCTGCGGGAAGACCACCACACTGAAAATGATCAACCGGCTGATCGAGCCCACCGAAGGCCGGATCGTCCTCAACGGTGAGGACGTCACCAAGAAAGACGGCGATCAGCTCAGGCGCAAGATCGGCTACGTCATCCAGGCCGGCGGACTGTTCCCGCACATGACCGTGGCGGCCAACATCGCGATCGTGCCCAGGATGCTCGGCTGGGACAAGGTACGCACCGCCGCCCGCGTCGACGAGTTGCTGGAACTGGTCTCGCTGGAGCCCGGTGTCTACCGGAACCGTTTTCCCAAAGAACTTTCGGGCGGCCAGCAGCAACGCGTAGGTGTGGCCCGTGCCCTCGCCGCGGACCCGCCGGTGCTCCTGATGGACGAGCCGTTCGGCGCAGTGGATCCGATCACCCGGCAGCGCCTGCAGGACGAACTTCTTCAGATCCAGTCCGAGCTGCAGAAAACAATTGTCTGCGTTACCCACGACTTTGATGAAGCGGTGAAGCTCGGCGACTGGATCGCCATTTTTGACGCCGGTGCCCGGCTGGTCCAGTACGACACCCCCGAACGCATCCTCGCGGACCCGGCCAACGAATTCGTGGAGAACTTCATCGGATCCGGCGCGGGGCTCAAGCAACTGACCCTTACCCGCGTCAGCGATGCACCTCTGGCCGAAGCGATCACAGGGCGGCCCGGGGAGGCCGCGGCGGAGGTCCTGGCCCGCATCACCACAGCCGGGCACGGCCACGCGGTCATCGTGGACGCCCGCCAGCGCCCCCTTCAGTGGCTGTCCCGCCGCCAACTCAGCCGGATGGAGACCATCAGTGCCGTGCCGGACCCGAAATTGCCGGTGGTGGGCAGCCGGGCCACCCTCAACGACGCGCTGGACACCATGCTGGTCTCCAGCGCCGGGGCGGCCCTGGTGACCGGTCGGCGGGACGTCTTCCAAGGCGTCATTGATGTTAAGACGATCATGACGGCGATCACGACGGCGCACGAGGCAGCCGCGCTGGACTCTCATGACACACCGGTGGGCACTAACACCGGCGCCATCCCCGCCCCTGCGGGGCCCGCCGCCCCCGCGGACCTTCGCGAGGAACGGACCGAACAATGAGCGGTCCTGTACAGCGCTCCCACGCAACTGGCGGGACCGGTGCCGCGGCGGGTGGAGCCGGGACGACCGACACAGAGTCCCTAAATACTGAAACGCTCGACGCCGAAACAGCTGTGGGGGCGGATGCCGTCATTGTCGCCGGCACTGCCGGGCGCAGCTGGTGGGCGCTGGGCTATCAGCTTCTGGGCATCATCGCCGTCCTCGTCGCCCTGGCCGGATGGCTGCTCGTCGCCGACCTGTCGCCCGCCGAGCTGACCACCCTGGCCCCGGCAGCGCTGTGGGGCCACACACTTGAGCACCTCCAATTGACCCTGCTGGCGGCTGCGATCGTGCTGGTGATCGCCGTTCCGCTCGGAATTGCCCTGACCCGCAAACGACTGCGCTTCCTGAGCGGGCCCGTGCTGGTACTCGCGAACATCGGCCAGGCCGCGCCCTCCATCGGACTCGTAGTGCTCCTGGCCTTCTGGCTGGGATTCGGATTCCGGGCCGCGGTCGTTGCGCTCATCCTGTACGGGGTCCTGCCGGTCCTCCGGAACACGATGGTGGGGATCCAGCACGTGGACCAGCGGCTTGTGGAAGCTGGCCGCGGAATGGGCATGAGCGCTGCCGCGGTCCTGTTCAAGGTGGAATTGCCGATGGCTGTCCCGATCATGCTCGCCGGGATCCGCACGGCGCTGGTGCTGCTGGTGGGTACCGCCGCACTGGCAACCTTTATTAACGGAGGCGGGCTGGGAATTCTGATCACCACGGGCGTCCAACTCAATCTGCCGGCGGTCCTGGTGGTCGGTTCCCTGCTGGTGGCAGTGCTGGCGCTGTTTATTGACTGGGCAGGGCGGGTCGTTGAGCACCTGGCCCGGCCGAAAGGACTGTAGATGTTGAACTCAAAGCAGGACGGCTTAGCTGGCGCCTGGCGCACGCTCAGGCGCAAAGTCAGGCGGCCACGCGCCCGCGCCGCGGCCGTGGCGGTCGCAACCGCGGGAGGATTGTTGTTGAGCGGCTGCGGCCTGGCCCCGGCGGCGTCTTACGTTCCCGACGCCCAGCCGGGCAGCATCAGACCGATCGACGGCGCGGCCGGGGGGCACGCGACCGTGACCGGGCGGAACAACACCGAGGGGCTGATCCTGGGCAAGATGGCGGTGCTCGCCGCCAAGGCCGCAGGCTTCGAAGTCTCGGACCTGACGAACGTCCCTGGCAGCCAGCCCACCCGGTCCCTGATGCTTGCCGGGAAGGCGGACATCATCTGGGAGTACACCGGCACGGCATGGCTGTCCTTCATGGGGCACCCCTCCGGCATTCCCGAGCAGGACGCGCAATGGCAGGCGGTCCATGACGAGGACCTGGGCAACGGCCTGACCTGGGGTGCCAAGGCCCCGCTGAACAACACCTATGCACTCGCCGTTACCGATGAGAACGCCGCGAAATACGGGCTGAGCACGTTGTCTGACATCGCCAAGCTCCCGGTGTCCCAGCGGACGTTCTGCGTCGAGCCGGAGTTCAATTCCAGGCCGGACGGATTCGGGCCGATGCTTAAGCACTACGGCCTGGACCGGGGCTCCGATTCCGGTGTGCCGGAGCGCAACATCGGGCTCTACGACGTCGGCGCCGTCTACAGTGCCACAGACAACGGTGTATGCACCCTCGGTGAGGTATTCGCCACGGACGGCAGGATCGACGCGCTGGGCCTTACAGTGCTCACCGATGACAAGAAGTTCTTCCCCGCCTACAACGTGGCTCCCGTGTTCTATTCCAAGACCCTGGCCGCGTACCCGGAGCTCGAAGGGATATTCGCGCAGATTTCCCCCCTGTTGACGGACCAGACAATGCGCGGCCTGAACCTGTTGGTCGACGTCGAGGGGCAGGAGCCCGCGGACGTCGCGTTCGAGTGGATGAAGGAGCATGGCTTCCTCACCGAGGCGTCCTAAGCACTCTCTTCAGGGCGTGCTGCGGGCTGGCAGGAGGGGTGCAAAGAACGCGGCGAGCTCCGCGGTCGCCGTCAGCGGCACTACGTTTGCCACGTACTGGTCCGGCCGCACCACCACCACAACACCGCCGCGGTCAATGCCCCTGAGCTCGAACATGTCAGCCGCCGGATCGGTGGCGTAGACCTTCTCGTAGTCCGTCAGCTGGAAGGGCCCTACGTGCGGCTTGAACACCGCCGGAACGGCGCCGATATCCACTTGCTGATAGTCCTGCTGGTAGATGACCTTGACGTCGAACCAGGCATCCAGGTCAGCGCCCGACGGCGTTGCGTGGAGCGGCGATTCCGGCGAGGTCGCGAGCCACTCGGCCAGGTGGCTCGTGGGCGATGGGGAGCCGGCCGCGGCCGGATCCGCGAAGACGTAGATCCGCCACCGGCCGTCCGCTGTGGCGTGGTGGCCGAGGTGCATGGGGTTGGTGTCACAGACCCTCCGCACGAGCGCTGACTTGAAGCGTTTCCCGATGGGGAACCCGGCAGCCAGCGGCTGGTGTTTGGCCTCGGCGGTGAGCATGGACGGCGCGTATTGGGTCATGAAGCCCGCGGGGAACTCGGCGGTGCGCACGTAGAATTCCTCAAGCTCGGAAGGGTTCTCAAATTCCTCCGGCTTCTTGGCCATCATCGTGGACCAGACTTTGTCGAAGTCGATAAGGTCCTTGGCCACCACCTGGCGCTCGGCCGAGTACGTGGCCAGCAGGTTTGCCGGGCTGCGGCCCTCGAGCACGTGGCCGAGTTTCCAGCCCAGGTTGAACCCGTCCTGCAGCGAGACGTTCATGCCCTGGCCGGCCTTGGCACTGTGCGTGTGGCAGGCGTCGCCCGTGATGAACACGCGCGGCGTGCGCGTCCCGCGCTGGTCCGGCAGGACGTCGTCGAACCGGTCCGTGAGGCGGTGGGCAACCTCGTACACGCTGTGCCAGGCCACGTTCCGGACGTCAAGCGAGTAGGGATTCAGGATGGCATTCGCGTGGCCGATGATCTGCTCGATGGTGGTGCTGCGCACCGCGCCCTTGTCGTTGGGGTCCACCTCGCCGAGGTCCACGTACATGCGGAAGAGATGTCCGCCTTCGCGCGGGATCAGCAGGATGCTGCCGCCGCCCCCGGACTGGATTGCGCATTTTGTCCGGATGTCGGGGAAGTCGGTGACCGCGAGGACGTCCATGACGCCCCACGCATGGTGGGCCTGGTCCCCGGCCATGGTGCACCTGATTGATTCGCGCACCTTACTGCGCGCGCCGTCCGCGCCGACGACGTACTTTGCCCGGACCGCCCGCTCCTGGCGCTCGTTTGGGCCGGCGCTGTGGGCCAGCGTCACAGTCACCGGGTAGTCCCCTTCGCCGATCTCGAGGCTGCGGAACTCATAGCCGTAGTCGGGCGACATGCGCGTCGGCGCGTTCGCCATGTACTCGGCGAAGTAGTCCAGCACGCGCGCCTGGTTGACGATCAGGTGCGGGAACTCGCTGATGCCCGTGGGGTCGTCCAAGGTGCGGGCTGCACGGATAATACGGGAATGGTCCGCGGGGTCAGGCTTCCAGAACGCCATCTCGGTGATGCGGTACGCCTCGGCGGCGATCCGCTCGGCGAAGCCAAAGGCCTGGAAGGTCTCGACGCTGCGGGCCTGGATGCCGTCAGCCTGGCCGATGACGAGCCGGCCGGGCCGGCGCTCGACGATCCGGGTGGTGACGCCGGGAAACTGTGAAAGCTGGGCTGCGGCGAGCATGCCCGCCGGGCCGGTGCCCACGATCAGCACATCGACTTCGTCAGGGAGTGCCTCGGGGCGGTCAAGGCCGACGCCGGCTGCTGGCTGGACCCGCGGGTCACCGGATACGTAACCGTGGTGGTGGAACTGCACGGACACTCCTCACTTCGCTGTGTGGACTTACTGGGGTGAAAACAATCCATTAGCTCTCAGCATCGAGCGTTGACGCAGAACTGTACAGGGCCGCCAGCCCTGCCGGATTACGCGCAGCCTCCGGTAGGTTTCTTCCGGTTCACGGTCCGCAGCCGTGCCACGAGCGTTGCGGCGAGCAGCGCCGCGGTGAGTTCGAGTCCGACGACGGCCAGCACGTTCCCGGCGTGTCACCACCCGTCGTGGAGGCGACGCCAACCGCACCCTCGAACGTGCCGCCGCCATTCTGGATGCGGCAGACCGGCCTCTCATTGTCGACGGCGCACCGCCTTGCCCTGCAGCTAGCGGATGACGGCTTTTCGACGGACCGCTAACGGGACTTTCCGGTTCGGGAACCGCTTTGTCCGTTCGGCGCTGGAGACCGTAGTATCCCAGTCTTCCACGACCTGCGGGACCGCACAGGTGAAACTGCACAGCTCTGGGTGCGGCGAGGGGATGAACGCGTCTTCCTGCTCAGCGCGGACAGCCGGCCCGAGCTCCGGGCCATCCTGCCGGCTGGCTCGAGGCTGCCGTTGCCCCAAGGATCCCGCCCGGTCAGGACCAGATCCGTCGGACCGCTATTCTAGCCCCCGTTGCTAACGAGAGGCCGACGCGCCGGCAGGAGCGGTGCGAAGAACTCGCCCAGCTCTGCCGTAGCCGTCAGCGGCAGGATGTTGGCTACGTACTGGTCGGGGCGAACGACGACCACAACCCCGCCGCGGTCAACGCCGCGGAGTTCGAAGATGTCCGCCGTCGGATCAGTGCCGTACACGTTCTCCAGGTACGTGAGCTTGAACGGCCCCACCTCCGGCTTGAAGGTGGCCGGGACTGCGCCGATGTCGATGCCAGTGTGGTCCTGCTGGTAGATCACTTTCACGTCAAACCACGCATCGGCGTCTGCGCCGTCCGGCGTTGCCGCAAGCGGCGATTCCGGAGAGTTGGTGAGCCACTCGGCCAGGTCGGTGGCAGGCGACGGCGCGCCGGCCAGTGCCGGGTCGGCGAAGACGTAGATGCGCCAGCGGCCGTCCGCCTTGGCTTGGTGGCCAAGGTGCAGGGGGTTTGTGTCGCATACCCGCACGACGGGTGCGGATTTGAAGCGTTTGCCGATGGTGAAGCCGGAGGCCAGTTCCTGGTTTTCCGGTTCGCTGATGAGCATCGAAGGGGCGTATTGGGTCATAAAGCCGGCCGGGAATTCGGCGGTGCGGACGTAGAAATCCTCGAGTTCGGAGGGGTTCTCAAATTCGTCGGGCTTCTTCGCCATCAGCGTGGACCACTCCTTGTCGAAGTCGATCAGGTTCTTCGCGATGACTTGGCGTTCGGCCGAATAGGTGGCGAGCAGGCTCTCGGGGCTGCGGCCCTCGAGGACGTGGCCGAGCTTCCAGCCGATGTTGAAGCCGTCCTGCATGGAGACGTTCATGCCCTGGCCTGCCTTGGCACTGTGCGTGTGGCAGGCGTCACCGGTAATGAACACGCGCGGAGTGCGGGTGCCGATGTCTTCCGGGAGGACGTCATCGAACCGGTCTGTGAGGCGGTGGCCCACTTCGTAGACGCTGTGCCAGGCCACGTTGCGGACATCCAGCGTGTAGGGGTGGATGATGGCGTTGGCCTTGGCAATGATCTGCTCAATGGTGGTCTTGCGCACGGCGCCGTCGTCGTCCGCAGCGACCTCGCCGAGGTCAACGTACATGCGGAAGAGATGGCCACCCTCGCGCGGGATCAGCAGGATGCTGCCGCCGTCGTGGGACTGGATGGCGCACTTGAGGCGAATGTCCGGGAAATCGGTGGACGCGAGCACGTCCATGACGCCCCACGCGTGGTTGGCCTGGTCGCCGGCCATGCTGCAGCCGATCGCGCGCCGTACTTTGCTGCGCGCGCCGTCCGCACCGACGACATACTTGGCCTTGACGACGCGCTCCTGGCCCTCGCGGGGGCCAGCCGTGTGAAGGAGCGACACGGTCACCGGGTATTCACCCTCGCCGGTCACCTCAAGACTTTGGAACTCAAAACCGTAATCGGGTGACATGCGGGTGGGCGCGTTCGCCATGACCTCACCGAAGTAGTCCAGAACGCGGGCCTGGTTGACGATCAGGTGGGGAAATTCGCTGATTCCGGCCTCGTCGTCGAGAGCGCGACCGCCTCGGACGATGCGCGTGGGATCCTCGGGGTCGGGCCGCCAGAACGCCATCTCGGTGATCTTGTACGCCTCGGCAATGATTCGCTCGGCGAAGCCAAAGGCCTGGAACGTCTCGACGCTGCGGGCCTGGATGCCGTCCGCCTGGCCGATGGCCAGCCGGCCGGGCCGGCGCTCGACGATGCGGGTGGTGATGCCGGGAAACTGGGAGAGCTGGGCCGCGGTGAGCATGCCCGCCGGGCCAGTGCCCACGATGAGCACATCGACTTCGTCAGGGAGTGCCTCGGGGCGGTCAAGGCCGACGCCAGCTGCTGGCTGGACCCTCGGGTCCCCCGATACGTAACCGTGGTGGTGGAACTGCACGGGCTTTCCTCACTTCGTTGTAGGGCTGAGTGCCGTTGCGTGGTGTTCTATAATAGAACTGCTCGTTCTAATATAGAATTGCTGCACCGACTATAGATGCCAGGGCCGTCTAAACGCAAGTTTTTTGTGACCCCACCCACAGATAGGCTCATTCAGGCACGATGGAACGACGGAGCGGAAAAATCATCATGGCAAGCGCAGCACCTTTGGGCGGGAAGACAGCAGGAGCCCACTCCCAGACGCTCTCGCGCGGAATCAGGATGCTGGAAATCCTGAGCGAGCAAACAGCAGCGCTCAGTATTGGGGAAGTCTCCGACCTTCTGGGAGTACACCGCTCAGTCGCCTACAGGATCCTCCGCACACTTGAAGACCACGGCCTCGTCGCCAGGGACAGTAAAGGAGGCCTGGTTCTCGGAACCGGCTTGGCCACCCTGGCCCGCGGCGTTGCCCGCGACCTGCAGACGGCTGCGCTGCCAGAGCTGACATCCCTCGCCAATGAACTCGGCGCCACCGCGTTCCTGGTGGTCATGGACCGCGGGGACTGCACCACACTCACCAGCGTGGAACCGCGCCATAGCCGGGCTGCCGTCGTGCAACGGCCAGGCACCAGGCATCCCCTCCACGCCGGGGCGCCGGGACTTGCCATCCAAGCCATTTTGGAAGATTCCCAATGGGAGTCGATCTCCCCGGAACGCCCACGGCGGCCGGAAGTGGCCTCAGTACGCGAACTGGGATTCGCTGTCAGCCACCATGAAGTCCTGCCAGGCGTAACCGGCGTGGCCGTCCCCCTGAAGCTGCGCCAGGGACTGCAGCCCGCCGCCATCGCAGTGGTTTACCCCAGCGCCCAGCTTTCCCCCGACCAGGTCGCAACCTCACTCATGGAAGCCGGGCAGCGGATCAGCGAGCAACTCAACTAGCTTGCATAACGCACGAAAAAAATCCTTGACGGATCCCCTGAGAGCATGCATAGTCATCGTATACGATTTCGTACTTGATGAGGAGACAGCTTTGGAGCACGTCAACGAGGACACCCTGGCGGCAGCACGCAAGGTGATCGCGGTGCACATCAATTATCCGAGCCGCGCAGCCCAGCGCGGCCGGACACCCGCGCAGCCGTCCTACTTCCTCAAGCCCTCGAGCTCGCTGGCACTGACCGGCAATCCAGTTGAACGCCCGGCCGGCTGCGAGCTGCTCGGCTACGAGGGTGAGATCGCCCTGATCATCGGCAAGCCCGCACGCCGCGTAGGCGTCGAGGACGCCTGGAGCCACGTCGAATGGGTCACGGCCAGCAACGACCTCGGCGTCTACGACCTGCGCTACGCGGACAAGGGCTCCAACCTCCGCTCCAAGGGAGGCGACGGCTTCACACCGATCGGCCCGGGACTAATCGCAGCTGACGCCGTCGACCCTGCATGCCTGCGGATCCGCACCTGGCACAACGGCGGACTGGTCCAGGACGACACCACCGAAAGCCTCCTCTTCCCGTTCGCCCGGCTCGTCGCGGACCTCTCGCAGTTGCTCACCCTCGAGGAGGGCGACATCATCCTGACCGGCACGCCGGCCGGCGCTTCGGTGGCCAAGCCCGGCGACGTCCTGGAGGTTGAAGTAAGCACGACGACGACGGGCGGGGCCGGCGTCGGACTCACCACTGGGCGCCTCAGCACCACCGTGGAGGAGGGCACCACGCCGTTCGCTGACTTTGGTGCCGGCCCCAAGGCTGATGACCTCCAGCGCGAAGAGGCATACGGTTCCCGCGAGGCCGCCGGGCTTCCCACCGTCGGGCCTTCCCTGTCCCCGGAGCTGAAGGCCAAGCTCGAAAGCGTTGCCACGGCCACCCTGTCCTCCCAGTTGCGCAAGCGCGGGCTGAACAACGTGAGCATTGACGGCCTGCAGGCTACCCGCCCGGATCGCCGCGTGGTGGGACTGGCCCGGACCTTGCGCTATGTGCCCAACCGGGAGGACCTTTTCAACACACATGGCGGCGGGTTCAATGCCCAGAAACGCGCCATCGACTCCGTGAATGAGGGCGAAATCCTTGTCATGGAGGCCCGCGGTGAGAAGGGCACCGGCACCGTCGGCGACATCCTTGCGCTGCGGGCCCAGGTCCGCGGCGCCGCGGCCATCATCACCGACGGCGGCGTCCGCGACTACACGGCCGTAGCCGGTCTCGAGATGCCCACCTACTTCGCCAACCCGCACCCCGCCGTGCTGGGCCGGCGCCACATCCCGTGGGACACGGACATCACCATCGCGTGCGGCGGCGCCACCGTGCAGCCCGGCGACATCATCGTGGCGGACTCCGACGGCATCCTGGTGATCCCGCCGGCCATCGCCGAGGACCTGGTGGATGACTGCATCCAGCAGGAAAAGGAAGAAGTCTTCATCTTCGAGATGGTCAAGCAGGGCAACGGCGTCGACGGCCTCTACCCCATGAACGCACAGTGGCAGGCCCGGTATAAGGAATGGGAAGCCGGAAATTTGAATCCAGAAGCAGGCGACTCTGATGACTGAAACAGTTCTGGTTGCAGGCAGCAAGTCCGAACAGGCCTACCATGCCGTCAAGGCGCGGATCGTGGAAGGCACCTACTCCCCCGGGTACCGCCTGGTCCTGGCGGCCATCGCCAAGGACCTCCGCGTCAGCGTGGTGCCGGTCCGTGAGGCTATCCGCCGGCTCGAGGCCGAGGGCCTGGTGAAGTTCGAACGCAACGTCGGCGCCACGGTGGCCGGGATTGATCCCACCGAGTACCTCTACACCATGCAGACCCTGAGCATCGTGGAGGGCGCAGCAACTGCGATGTCCGCTCCGCTCATCGACTCACTGGCGATAGCCCGGGCCCGCGCGGTGAACGAGGAGATGCGCGAATGCCTGCAGCACTTTGATCCCGTCCGGTTCACGCGCCTCAACCAGGACTTCCACAGCGTCCTGTTCGAACACTGCCCCAACCCGCACATCCTGGACCTGGTACACCGGGGATGGAACCGCCTGGCCTCGCTGCGGTCCTCCACGTTCCGGTTTGTCCCCGGCCGGGCCCACGAATCCGTGGACGAGCACGAAGCGCTGTTGCAGCTCATCGAGTCAGCGGCCGAGGCCGACATCATCGAGAAAGCCGCACGCCTCCACCGCTCCGCCACCCTGGACGCCTACCTGAGCCAGGCAAAAAACCTCTGACACACTCCCCCAGACCCACCCCAGCAGTAAGGAAACAACAATGACGTTCACTGCAGAACAGACCGCCACGCATTACGTACCCCAGGACCTGCCCACCCACATCCAGCACTACATCAACGGCGAGTTCGTTGATTCCGTGGGCGGCAAGACGTTTGATGTCCTGGACCCGGTCTCCAACCAAAATTACGCCACCGCCGCGGCCGGCCAGAAAGAGGACATCGACCTCGCCGTGGCCGCCGCCCGTGAAGCGTTCGTCAACGGCCCCTGGCCCAGGATGAAGCCCCGCGAACGCGCCCGCGTCCTGAACAAAATCGCCGACGCCGTCGAAGCCCAGGAAGCCCGACTCGCCGAACTCGAAACCTTCGACACCGGCCTGCCCATCACCCAGGCCAAGGGCCAGGCCCTGCGGGCAGCGGAGAACTTCCGCTTCTTCGCGGACCTGATCGTGGCCCAGTTCGACGACGCCATGAAGGTCCCCGGCGCGCAGATCAACTACGTGAACCGCAAGCCGATCGGCGTCGCCGGCCTGATCACGCCGTGGAACACCCCGTTCATGCTGGAGTCCTGGAAGCTCGCCCCTGCACTGGCCACCGGCAACACCGTGGTCCTCAAGCCCGCCGAGTTCACCCCGCTGTCCGCATCCCTGTGGGCCACCATCTTCAAGGACGCCGGACTGCCGAACGGGGTGTTCAACCTGGTCAACGGGCTGGGCGAGGAAGCCGGCGACGCCCTGGTGAAGCACCCGGACGTTCCGCTGATCTCCTTCACCGGCGAGACCACCACGGGCCAGACCATTTTCCGCAACGCCGCGGCCAACCTCAAGGGTCTCTCCATGGAGCTCGGCGGCAAGTCACCGTGCGTCGTGTTCGCCGACGCGGACCTCGACGCCGCGATCGACTCCGCCCTGTTCGGGGTCTTCTCGCTCAACGGCGAACGCTGCACCGCCGGGTCCCGCATCCTGGTGGAACGTGCCGTGTACGAGGAATTCTGCGACAAGTACGCCGCCCGGGCCAAGAACATCGTCGTCGGGGATCCCCACGACCCCAGGACCGAGGTGGGCGCCTTGGTCCACCCCGAGCACTTCGCGAAGGTGGCCTCCTATGTGGAGATCGGCAAGTCCGAGGGCCGGCTCCTGGCTGGCGGCGGACGGCCGGAAGGCCTCTCGGAAGGGAACTACATCGCTCCCACTGTCTTCGCCGACGTCGCCCCTGACGCCCGGATCTTCCAGGAGGAGATCTTCGGTCCGGTCGTCGCCATCACCCCGTTCGAGAACGACGACGAGGCGCTGGCTTTGGCGAACAACACCAAGTACGGCCTGGCCGCCTACATCTGGACCCAGAACCTGACCCGGGCACACAACTTCGCCCAGAACGTGGAAGCCGGCATGGTGTGGCTCAACAGCCACAACGTCCGCGACCTCCGCACTCCTTTCGGCGGCGTCAAAGCCTCGGGCCTGGGCCACGAGGGCGGCTACCGATCCATCGATTTCTACACCGACCAGCAGGCCGTCCACATCACGCTCGGCACCGTCCACACCCCCAAATTCGGCGCCTGAGCTGCCCAGCCAGCGCCCCGCCACTCAAAGAAGAGAGAGCACCATGACCAACTTTGTCCCCACCCCCACCGTGCCCGCCCCGGACATCGTCCGCTGCGCCTACATGGAAATCGTGGTCACCGACCTCGCCAAGTCCCGCGAGTTCTACGTTGACCTCCTCGGCCTGCACGTCACCGAGGAAGACGAAAACAACATCTACCTGCGCTCCCTTGAAGAGTTCATCCACCACAACCTTGTGCTCCGCAAGGGACCCATCGCCGCCGTCGCAGCCTTTGCCTACCGGGTGAAGTCCCCCGCCGAGGTGGACGCAGCCGAGGCCTACTACAAGGAAATGGGCTGCCGCACCGAACGCCGCAAGGAAGGCTTCACCAAGGGCATCGGTGACTCCGTCCGCGTCGAGGACCCGCTGGGGTTCCCCTACGAGTTTTTCTACGACGTGGAGCACGTGGAACGCCTCACCCAGCGCTACGACCTCTACTCCGCCGGTGAACTGGTCCGCCTCGACCACTTCAACCAGGTCACCCCGGACGTCCCCCGCGGCCGCGCCTACCTGGAGGACCTCGGCTTCCGCGTATCCGAGGACATCAAGGACTCCGACGGCGTCACGTACGCCGCGTGGATGCACCGCAAGCAGACGGTCCACGACACGGCCCTGACCGGCGGCAACGGCCCGCGCATGCACCACGTCGCCTTCGCCACCCACGAGAAGCACAACATCATCCAGATCTGCGACAAGATGGGCGCCCTGCGCATCAGCGACCGGATCGAACGCGGCCCCGGCCGGCACGGCGTCTCCAACGCGTTCTACCTCTACATCCTGGACCCGGACGGCCACCGCATCGAGATCTACACCCAGGACTACTACACCGGTGACCCAGACAACCCCACCATCACCTGGGACGTCCACGATAACCAGCGCCGCGACTGGTGGGGCAACCCCGTGGTCCCGTCCTGGTACACCGAAGCCTCCCTGGTCCTGGACCTGGACGGCAACCCCCAGCCCGTCATCATCCGCGAGGAAAAGTCCGAGATGGCAGTCACCGTCGGCGCCGACGGCTTCTCCTACACCCGGCCCACCGACGCCGGAGCTGCGGCTGAGGGCTTCAAGCTGGGAGCGCAGCTGTAGCCATGCTGGACGCCAAGACGATTGAGGCCATCGCGGACGAGCTGGTGGAAGCTGGCCGCACCCGCACCCCTGTTCCGCGCCTGACTGCCCGTTATCCGGACATGACCGTGGAGGATTCCTACGCTGTCCAGCAGTTGTGGCGCCGCCGCAACGAGGAAGCCGGGCGGACCCTGGTGGGGCGCAAGATTGGCCTCACGTCCAAGGCAATGCAGGCCGCCACGGGCATCACCGAACCGGATTACGGCGCCATCTTCGATGACATGGTCTTGGAGACCGGCTGCTCGGTGGAGTGGGACAAGTACACCCACCCGCGGGTGGAGGTGGAGCTCGCGTTCGTCCTCAAGGACGCGCTCAAAGGACCCGGTTGCACCATCTTCGATGTCCTGAAGGCCTCCGACTACGTGGTCCCGGCCCTCGAAATCCTGGACTCCAGGATTGAGATGGAGGGCCGGACCATCGTGGACACCATCGCCGATAACGCCGCAATGGGCGCCATGGTCATCGGCGGAAACCCGGTCAAGCCCGACGCCGTGGACCTCCGCTGGGTCTCCGCCATCCTGTATAAGAACCAGACAGTGGAGGAAACCGGCGTGGCCGCCGGGGTCCTGGACCACCCGGCCAACGGCGTCCACTGGCTGGCCAACAAAATCGCCGCCCACGGCGATTCGCTGAGGGCTGGCGACATCATCCTCGCCGGATCGTTCACCCGTCCGCTCTGGGTCTACAAGGGCGATACCGTCCACGCCGACTACGGACCCTTGGGAGTTGTCACATGCCGCTTCGAATAGAAGACACGTTCCGGGACGCCCTCGCGGCGGCGAACCGCCCGCTGGCCGGCATGTGGGTGTGCTCCGGCAGCCCGCTGGTGGCAGAACTCTGCGCAGGATCGGGCCTGGACTGGTTGCTGGTGGACGCCGAACACAGCCCCAACGGCCTCGAATCCATCCTTGCCCAGCTCCAGGCCATTCACGGTTACCCGGTCCACGCCCTGGTCCGGCCACCAGTGAACGATACCGTGGTGATTAAGCAGTTCCTGGACCTGGGGGTCCAGAATCTACTTATCCCCATGGTCAACTCGGCAGCGGATGCGGAAGCTGCCGTGGCCGCCACCCGGTATCCGCCGCAGGGCGTCCGAGGGGTGGGTTCGGCCCTGGCCCGCGCCGCACGCTGGAACCGGGTCCCGGACTACCTGGTACGGGCCGGGGAGACCATCAGCGTCACCGTGCAAATCGAATCCACTTCCGCAGTGGAGGCCGTAGCGGACATCCTGGCGGTTAAGGGGGTGGATGCCATCTTCCTGGGGCCGTCCGACCTCGCCGCGTCGATGGGACTCCTGGGCCAGCAGGAGCACCCCGAGGTGCGTGCCGCCGTCGAGCATTGCCTGTCTGCCGCGAGGGCGGCCGGCAAGCCTGCGGGGGTGAACGCTTTCAACCCCGCCACGGCGGAGCACTACCTTGCCATCGGCGCCGGTTTCATCCTGGTGGGGGCCGACGTCGCCCTCCTGGCGCGCGGTTCCGAAGCCCTCGCTGCGCAGTTCATCCCCAAGCCCCCGTCGGTTGACCGTGCCCTCCCGGCGGTTGAGCCTGCCGAAACCCCCGCCAGCTACTGACCTTTCCTTCCTAAGGACTTTCCCATGACAGTTACTACTCCGATGCCCCCTGCCCTCCCGCAAGTCATCTCGCCGGAGCGCGAGGCTGCGCTCCTTGCGTCCGTACCCACTGGTCTGCTCATCGGCGGGCAGTGGCGGGAGGCGTCCGACGGCGGCACGTTCGACGTCCACGATCCCTCCACTGGGGAGGTACTCGCCACCCTCGCCTCGGCTACCAGCGAGGACGCGGTGTCCGCGCTAGACGCGGCCGACGCCGTGCAGTCCTCGTGGGCACGGACCGCGCCACGGGTGCGGGCCGAGATCCTGCGCCGGGCTTTTGACCTGGTCACCGAACGCGCCGAGGACTTCGCGCTGCTGATGACCCTGGAAATGGGCAAGCCGCTGGCCGAAGCCCGCGGCGAAGTGACCTACGGGGCCGAGTTCCTGCGCTGGTTCGCCGAAGAGACGGTCCGTGACTACGGCCGCTACCTCACCTCCCCGGAGGGCAAGAACAAGATCCTGGTCCAGCACAAGCCCGTCGGCCCGTGCCTGCTCATCACGCCCTGGAACTTCCCGCTGGCCATGGCCACCCGCAAGGTAGCCCCCGCCGTCGCCGCCGGCTGCACCATGGTCCTCAAGCCAGCGAAGCTCACCCCCCTCACGGCCCAGCTGTTCGCCCAGACCATGCTCGACGCCGGCCTGCCCGCCGGCGTCCTCAACGTCGTCTCATCCTCCTCTGCCTCCGGGATCTCGGGTCCGCTGCTGGCCGACCCGCGCCTGCGGAAGGTCTCCTTCACCGGCTCCACCCCCGTCGGCAAACGCCTCATGGCCGACGCCGCCCAGAACGTCCTTCGCACCTCCCTGGAACTCGGCGGTAACGCCCCGTTCATCGTGTTCGAGGACGCCGACCTGGACAAAGCCGTCGAAGGGGCCATGGCCGCCAAAATGCGGAACATGGGCGAAGCCTGCACCGCTGCGAACCGGTTCCTGGTCCAGGAATCCGTCGCCCAGGAATTCACAAGGAAGTTCGCCGCCGCCATGGCTGCCCTGGCCACCGGCCGCGGCACCGACCCCGCCACCCAGGTGGGCCCGCTGATCGACGCACGAGCCCGCGACGACATCCACGCCCTGGTGGCAGCCGCCGTCGACGCCGGAGCAACAGTACTCACCGGCGGGTCACCCGTTGCCGGTCCCGGGCACTTCTACCCGCCCACCGTCCTGGCCAACGTGCCCAACGACGCCGCGATCCTCGGCCAGGAAATCTTCGGCCCCGTCGCCCCGGTGACCACCTTCGCGACCGAGGACGACGCCATCCGGCTGGCCAACGCCAGCGAATACGGCCTGGCCTCCTACGTCTACAGCCGCGACTTCAACCGGCTGTTGCGCGTGGCCGAGCAGATCGAATTCGGCATGGTGGGCTTCAACGCCGGCGTCATCTCCAACGCCGCCGCACCCTTCGGCGGCGTCAAGCAGTCCGGGCTCGGCCGCGAAGGCGGCTCCGAAGGCATCGCCGAATACACCACCACCCAATACATCGGCATCGCCGATCCGTACGCCAACTGACACACCGATGTGTCCCCACAATAAGGAATAAATATGAGTGCTATTCCGCATGAGCAGCGCAGCTCGGCCAAAGACCGCCGCCGCGTGGCGTTCGCCACGATCATCGGCACAACCGTTGAGTGGTATGACTTCTTCATCTACGCCAACGCCGCAGGCCTGGTTTTCGCGAAGCTCTTCTTCGAACCAGCCGGCAATGACATCGGTATCCTGATTTCGTTCGCTTCGGTGGGCCTGAGCTTCCTGTTCCGTCCGCTGGGAGCCTTCCTGGCCGGGCACTTCGGCGACCGACTGGGACGCCGTGCAATGCTGGTCCTCACGCTGATCCTGATGGGCGTGGCCACCACACTCATCGGTGTGCTGCCTACGTTCGAAACGGCGGGCATCGTCGCGCCCATCCTGTTGCTGCTCCTGCGTATTCTGCAGGGAATTTCAGCCGGCGGGGAATGGGGCGGGGCCGTCCTGATGGCCGTCGAGCACGCACCACGGTCCAAGCGCGGACTGTTCGGCTCCTTCCCCCAGCTCGGCGTCCCGCTGGGCATGCTCCTGGCCTCCGGGATCCTGGCCCTGATGTCAGGCGTCGTCTCCCCGGGCGCAGCGTTCATCGAGTGGGGCTGGCGGGTTCCGTTCCTGCTCAGCTTCCTTCTGATTGTGGTGGGCTTCATCGTCCGGCGCAGCGTGGAGGAAAGCCCGGTCTTTGAAGAGATCGCTCAAAAGAAGCAGCAGACCCGTGTTCCCATTGTTGAACTGTTCAAGAAGCACTGGCTACTGGTCGTCATCGCCGCCCTGATCTTTGCGGGCAACAACGCCGCCGGCTACATGACCACCGGCGGCTATATCGTCAGCTACGCCACCAATCCCAAGGGGCTGGCCATGGACCGCACCGAGGTGCTCCTGGCCGTCACCGCATCCGCAGCCCTCTGGTTCATTTTCACACTGATTGCCGGCATCCTCGCTGACAGCATCGGACGAAAGAAGACCTACCTCATCGGCTATGGGTGCCTGATACTCACGGTATTTCCGCTGTTCTGGCTGGTGAACACCGGAAATATCTGGGTGCTGTTCCTGGGCCTGGCACTGTTCACGGTGGGACTCGGCTTGACGTACGGTCCGCAGGCCGCCGTCTACAGCGAACTGTTTCCGGCGTCCATCCGGTTCTCCGGCGTCGCGATCTCCTACGCGCTTGGTGCCATCATCGGCGGTGCGTTCGCGCCCATGATTGCCACGGCCCTGGTCCAGGCCACCGGAACAACCTCGTCCGTCTCGGTGTACCTGCTGATCATGGCTCTCGTATCAACAGGCGCGGTGCTGGTCATTAGGGACCGGAAGGGAATCGACCTGGGCATTAACAACCAGGCCGAGCAGGAAGTGGGCGCCACGGTCTTCGACCACAGGACCGCCGTCAGCGCGGACGTCAACGCGAAGGTCTGATCCCGGGACACCGCTGGTCGAGCCTGCCGATATCGGATATCGGCAGGCTCGACCACCGCCCGGGCTATCCCACCGCCGGCGCCGTCCTCGTCCCGGAACTGAACTGGCGGCGGGCCCAGCGGGCGAGTCTCTTGCCTTTACCCTTCCACCAGCTGTCTTCGTCCTTGTCGTGGTGCAGCCGGAAGATGATGGCCACCATCACGAACATGGACATGCAGACGTCCATCCAGGACCACTGCAGCGCGTCGATCAGGACGCTCATGCCGGTGGCGATGATGGACGGGATGGCGAGGGTCCGGAACACTGTGCTGGCCACGTAGCGCCGGTGTGATCTCGGCACGGACAGCGCCCGCACCATGTCAAAGCACGCGCACACCACCACCATGGCCTGCCCGATGGCGAGCAGGATCAGCCCAGCGCTGGACCCCGCAAACATAACGACTGAAGAACCAAACACGCGAAAACCCCCAGAGTCTTGAACCGTGCTGTGAGACCATCAATAGTTCCATTCAAGACAGTGAGGGCGGACCGGTCACGAGTAGTGAGTACTCTATTTTTCCGGTGCTTAGGTTCCCAGCGCCCGGGGCCGCCAGACCACCACGGCCTGGGAGCGGGCGCGGGGGCGCTGTCCGCGTGCCAGGCTCACTACGTCGCCGGCAGCACCGGCGGCGAAGATTCTGGAGTCCAGGGGATCACGACGGCGGCCCAGCTCCTCGGTCAGCTCGCCCACCCTGCGCTGGAGCGCGGCAACCTGGTTCTCGAGCTCAAGGATCCGTTTGATGCCCTCGAGCGAGACACCTTCCTGGGAGAGCCGCTGGACCTGGCGCAGCATGTTGACGTCGCGCTGTGAGTATCGGCGGGACTTCCCGGGCGCCCGGCTGGGCGAAACAATGCCCAGCCGGTCATACTGCCGGAGCGTCTGCGGATGCATATCCGCCAGTTCAGCCGCCACCGAGATCACAAAGATCGGCTGGTCAGCATTGATATTCACGGTCTGCTCCGCTGCCTACAGCCGGGCCTTGGCGGCCAGGCCCTCGCGGACATCGGCGTCGGAAGTCGCTTCGGCGAAAGCCTTCACAGCTGCCTCGGCCTCCTTGTTCAGGTTCTTGGGAACCGCGACGTCGATGGTCACCAGCAGATCGCCGGTTACCTTGGAGGTCTTCACGCCATGGCCCTTGACCCGGAGTGTGCGGCCGGACGGCGTGCCGGCCGGAACGCGTACTTTGACCCTTTCGCCGTCGATGGTGGGAACCTCGATGTCCGCGCCCAAAGCAGCTTCCGGGAAGGTCACCGGAACGTGGATGCGGAGGTTGTCGCCGTCGCGCGTGTAGAAATCGTGGGTCTTGACCGACACGGCCACCATCAGGTCGCCGTTGCCTGCCGGCGATGGCTGGCCCTTGCCGCGGACGCGCACTTTCTGGCCGTCCTTGATGCCGGCCGGAACCCGGACGTCGATGACGTCGCCACTGGGTTCACGCAGGCCAATGGTGGTGCCGCGGATGGAGCCGGCGAAGGAAATGCTGGTGGTCGCGGTGCGGTCGGCGCCCTTCTGGGGGGCCCGCTGGAAGCCGGGCTGGCCGCCGAAGCCGCCGCCGAACAGGTCGGCGAATTCGGGCGGAATGCCGCCCGAGGTGCTGAAGCCGCCGGCGTGGCGGCCGGCGTTTCCGGTGAACAGCCCGCCGAACATGTCCTCGAACCCGCCGTTGCCGCCGCCGGCGCCGCCCGGTGCGAACCTTGCCCCGCCGCCCATGGCCCGGATGGCGTCGTACTGCTGACGCTCGTCCGGATCAGAAAGTACGGAATAGGCCTCGGAGATGTCCTTGAACTTCTTCTCCGACGCAGCGTTTCCCGAATTGGTGTCCGGGTGGTGCTGGCGGGCAAGTTTCCGGTACGCCTTTTTGATGTCGGCGTCGGAAGCGTCCTTGGCGATACCAAGGATCGCGTAAAAGTCCTTGTCCACCCAATCCTGGCTAGCCAATGGCGTTTCCTTTCAAAAGTTATGGGTCGGTGGTTGAGCTTGTCGAAACCCGGGTTTCGGCAAGCTCAACCACCGGAGAAATGCTAGGCCGGGACGGCGACAATCACCTGTGCTGCGCGGAGGACGCGCTCACCTGACCGGTAGCCGGAGCGGAGCACCTGGCTGACGGTGTCAACCTCAATGTCCTCGCCCGGCTGCTGGATGAGGGCCTCGTGGATCGTGGGATCGAACTCCACGCCGGTGTCGGCGATGCGGACCAGTCCATACGTCTTCAGCGCATTCTCCAGCTTGGTGGCGATGGCCGCGAACGGTCCATCGGTCAGGTCACCGTGCTGGCGGGCGGCGTCGACATCGTCCAGCACCGGAAGCAGGGAGTTCAGGACGCCGATGACGGCCATCTCCCCTGCCACGGCACGGTCGCGTTCAACGCGCTTGCGGTAGTTGACGTACTCAGCCTGGAGCCGGAGAAGGTCGTTCTTCAGTTCGGCGGCCTCAGCCGTGGTGGTTGAGTCCGTCGCAACCCCCTGGACCACGGATTCCTCGGCCGGCACCTCGATGCCGTTGAGGATTTCCTCGGCCTGGGCCAGGGCGTCGCCGTCGGACTCTTCGGATCCGGCGCCCGGGGACGCATCCGCAGCGTGTTGCTCACCCTCGGGGTGGCGGGCCTGCCCGGTCACCGGGTCAACCTTGCGGTTGTCCCGGATGACCGGCTCCTGGCGGCCGCCGGCCTGCCGCTCCTGGTTTTCCTGGCTAGCGGATGAGTCGTGCTCGTCCTCGTTACCGTGGTGCGGCATGGCTACTTCTTCGCTTCGTCTTCGTCGATGATCTCGGCGTCAACGATGTCTTCAGCGCTGGAAGCTGAGCCCGTCTTGTCCCCGCCTGCGGCACCAGCGGCACCCTCAGCACCTGCAGCGCCGGTGGCGCCGTCCGGGGAACCGGCCTGGGCGTAGATGGCCTCGCCGAGCTTGCCCTGGGAAGCCTGCAGCTTCTCGAAAGCAGTCTTCACAGCGGCGTCATCCGTGCCTTCGAGGGCCTTCTTGAGTTCGTCGACGTCAGCCTGGACCTCGGTCTTGACCTCTTCGGGCAGCTTGTCGGCGTTGTCGGCGATCAGTTTGTCCACGGAGTAGGCGAGCTGTTCGGCGGTGTTGCGGGTGTCGGTGGCCTCGCGGCGGGCCTTGTCCTCGGATGCGTGCTCTTCGGCGTCCTTGACCATGCGGTCAATGTCTTCCTTGGAGAGCGCGGTGCCGCCGGTGATGGTCATGGACTGTTCCTTGCCGGTGCCCTTGTCCTTCGCGGAGACGTGGACGATGCCGTTGGCGTCGATGTCGAAGGTGACCTCAACCTGCGGGACGCCGCGCGGGGCCGGCGCGATGCCGGTCAGCTCGAACGTGCCCAGCGGCTTGTTGTCGCGGGTGAACTCGCGCTCGCCCTGGAACACCTGGATGGCCACGGACGGCTGGTTGTCGTCAGCCGTGGTGAAGGTCTCGGAACGCTTGGTGGGGATGGCGGTGTTGCGCTCGATCAGGTGCGTCATGACACCGCCCTTGGTTTCGATGCCGAGGGACAGCGGGGTGACGTCGATCAGCAGGACGTCCTTGCGCTCGCCCTTCAGGACACCGGCCTGGAGTGCGGCGCCCACTGCGACGACCTCATCCGGGTTGACGCCCTTGTTGGGCTCTTTGCCGCCGGCAAGTTCCTTGACCAGGTCGTAGACGGCGGGCATACGGGTGGAGCCGCCGACGAGGACGATGTGGTCGATCTCGGAGAGCTTGATGCCGGCTTCCTTGATGACGTCGTGGAACGGCTTCTTGGTGCGCTCGAGGAGGTCCTTGGTGAGGTCCTGGAACTTGGCGCGGGTCAGCTGCTCGTCCAGGTGGACCGGGCCGTCCGGGGTGACGGAGAGGTACTGGAGGGACACGTTGGTGCTGGTGGAGGAGGACAGTTCCTTCTTCGCCTGCTCGGCAGCTTCGCGGAGGCGCTGGAGGGCGATCTTGTCCTTGGAGAGGTCGATGCCCTTGACCTTGAGCTGGTTCAGCAGATAGTCGACTACGCGCTGGTCCCAGTCGTCGCCGCCGAGGCGGTTGTCACCGGCGGTGGAGCGGACCTGGATGGTGGAGAAGTTGTCTTCGTCCTTGCCCACCTCAAGCAGGGAGACGTCGAACGTGCCGCCGCCGAGGTCGAAGACCAGGATGAGTTCGTCCTCCTTGCCCTTGTCCAGGCCGTAGGCCAGTGCTGCGGCGGTGGGCTCGTTGACAATGCGCAGGACGTTCAGGCCCGCGATTTCGCCGGCTTCCTTGGTAGCCTGGCGCTCGGCGTCGTTGAAGTAGGCCGGAACGGTGATCACGGCGTCGGTGACCTTTTCACCGAGGTAGGACTCGGCGTCGTTCTTCAGCTTCATCAGCACACGGGCGGAGATTTCCTGCGCGGTGTACTTCTTGTCATCAATCGGGACAGACCAGTCGGTGCCCATGTGGCGCTTGACCGAGGCAATGGTGCGGTCGATGTTGTTGACTGCCTGGCGCTTGGCGATCTCGCCCACCAGAACTTCGCCGGTCTTAGAGAATGCAACGACGGACGGCGTGGTGCGGCCACCCTCGGCGTTGGCAATAACGGTGGGCTCGCCACCTTCGAGAACGGAGACGACGGAGTTGGTGGTTCCGAGGTCGATACCTACTGCACGTGACATGTGTTGCGTCCTTCTTTCCGTGGAAACTCTCTGGCGCCCTCATTGAGCGTTCTGCACTCAACTTTACCCAGGGCGGCTTAGATGTCAATCCAAAGTTGAGCGCGGTAGGCTCAACTTTGACTATGGCGCTAAGGCACGCCCCAGCAGATTTCCCGGACTTGCGGGGCTATGAGGAAGAAAATCCCGCCAGCAGGCAGCCCGTTCGCTGTGCGTGAACGGGTTGCCAACCGGCTGCGTGAAGGCGTCAGGGACAGCGCCTACGGCTTCCTGTCCTCGTCCTCCTGAGCTTCGCGGGCCGTTCCCACGGTGCCGGCATCGCCGTAGTCACCTTCCGGATAGTCCCCGTCTTCGGGCTGATCGTCGGCGTCGCCCACCACCCCGGCATCGCCGTAGTCGCCGTCCACATACTGGCCGCCCTCGCCCTCCAGGCCAGGCGCACTGCTGGCTTTGCGGGGCTCTTCGTCACGTGCGGTGTTCTCAGTCATGACTGATCTCTCCTTTGAGGTTCCGCGTCCAGCTGGGCGCAGTTGGAGTCTACCGAGCCTGCGCCGGGGGAAACAGAGGCCGGCGGGAGCAGCACACGCCGTTGATGCTGTTGCTACCGGCCGGCGCTTTCGACGGCGGCCAGGTGCTCGGGATGAACGTCGGTCATCCGTGGCTGGTAGTCCGGGTGCTTGCGCAGCCACACCTTCACGTAGGGGCAGAAGGGGACGACGCCGATGCCGGCAGCGAGGGTGTCGTCCAGCGCATCCTGTACCAACCGGGCGGCGAGACCCTGCCCGGCATAGTCCTCGCTGACTATGGTGTGGTCAAAAATCCGCTCGGGCCCCTTGTTGCCCTCGTGGGGCAGATAGTGGGCTTTCCGATCACCGCATCCCCGTCGAGGACTTCATAGCGTCGGCAGGTCCGGGCTGTCCGCACCGTGATTGTTGTTTCAGTCTTCAAAATGGCCTCCTGGATTCGGGTGATGGTTCCGCCGCGGGCGCGCAGCTAAGCGTTGGGCCGGGAGCGGGGCCGGGTACCCGTCCGGGAACGGTCCGAAGGGCGGGTAGGGGTGCCGTCGGGGTAGGTGCCACCACATCACGATCCGCTCGCCCAGCGGCTCGCCACCGAGAAGCACCAGCCGCGCAGGGGTCTGTCCGGCCTCCAGGACGATCCTGCCCCGCCCCGGACGCAGGTAGTGGAGGTGGTCAACGGCGAGGGGGGTGCCGCCCAGGGAGATGTTGCCGGTGTCGAGCAGGATTCCGTGCTCAAAGGCCGGGTCCAGCTCCAGGTCGAGCCGCGCACCGGCTCTCAAGACAGCCTCGGCGCCCAGCAGCGGCGGGGTGTAAGTGGGCACAGGCGAGGACGAACCGGCCAGGGAACCAAGGAAGACCCGCAGTTCCGTGCCCTCGCCCCGGACGGGTTCCGGCGTGTAGTGCTCGAAGGCCGGGGGCATCTTCCTGGCGGCGTCGGGCAGGGCGCCGTTCGCCAGGATTTCGTCAGGAACCGCGAGACCGAGTCCGGCGCGGATCGTCACGAGGTCGGGGGCCAAGGCGGGATGCACGACGGCGACGCACCCATTGGCGTCGAGAGTTCACCTGCGCGGTAGGCGGCATCGAGGATAGCGATCAGGCTGCAGATCACCCGTGCCGGGCGCGGTGGTCCGGCCGGACAGTGTCCGCAATGGTCTGGGCGCGGGCTCGCTCCCGGGGCGTGCGCAGGGTGGTTTCCGCGTCCGTGGCAGCAATTTTCATGGATCCAGCAGGGTGCACTATTGGATGAGAGCGATGCTCTCGGAAACGAAAAGTCCTGAAGGGGAAATCATGAATGAAGTATTCATTGTCACCGGCGCAGGTCCCGTCGGCTGGACTGTGGCGGAGCAGTTGGCCGGGCAGGGCAAGCGCGTCAGGATCCTCACCCGTTCCGGGAGTGGACCTGTGCATCCTTTGGTGGAACGGCTGGCCGTGGACGTCCAGGACGCCCCTCAGGTGCGGGCGGCTTTCGCAGGCGCCGCAGCCGTTTTCCACTGCATCCATGGCACCTCCTACACGGCGGACGCATGGCGGGCGGAACTTCCCCGGGCCGAGCAAACGGTGCTGGCTGCGGCGGGCGAGGCAGGCGCCGTCGTCGTCTTCCCCGAAAGTCTCTATTCCTACAGCGAGCCGGACCGCCCGATGACCGAGACCGGGCCGCGGACAGCCGGCGGCGGAAAGCGTGGCGTGCGAACAGAGCTCCTCCGGGCCCGGGACGCGTCGCCCACCAATACCGTCAGCGTGGTGGCCGGCGATTTCTTCGGTCCGCGCGTCCGGAACTCACACGCCGGCGAGCGCATGGTTCCCGCCGTCCTGGCCGGAAAGAAGGTGTGGGTCATCGGCAGCGCGGACCAGCCCCACTCGTTCACCTACGTCCCCGATCTGGCGGCGGCGATGATACACGCCGCGCAGTCGCCGTCGCTCTGGAACAAGGTGTGGCACACGCCCACCGCTCCGGCAGTAACGCAGCGGCAACTGGCCACGGCGTTCACGGAAGCCGGCGGGGCGGGCAAACCGAAGCTGGGCACCATGCCCGGCTGGGCATTCCGAACCATGGGCGTCTTTTCGAAGGACCTCCGGGAACTCGCGGAAACGATGTACCAGTTAGAGCAGCCGTACGTAATGGACTCCGCGGCCAGCCAGTCCGCCCTGGGCCTCCGCCCCACGCCCCTCCCGGAAGCAGCCGCAGCCACGGTGGCTTGGTGGCAGGCGCAGGGCTAACCCACCCCGTTACCGGCGGCCGGCGCCCTCCGCTTCAAGCTCGGCATCACGCGTGCCCGCCGGCACGGCCGCGTCCAGCTCCGGCCGGCCCAGCTTGCTCGGCCACCAGATGCGCGGGCCGATATCGTACGCCAATGCGGGGACCAGCAGCGAGCGCACCAGGATGGTATCCAGCAGCACGCCGAAGGCCACAATGAAGGCCAGCTGCACCAGGAACATGATGGGGATGATGCTGAGGGCCGCGAAGGTGGCGGCCAACACCACCCCGGCGGAGGTGATCACTCCGCCGGTGACACCCAGCCCCCGCAGGATGCCCGGCCTGGTCCCGTGCTTTATCGACTCCTCCCGCACCCGGCTCATCAGGAAGATGTTGTAGTCCACGCCCAGGGCAACCAGGAAGACAAACCCGAACAGCGGGACGGTGGCATCGGCGCCCGGGAAGCCCAGCATGTTATTGAAGACCAGCGCCGAGACGCCCATCGCCGCGCCGTAGGACAGCACCACGGAGAGCACCAGCAGGACCGGCGCCACCACGGAACGCAGCAGCAGCATCAGGATAAAGAGGATGACCACCAGCACCACCGGGATGATGATCACCAGGTCGCGCTGAGCCGTGGTGTTGGTATCCAGGGCCGTTGCCGTGACGCCACCCACCAGCGCCCTGGCGTCAACAGCCTTCACATCCTCACGCAAAGCTTTGACTATGCCCTCGGCCTCGATGGAATCAGCGGCGTAGTTGAGGGTGGCATTGATCAGCACCTTGCCCTCGCGGACATCGGGGTCGGTGGGAGCGCCGGGGGCTCCGGTGATGGGCACACTTCCCGCCGCCAACAGATACGCGTCCCCCACGCCGTCGGCCGCTTTGACCTTTGCGAGCACTTCTGCAGCTTTGCTTTCGTCCGCAACCACGACGGCGGGGCTGCCGCTGCCGGCGTCGAAATGCCGAGCCAGCGCGTCCTGCCCGTCAACGGCGTTGGATGCGGTGAGGATGACATCCGTCTGCGGGACGCCGTTTGCCTTGAGCTGGAGGATGCCTGCCGACGCCATCAGCAACAAGAGGACCGAAGCGATCCAGACGGTGCGCGGACGGCGGGAAACGAGCGAAGCGGTAGCACGCCAGATGCCCTTCTGCCCTTCCAGCCCGGTGACGAGTTCGGGTTCCCGCTGATCCTTCGGGACCAGCTTGGGACGGAACGGCCAGAAGGCTGCGCGGCCCAGGAGCGCCATCAGGGCGGGCAGCAGGGTGAGGGCGGCGAAAAGAGCGCAGAGGATGCCGGCGGCCGCCACCGGGCCCAGGCCCTTGTTGGAGTTCAGATCCGAGAAAAGCAGGCAGAGCAAGGCGATAATCACCGTGGCACCGGAGGCAACGATCGGCTCGACGGACGTCTTCCAGGCCGTCAGCACGGCGGCGGTCCGGTTGCGGGTGTGGGTCAGGGCTTCCCGGAAGCGCGCCACATACAGCAGGGCATAGTCCGTGGCCGCGCCGATCACCAGGATGGACAGGATGCCCTGGCTTTGGCCGTTCAGCTGGATCCAGCCGAGCTTGGCCATGCCGAACACGAGCAGGATGGCTGCACACAGCGCAAACACCGACGTGAGCAGCACCGCGATCGGCAGGAGCAGGGAGCGGTACACGATCAGGAGAATCACAAAGACCGCAGTCATAGCCACGAGCAGCAGAATGCCGTCGATGCCCGCGAAGGCGCTGACCAGGTCCGCAGCCAGGCCGGCCGGCCCGGTGACGAAGGTCTGCATGCCTTCCGGAGCGGCCTCAGCGACGGCCTCGCGCAGTTCTTTCACCGCCTCCTTCACCTCGCCCGACGAATCGATCGGAGTGATGAACTGGACGGCCTTGCCGTCTTCGGACGGAATGGGCCCGACCACGGCACTGCCGAGCTTCAGTGCTTCAAGGTTTGCTTTCAGCGCGGCTGCCTCGCCCAGCTGGGCCGGGGTAAAAGCGGAGCTGTTTTCGATGACAATGACGGCCGGCACTTCGTTGGAATCACGGAATTTCGCTTGCCAGTCCTGCGCGGCTGTGGCTTCGGCACTGGCGGGAAGGAAGGAGGCCTGGTCGTTCGACGAGACCTCTTTCAGCCGGCCAAAGGTGGGTCCACCGATACCGGCGATCGCAAGCCACGTCAGCACCAGAAGCGCAGGAATGAGCCAGCGCAGCCAGAACGGGACCCGTGCGCTGTGTTGGGGACTGGGTTTCATGATTCCTGCCAGATTCGGGATAAGAGCAGTACAATTTATTCCATCATAGAGTATCTCCATAGTAGAGATAAGTGCCAGACTAAATTTATCCGGGGCCGCGCCCGGGGGTTCCGGTGAAGTAATATCCGTCAAGTCACCACCGGGCACCAGCCCGATGACGGAACCACCACAGCAGAGCGGAGGAGGAGAAACATGACGGACGAAGCGTTCCAGACCCCGCCCGACTCCGCACCCCTATCACTGGTCCGCCTGCTGCAGGACTTCACTCTTGAGGCCAACCGCTTTGTGGATACCGCAGGCGGCCGGAACGACATGCACCGGACCGACCTGAACGCGCTCGCCGTCATCATGCGCCACACCGCCAAGGGCCTGGTTGTCACGCCCGGCGTCCTGCGGAAGGAACTGCACCTCAGCTCGCCGGCCACCACTGCCCTCATCGACCGGCTGGACACCTCCGGCCATGTGGTGCGGGAACGCCATCTTTCGGACCGGCGGCAGGTCCAGCTCCGCATGACACCCAAAGCTTTCCAGGACGGCGGGGCCATGTTCATGCCGCTCTCGCGTCACATGGGCAATGCCATGGCAGCCTTCTCCCCTGAGGAACTGGACTTGGTAACGCGGTTCATGACCGCCATGGTGGAGGCCACCATGGCGGCCCGCCAGGAAGCGTCCGACGGCGGCCCTAACTCCCCCGCCGCTCCTCCCGCCTGATCCACTGCCGCCCGCCACGCCCGCCGTCGGACTGGCAGATAACGTCGCGAACTCCGCCAATAACCACGCTAAATGCGGGCCACTTAGGGGTAGCGTTTGCTTATGAGTGCGCAGCAGCCAGAAGACGATGATGTGTACACGCATGGCCACCACGAGTCGGTAGTCCGCGCCCACGCGTCCAGGACCGCGGAAAATTCCGCGGCCTTTGTCATCCCGCACCTGACGCCGGGAACCTCCGTGCTCGACGTCGGCTGTGGGCCGGGGAGCATCACGTGCGATTTCGCTGGGCTGGTGGCACCAGGAACGGTCACCGGCCTGGACCGGTCGCCGGACATCATCGCCCAGGCCACGGCGCTCGCCGCTGAGCGCGGGGTGGCCAACGCGGAATTTGTGGCCGGCAACATCTACGATCTCGACTTCGAGGACGGAACGTTCGACGTCGTCCACGCCCACCAGGTGCTGCAGCACCTGACCGACCCGGTGGAGGCGCTGCGGGAGATGCGTAGGGTGGCCAAACCCGGGGGGATTGTGGCCGTGCGCGACGCCGATTTCCATGGCATGAGCTGGTACCCGTCCTTTCCTGAACTGGACGAATGGATGGACCTCTACCAGCGGATCGCCCGTCGCAACGGGGCCGAGCCCGACGCCGGCCGCCGCCTGGTCTCGTGGGCCCAGTCCGCAGGTTTCACCGACGTCGCACCCTCCAGCAGCAACTGGCTTTACGCCACCGGGCAGCAACGAAGATGGCAGGCGCGCGTCTGGGGCGAGCGGGTGCTGCATTCAGCTTTTGCGGACCAGGCCTTGGAGTACGGTTTCGCGAACGCCGCTGACCTGGCAAGGATTTCCGCAGGCTGGCACCGTTGGGGGTCCACGGAGGACGGCTGGTTCCTGATCCCGAACGGCGAGGTCATCGCACGGGCGTAAACCTGTTCCGGCGGCTGCTAGCCGCAAATAGCCTCAAACCATGATTATTCAAGCAGGCTTCGACCTCCAGATTCTTGTCCGCCCGCTCGTTGTTCAGGAGGGAAGGGTCCTCCCCAAACTTGTGGTGATTGCACTCGATGCCGACATGCAGCTGGACGGCATCAAGGTCGCCAGCGACGAGTTTGCAGGATCATTGGAACCGCATTACGACGCGAGTCTGGACTGGATGGATCTAGACTGGACCAGATATTTTGCTATTGCCCATGCAAAATCTGGCCTGACAACGACTACTACTCCGAGTCTCCGATCCTGCGAGCGGCCAAAACATTGAAAGAGGCTGCAGCTCAGCCCGGCCTCCGAATGATCGGGCATTTTGGCCTCGACGAAACCGGCTACATGTCTGACGGGCCACACTCGTACTTCGACCAATACGGGACTCAGCGAGGATCTCCCATCCACTATGTCCCACTGGGTGAATTCAAGATACGGCAACTGTGGCTGACCCAATCCGGATGACAGATCTCCCTGAGAGCGAACGTCCTCGGGAAAGACTGCTCCACCTGGGAAGTGGAGCCCTCAGCGATGCGGAACTCGTGGCCATCCCGCTGACACGGACGAGGTCGACCAACTAAACGCGGTCACCATGGGGCAAATACAACGTCGAGGAAGCAAAACCCGGTTTCCCAAATGCTGAACAGCTGCCGTCCGGCGCCGGAATCGTGACGAGCTTCGCGCGGCAGGTAGCCCACCTTTATGCGCCCGAACTCCCGGTCTCCGACCCGCACACGCTGGCGGCGCGCCAGCTGGACTGGACGCACAAGGATCCTTTTGGCCGGATTCTCGCCACCCAGGCCATGGTGGAGGGATGACGCTGGTGACGGCCGATGAGGATCTTCAGGCTTTCGAGCCGCTGACCACCCTATGGTGAAGCGCCCCTAAACTTGGGAGGTGCAATTCTCCCTCTGGCTCGCCCTCGCGGGCGCCGGCGTCCTGATCAGCTTCACACCAGGGGCCGGCGCGATCAACACCATGAGCAACTCCCTGACATCAGGTTTCCGCCGCTCCATCTGGGGCATCCTGGGCCAGCAGGCGGCCCTGGTGATCCATGTAGTGATCGTGGCGCTGGGGGTGGGCGTCCTGGTGGCCAGTTCGCCCGTGGCCTTCAACGTGATCCGCTACGCCGGTGCCGCTTACCTGGTATATCTGGGCATCAGGCAGTTCCTCAGCAAGCCGGGCCTCGATCAGGAACAGGCTGCCGCACTCCGGAACGAACCTGCCGGGTCGATGTTCCGCCGCGGACTCTGGGTCAACCTCCTGAACCCCAAGGCCATCGTCTTTTTCCTCGCCTTCATGCCGCAGTTCATCCGTCCGGAACAGCCGCTCCTGCCGCAGTACCTGATGCTCACGGCCACCGTCGTGATGATCGACATCCTGGTCATGTGGTTCTTTTTCGCGCTGGCCGCCAAGTCCTTCCAGCGCTTCACCCGCAACGCCCACGGCCAGAAGATCCTGAGCCGGATCTTCGGCGTCCTTTTTGTGGCCGTGGGTGTTCTGCTTGCGCTGATCCACTAGCCAGGTGAGGCCCCAGTCCCGGGTCGTCCAATCGGATTGATTGACTGGAACAGAAACTTACTTCACAGATCCGTAAAGATCCGTGAGGTGTTGTTGGCCAGGAAAGCCTCTATAAAGCATGCTTAGCATCCTGAACTCATTGTCGAGCCCATACCGCGTCATCACCGTCTGCACAGGCAACATCTGCCGGTCCCCCGATGACCGAGTTGATGCTGGCCGCAGCGTTTCGGGCCGACGGCCTGGGCGGCCCGGGTCAGGGGCCGGCAAGACGTAGGCGTCCTGCTGGGCAGGGCGGGAGCGCTCTTCCTTCTTGTGAGTGGCTTCCTGGGCGGGCATATGGGGAGCGGCCGCCGTGCAGCCCCGCCCCGGCAACCGATCCAGCAGCAGGTACGCTCTATTTCATGACCCCCACACCTGTGATCATCGCCGTCGACGGGCGATCAGGCGCAGGAAAAACCACCCTGGCCATCGAACTGGCCGCACGGCTGCGGAACCATCACAAGGTGTCACTCTTCCATCTCGAGGACATTTACCCGGGCTGGAACGGCCTCACCGCGGGGATTGAACGCTACGTGTCCACTGTGCTCACCCCCTTGAGCCGCGGCGAAGCGGCCACCTGGACCAGTTGGGACTGGGCCAACCATTACGACGGCGACCTCCGGGTCACCCTGCCCGCTGAGATCGTGATCATCGAGGGAGTGGGTGCGGCCGCCGGGGGCGCCCGGCCGCTGCTCAGCGCCGTCATCTGGGCCGATTCACCCGACGATGTGCGCCGGCAGCGGGCGCTGGACCGCGACGGCGGTACCTATGAGCCGTTCTGGGAGCAGTGGGCGGCGCAGGAAAATGAGTGGCTCGCCGACGACGACGTCCCCGGCCAGGCCGAGATCCGCGTGCTCAATCACGCGGACGGGTCGGCCCCCGCTGACGTGCTGCAGGCACTCTCCTACCTGCCGGCACTCGGACCGGTCCTGGTTCCGGAACTTGCCGCCCGCCGGGGCCTGAGGCTGCGGGCCGAGCGGCTGGACTGCCGGCCGGACGCCTCCACCCTCTTCGCGACGCTGTACGGCGGCTCGACAAACGCCGTCTGGCTGGACTCCTCCAACGCCGGCCCCGCCGCAACCACCGGTCCCCTGCCAGGGCAGTCAGCACCTGCCGAACGCAGCCGCTTCAGCATCCTCACGGACGACGGCGGGACCTACGGCCAGTCCGTCACCCACCAGTCCGGCGAAAGCGTAGTTACTACCGGTTTCGCAACAGCACGCGTGCCGGGCCCGTTCTTCCGCTGGCTGGACACTGTCTGGGGGCGCCGGGATGTCCGCACCCCGGACGGTTACCCCGGCGACTTCACGCTCGGGTGGCTGGGCTGCCTGGGCTATGAGCTGAAGCGCGAAACCGGCGGTTCGGACGTTGTTGCGCAGACCCCCGACGCGGCGCTGATCTTTGCGGGCCGGGCTGTCGTTCTGGACCATATCGAAGGAACGGCCTGGCTCCTTGCGTTGGAGGCTCCCGACGCCGACAGCTGGCTGGCCGCTGCCCGAACCGCCGTCGGCCTGGCCGCCGCCGGGAGCAGCGGCAGCAACGGCGTCGTACTTCCCGGCGGGCCCGCGTTCAGCAGCCGGGACAACGCGTTGTCCTACAAGCAGAAAATCGCCGCCGCCCAGCACGAAATTTACGAGGGAAACTCATACGAAGTGTGCCTCACCACCACGCTCACGGCCACGCTGCCGGCCGGCGCGACGGCCCCCTGGCCTACTTACCTGGCCCTCCGGTGGAAGAACCCGGCGCCGTTCGCAAGCTACCTGCGGTTTGGCGGGCTGACGGTGGCCAGCACGTCGCCGGAACGGTTCCTGCGGATCACGTCCGACGGCGGCATGCGCGCCGAACCGATCAAGGGCACCCGCCGCCGGGGCGCCGATCCCACGCAGGACAGGGAACTGCGGGACGAGTTGGCGGCATCTCTCAAGGACCGCGCCGAGAACATCATGATCGTGGACCTGTTGCGGAACGACCTCAGCCACTTCGCGGAACCCGGATCCGTCACGGTCAGCAGGCTGTGCGAAATCGAAAGCTACGCCACCGTGCACCAGATGGTGAGCACCATCGACGCACAGTTGCTGCCCGGTTCGCCGCGGGCCGAGGCCGTCGCCGCCTGTTTCCCGCCCGGCTCCATGACCGGCGCCCCGAAAATCAGCACCATGGCCATTCTGGACCGGCTGGAAGAGGGTCCGCGCGGCCTGTATTCCGGCGCGATCGGCTATTTTTCCCTAAACGGAGCAACGGATCTTGCCGTGGCGATCCGCACCCTGGTCACCGACTCCGGAACTGGTTCTGGCGGGGTAGGCAAGTCCGGGGACGACAGCGAAGCGGCGGCGACGGCGGAACTCACCCTCGGCGTCGGCGGCGCCATCACGGCCGACTCGGTGCCGGACGAGGAGTACGAGGAGATCCGTGTGAAGGCGCACGGTGTGCTTTCCGCACTCGGCGCGGAGTTCCCCACCACCTGAACCCGGCTGCCCCACCCGCCCCATCCCCAGAGTTTTTGTCCAGATAATGCGGGATAAACGCCTCAAAAGCCGCATTATCTGGACAAAAACTCCGAGAGCTACTGGACGGTCGCCGTCAGCCGTGCCACGTTATCGATGTAGCGGGCTGCGAGGGGGCGCTGCAGCCAGTCCTCAAGCTTGAGCTCATGGGAAATCCCGCGGTAGGTATTTTCCACCGCGCGCATCTTGTCCACGATGTCCGAGCCCATCAGCATGACCGAAACCTCCATGTTCAACGAGAAAGACCGCATGTCCATGTTGCTGGAGCCCAGGACGGCCACTTCGTCGTCGATGGTGAAGTGCTTGGCGTGCAGGACAAACGGCGCCTTGTAGAGGTAGATCCGGACGCCGGCCTCCAGCAGTGCCTCGTAGTAGGAGCGCTGGGCGTGGTGGACGAGGAACTGGTCGCCCTTTTCGGAGACGAACAGTTCCACGTCCACGCCCCGCTGGGCCGCGGTGGTGATGGCGTAGAGCAGCGAGTCGTCGGGGACGAAGTATGGGCTGCAGATGGAGATCCGCTGCTGGGCGGAGTAGATCAGCGTGTTGAAGAGGCGCAGGTTGTTTTCCGTAATGAACCCGGGCCCGCTCGGTACCACCTGGGCTGTGACGTTGCCCGGCTCCGGGTTGGCCGGGAGCTGCAGCTGGTGTTCGAGGTTCTCTTCGGTCTCGCTCAGCCAGTCGGTGGCGAAGACCACGTTCAGGGTGGTGACGATCGGTCCGCGCAGGCGCGCCATCAGCTCCACCCATTCGCGGCCGGCCTTGCGGTGCTTGGGGCTGTTGTAGGACGGCTCGATCAGGTTCTGTGAGCCCGTGAAGGCGACTTCGCCGTCCACCACCATGATCTTGCGGTGGTTACGGAGGTCAGGACGGCGCCACTGACCGTGGATGGGCAGCAACGGCAGCATGCGTTTCCACTGGATCTTGCTTGCCTTGAGCCGGGTCAAGAGGTTGCGGTACCCCTTGACCCGCAGCGTGCCGATGTGGTCGAACAGCACGCGCACTTCCACGCCCCGCTCGGCTGCTTCTTCCAGCGCTGTCAGCAGGTCGTCCGTGACGTGGTCCGTGCTCATGATGTAGAACTCGGCGTTGACGAATATCTTGGCCTCGCGCACGGCCTCGGTCATGCAGAGGATCGAGTCCGGGTAGCCGGGGATAAGGTCAACGGCGTTGCCGTCCACCATCGGCAGGGAGCCCAGCCGGCGGTTCAGTTCGCCGGCGGATTTGACCCACTCGGGGCCGGGGTAGTCACTTTGGACATCGGCCAGCGCCGAGATGTTGGCCCGAACCCGGGTGTTGACAATCTCCTGTTGCTGCCGGCGGCGGCTGGACAGCTTGAAGTTGCCGAAGAGCAGGAAGAGTGCCAGGCCCAGGAACGGCACGAAGAAGATCCCCAGCAGCCAGGCCATGGCCGTGGTGGGACGCCTGTTGCCAGGGATAATGCCCAAGGCCAGGACCCGGATCACCAGGTCTGCAATGCTCAGAACCACCACAATCCACGTCGGAGCGGTACCCACAAGCGAAATCGGCCACAACACTGGAAACCCCCGGGGTGTGCGCACCGGCGGACGGGTTCCGGCCGGGCAATGACCACAGCTTAGCCGCGCGCGGCCCGACTAAGCTGGAGCCATGACTTCTCGTGCGCCCGTGGTGCTTGTTTTCCTTGACCCCGCGTTCCCGGCCGGCCGGCTGGCGGACGCCTCGCAGCCACAGCTGCTGGTTACGGACCAGGGTGCCACACGCGGTGACGGGGTATTCGAATCCATGCTCGCGGTAGCCGGCGGTGTGAGGAAGCTGCAGGCCCACCTGGACCGGCTCGGCGGCTCGGCGGCGGCCCTGGACCTGGTCATCCCGGCTCAGGAACCATGGCGTGCGGCCATCGCAACGGGCGTGGAACAATACCGCCGCCAGCACCCGGCGCATTCTGCCGCCGAGGACGAGGTGGTGGTCAAGCTTGTGGCCACGCGCGGCCCGGAAGGCGCGGACTCCACCACCTGCTGGGTCCAGGTATCGCCGGTCGGCGCCCTGGGCCGACGCCAGCGCGAGGCCGGCATCGATATCATCCTGCTGGACCGCGGTTACAACAGCGACGTCGCGGAACGCGCGCCGTGGCTGCTCCTCGGCGCCAAAACCCTCTCCTACGCGGTGAACATGGCCGCCCTCCGGCACGCACACAAGCAGGGCGCCGACGACGTCATCTTCCTTTCCGCCGACGGCCGGGTCCTGGAGGGCCCCACGTCCACGGTACTGCTGGCGCACGTGGAAACATCCGACGACGGCGCAGGCGCCACCCGCACGGTCCGCCGGCTCATCACGCCCCAGCTGGACACCGGGATCCTCGCCGGCACGTCCCAGAGCGCGCTCTTTGGTGCCGCCAAAGCGGCGGGCTGGGAACTGGGCTACGGTCCGCTGGAGCCGCAGGACCTGCTGGACGCCGACGCTGTGTGGCTGATTTCCAGCATCCGGCTGCTGGCGCCCGTGAACCACATCGACGGCAAGGAAATCGGCACCCCGGCCTTGCAGAAGCAGTTGACCGCCGAACTCAACGCACTGTACGCAGGGATCCAGTAGGCAGCCAATGACCGTTCCCAGCGCTGGGATCCTGCTCTACCGGCACGCTGTGGAGGGCGGGCTGGAAATCTGGATAGCGCATATGGGCGGACCTTTCTGGGCCGGCAGACAGGCCCACTCCTGGTCCCTTCCCAAAGGCGAATACCAGGACGATGAAGATCCCCTGGCGGCAGCCCGGCGCGAGTTTACCGAGGAGATCGGCACGCCGCCACCGGACGTCGACTACTTTCTGCTGGGCGCATTCCGGCAGCCATCCGGGAAGGTCATCACCGTATTCAGTGCGGAGGAGTCCGGCTTCGAGCCAGGGGAGATCGTGAGCAACACGTTTGCGCTGGAGTGGCCCAAGGGGTCAGGCACAATCCGGGACTTTCCGGAAATCGACGACGCGCGGTGGGTCACCGCGACCGATGCCCGCAACAAGCTGGTCAAGGGCCAGCTCCCGATCCTTGACGCCCTGGCCGGGCGTCTTGAATAGCGCCACGGAACCTGAGGATGCGGTTCAACGCCCGGGCCGAAATGCCCTGTTGATCCGTACGCCGGGGCCGTAAGGTTTGGTTCATGAACCCGCACAGTGAGCCCATTACCAATTTGACGTTTGACGAATGCTGGGAATTGCTCGCCGATGAGGCCGTGGGGCGGCTGGCCCTCGTGGTGGACGGCCATCCGGAGATCTTTCCCATCAACTTCGTCCTGAATCGCAGAAGCATTTCCTTCCGCACAGCCGGTGGCACAAAACTCTGGAACGCGGCAACGGGGCGGCCCGCGGCCCTCGAGATTGATGGCTATGATCCCCACACGGAGGAGGCGTGGAGCGTGGTGGTGCGCGGAGACACAGAGGTGATCCAGGACCAGGCTGACAAGGACGCCGTTGATGAACTGAGCCTGGAGCCCTGGCAGCCAGGCCCCAAGGAGCACTACATCCGCCTCACTGCCAGCGCCCTGACGGGCCGCCGGTTCAAGGTCAACAAACCGGACGTCTGGAATACCAGGCTCTCGGACCGCCGTCGGACGTCGTTCGAGTAATCGAAAGGCACCCCACCATGGGCAACGACGCTCACACCCCCGTCATCCTGGGCGGCGCCCGCACCCCTTTCGGCAGGTTCCGCGGCGGACTGGCAGGGCTTTCATCCAGCGAACTTGGTGCCCATGCCATCCGAAATGCGCTGGAGCGCACGGGAGTGGCACCGGAGCAGATCCAGGCCGTGATCGTGGGCCAGGTTATCCAGGCGGGCGCCGGTCAGGGACCCGCCCGGCAGGCCAGCCTCGCCGCCGGGATCGGCTGGGCCGTGCCCACCGTGACCATCAACAAACTGTGTCTTTCCGGCCTGACCGCCGTGATTGATGCCGCCCGGATGATCCGGGCGGGCGAGGCAGATTTCATTGTGGCGGCTGGCCAGGAGTCCATGACCAACGCCCCGCACCTGTTGCCCCGGCTCCGCGGCGGCGTTGCCATCGGCGATGCGCCGTTACTGGATTCGCTGAACTTTGACGGCCTGCAGGACCCCCGCTCCGGCGAGCTGATGGGTTCCGCCACCGATGCCGGGAACGCCCGCCTCGGCATCAGCCGGACGGACCAGGACGCCGTCGCCGCCCGTTCCCATCAACGTGCGGAAGCTGCCCGGGCCGCCGGGATCCTGGCCGAGGAAATCGCTCCGGTGGAAGTCCCGCAACGCCGCGGCCCCGCCGTCGTGATTGATGCTGACGAGGGGATCCGGGCAAGTACGACGCCGGAGGCCCTTGCCGCGCTGAAGCCCGCCTTTTCCACGGCGGACTCAGCCACCATCACCGCAGGGTCCTCCTCGCCGCTGTCCGACGGCGCGGCCGCCGTGGTGGTGGCCAGCAAAGCCGCGGCGGAGGCGGCCGGGCTCAGCTGGATTGCGGAGATCGGCAGCCACGGCCAGACCGCCGGACCGGACGGCTCCCTGCACTCCCAGCCGTCCCGCGCCATTGAACGGGCCCTGAAACTCGAGGGGCTGACGGTAGCTGACCTGGACCTCATTGAGGTCAACGAAGCCTTCGCTTCGGTGGTGCTGCAGTCCGCCAGGGACCTGGGGATCGATGCCGAAAGGATCAATGCCGACGGCGGCGCCATCGCTTTAGGGCATCCGGTGGGCGCCTCCGGGGCCCGGCTCGTGCTGCACCAGGCGCTGGCTTTGAAACGCCGCGGCGGCGGCACGGGCGTGGTGGCCTTGTGCGGTGGGGGTGGCCAGGGCGAGGCCCTGATCCTTAAGTTGGGATGATCCCGAACAGGACGCGCTTTTTCACCATCAGCCACAGGAGACCCAGGATAGCCGCATACGCGGCCGTATTGATCAGGATGTCGCCCTGCCGCAGGGCCGGGATGTTGGCGATCACGGCGATTAGCACCACGTGCAGGATAAAGACGTACAGCGTGGCCTGCCCCAGCGGGATCAGGAACCAGCCCAGGGCCCGCTGTACCGGCTTCCAGTAGGCGGTCAGGAACGCGTAGGCGGCCACCACCAGGACCAGGACGTTGAGCAGCCTGCCCGGATCCAGGTAAGTGCGGGCAAAGAAGGCGTCGTACATGGCCCGGTAGGCGGTGTCCGGGATGATGGCCAGGCGCAGGTCGAACCCGTTAGCCAGGTACGGGTTGCACCAGGACAGGAACGCGGAAGCGAACGCCAACACCGTGGATGCCACTACCACCCAGTGGTGCGACGACAGCCAGGCGACGATACGGTTTCGGTGGAAACCCGCCACCAGGCCGATGACAAACAGCACCTGCCATACGAGCAGCGGGAAAGAATCCTCGAACTGGGAGGGCAGCAGCCTGAAACGGGTGGCCGCACCCACTGCGTAGAGGCCCAGCGTCGCGGCGAGGACCCACAGCGCCTTGCCGCGGTTGAGGGCGGCCAGGATCAGGGGGCTGGCCAGCAGCAGCACCACGTAGAGGCCCATCACGTTGAACTGCCACGGACCGAACTGCAGGAGGACGATGGCGGGCAGCACCTGGGCGGGCACCGGGAATTGCAGGAGCGTTTCCATCCCTGCGTACAGGTCGTAGGTCCGGCCCACTGCGTTGTGTCCCGCACCCCCGGTTCCCTGGTCCGCGTAGGTGGTCAGCGCGTCGGTTTGGAAGAAGGGCAGCAGCGAGAGCAGGAAGACCCCAACAAGGACCGCGAGCGCCGTCACGTACAGCTTGCCCGCGCGCCGGGACGTCAGGTCCACCACGTTGCCGAAGTCGTTCTTCACCCGCGGGCCGTAAACCATGCCCACCACCAGGCCGGAGAACAGGACGAACAGCTCTGCCCCGGAAACAAATCCCACCGCTTCCTGGGTCAGCAGTTGGAACAGCGACGTCATGCCCAGGTGGTTGACCACCACAAAAACAATGGCCAGTCCCCGCAGGAAGTCCACGCGGGAATCGCGTTTGGACGGATCGCCATAAGCCCAGGCGCCAACCGCGCCGACGCGCCGCGGCAACTGCCACAAGGCAACCAGCAGGATCACCATGGCCGCGGCGACACTCCAGGCTGCGGCCCCGGACAGGGAGTTGGCCCGCGTGGCCTGCTGGCCCCCGCTGATAGCCGTCACCGGGCCGGTAGTCAGTCCGGACCGAACCAGGCTCTCCCCCGCAGCTCCGGCAATGCCGGAGTTGCCGGTGAGCCGCCAGTCGATACTGACCACCCCGGTATCCCCGGTGCTGGTCCGCTCGTCCCAGACGACGGCAGCGATCCTGGCGAATTCTGCGGACGTGGCCGATTTGAGGGTTTGGTCCCACCAGGACGTTTTAATGTCGGCCTCTGCGGCGCCGCCGGAGGCAGGGCTGTAGAAGGCTGCGGTCTGGAGGACCAGCGGTTTGTTCCGGGCAGCGGCATACGTGGCGTAGAAGTCTTCGCTGCCGGACTGCGTCAGCATGGCGGACAGCTCGCCGTCCGCGGGAACGGTGTTGACGGCGGAGTTGCCGCCGGTGTCATCGTGGTAAGCCGTCAGCCCCACCCAATCCACGGCGTCATCGCCCGGGTAGTACGGAGCGTAGGCGGCATCTGCACTGTTCCAGCTTCCGTCGCCGTTGGTGTCCAGCAGGGCGAAGCCTTCGGACCCGGGGGCCGGGGCGTTCCGGTGCCGTTCAAAAGGGTAGTCCCGCCCAAGGTACGGTTGCCACACCATTACCGTGCCGGCGTCGTCCGCAGTTTTGAACTCTGCGGCAACGTTCCGGAACGCCGACTTGTAGGCGACCGGCTGCTGGCCCCAATCCACCCAGCTTGAGTTCATGTCCGGGGCGAACCGGACCAGGAGCGTACCGCGGAAAGCTGACGCCAGGTCCTCAACCTTGGCTGCAAAGGCTCCAGCGGCAGCGGCGTCCACCTGGTCCAGCGCCGCCGTGGGCCGCACGGTGAGCATGGCCTGGGCGCCTTGGCCAGCGGCTTGGCCGAGGAATTCCCGGATGTCCTGCTCCTCGCCGGAGCGCACGGGCAGCGAGATTTCGTGGCACAGCAGCGCCGGCGAAGATCCCAGCCGCTCGGCAAAACCCTGCGCCGAATCGTCGCCCCACTCCAGGACAGCTCCAAGCAGGGGTTTGCCTTCCGCCGGCTCAGGCTCGGCCGCGTGGACGGAGCCCGCGGTGAGCAGGCTGAACAGGACGAGCAGGGCCGCCAGAAGTGCGGCCGGTAGCGGGCTCCGCAGTCTGGGTACGGCCGACGGCGGTACGCGCCTTAGTGCGGTTGCTGTTGGCATGCTGGTGTGGACCCTCCCCCAGTGCAGCTGCTTCAGTGATGGTGGCCGGTGCCCCCGCCAAACTCTATCGGTCTTCGCTGGCCGGTCGGTTTCGACCCGGGGCCATTCGGTTTCAACCCGGCGCCGTCCGGCTGGCCCGGCGACCTCCGGGTCAGCCGCCCAGGATTCACCCCGGTGTCGTCGCACCAGTCCAGGTTGAACGGCTGCGCGGTGACCCCGGCTTCCCCCGGGCCATGCCTGCCGGGACGGTGAACACGAAAGTGAAGCCGCCGTCGTCGGTCATGGGTGCGAACTCCTCCAGCACCGTGGTGCCATGGGCATCCAGCAGTTCCACGGAGACCTGCGCACAAGGGCCGTAGCCCGCATCGCAGGCCGCGACCGGGGCGCTGACCGCTACCCGGTCACCGGGTTTTGCCTCCGCCGGCGTCACGGTGATCGCAGGCGGCATGCACGGCGGCGGCGGCCCGAAAACGTTACGGCAACTGCCCAGCCCCACCGTCGCGAGTGCGGCACACAGCCCCCCAGGATTCGATTGTGCCGCCAGCCCGCAGGTCACGGAAGCACGCGATGGTTACGGAACATGACAATGGCGGCAGTGTAGACGGGCACGGCGGATGTTACGTTTTTGGTGAGTAATGAGAACCGGTGCCAAGCCCTGACTGGCCGGTCGGCAACCCTCCCTTTCGCGGCGGGGTGCCTCAGGTGAATACTCGGCATATCGACCCATTCGAGCTGCAAGCGTGAGAGAAGGAGATCCGTCGTGTCTGACGCACCTGCCCCTGAAGAAAAACTGTCCTACCGGCTTATCACAGGCCCGGATGACCGGGCCTTTTGTGAACGGATATCCGCCGCCCTGGCCGAGGGGTATGTGCTGCACGGCAGCCCCGCCGCCACGTTCAACGGCAACGCCGTGATTGTTGCCCAGGCGCTCATCCTCCCGGCCGCGATCGCCAGTGCGGATGCCGCCGTCGCCACGGCAGTGGAAGACCTCGAGTTCGACGGCGAGGGCCACGCGTGAGCTACGCCGGAGACCTGACCCCGCAGGAAGCCTGGGCCAAGCTGGAACAGGGCGCCATCCTGGTGGACGTGCGCACAGAGGGCGAGTGGGCCCACATCGGCATCCCGGACACCGCGTCCGCGAACGACAAGCACAACGATCCCCTGTTCATCCAGTGGACGTTCCCCGGCGGCATTCCCAACGCTGCTTTTATCGCCGACCTCAGGCAACAGGCCCCGGCGGACGACGGCACGGAACTGGTGTTCATCTGCCGTTCCGGCCAGCGCTCCGTCGCCGCCGCGATCGCCGCGACGCAGGCCGGGTTCACCTCCTACAACGTCCTCGAGGGCTTCGAAGGCGAGCCGGACCGTTACGGCGACCGCACCGTCAACGGCTGGAAAAACAGCGGACTGCCCACCAACCCGGGAAGCCGCTAAATGACATTCAACGAAGACGCCGAGGGCTGGAGCGCAGACACGCAGGCTGTCCGCGGCGGGCTGGACCGCACCCACTTCCAGGAGACCACCGAGCCCATTTTCCTGAACTCCGGCTTTGTGTACGAGTCGGCGGCCGCGGCCGAGCGCGCGTTCACCGGCGAGGATCAGCGGTTCGTCTACTCCCGCTATGGCAACCCGTCCGTGGCCACCTTCCAGGAGCGCCTCCGCCTGCTCGAAGGCACCGAAGCGTGCTTCGCGACGGCGTCGGGCATGTCAGCAGTGTTCACCGCCCTGGGTGCCCTGCTGGCTGCCGGCGACCGGGTGGTGGCCGCGCGGTCGCTGTTCGGCTCCTGCTTTGTGATCCTGAACGAGATCCTGCCGCGCTGGGGCGTGGAGACGGTGTTTGTGGATGGCCCGGACCTGGACCAGTGGCGCGCCGCGCTGTCCGAGCCCACCACTGCGGTGTTCTTCGAGTCGCCGTCAAACCCGATGCAGGAGATCGTGGATATCGCCGCGGTCAGCGAACTGGCGCACGCCGCCGGGGCCACCGTCGTCGTCGACAATGTCTTTGCCACTCCCCTGCTCCAGCGCTGCGGGCAGTTCGGCGCGGACGTGATTGTGTATTCGGGCACCAAGCACATGGACGGCCAGGGACGGGTGCTGGGCGGGGCGATCCTGGGGACGAAGGAATTCATTGACGGCCCGGTCAAGCAGCTCATGCGGCACACCGGCCCGTCCCTCTCCGCGTTCAACGCCTGGGTGCTCACCAAGGGCCTGGAGACCATGGCCCTGCGCGTGAACCATTCCTCTGCGTCCGCGCTGCGGCTCGCCGAATGGCTCGAGCAGCAGCCGGCCGTCAGCTGGGTCAAATACCCGCTACTGAAGTCGCACCCGCAGTACGCTTTGTCGGCGAAGCAGATGAAGGCCGGCGGCACCGTCCTCACCCTGGAACTTGCGACGGCGGGTGGCCGCTCGGGCAAGGACGCCGCCTTTGCGCTGCTGGACGCCTTACGGATCATCGACATCTCCAACAACCTGGGCGACGCGAAGTCCCTGATCACCCATCCGGCCACCACCACCCACCGTGCCATGGGCCCGGAGGGCCGCGCCGCGATCGGGCTCAGCGACGGCGTGGTGCGCCTGTCCGTGGGGCTGGAGGACGTGGACGATCTCATCGGCGATCTCGAGCAGGCCCTGAAGCAGGTCTGACGGCGGTCAGGCTGCGGCCTGGGGCTGGCGGAGTTCCCGGGCCGCAGTCTGGCGGACCGACTCGGTCAGCTGGTTGAGCACCGGGGCTGCGAGGCAATGCTGCTCCGGAGGAGCTGCATCCCTGGACCGGCCCGGGCGTTGCGGTCACTGCGGCCATCACCGCTCCTGTCCGGAGCAAACGGGTGGAATGCTGTTCATCCTCGCGGTGGATTCCAAAGCAGGCGCCGAGGTCCGCCGGAAGGCTTGACGGCGCCGGCAGGAACCAGATGGACAGCGAGTCGGCATTCACCACCAGCGGGATGGGGCGCCCGGTGTGGACCCGCTGCCGCCGAGCTCCTGCAGGCCATCCCATTCCAGCTGCCCTCATCGTGGCCATTGGCAGCCAGAACGCGTTCGTGCTGCGGCAGGGCATCCGCGGCGAGCATGTGGCGCCGTCGTGCTGGTCTGCAGCGTCTCCGATACGGTCCTCATTGCGGCCTGCATCGCGTGTGTGGGGGCGCTGTTGCAGTCCAATCCCGTGATCGTGGACGTGGTCCGTTTTGCCGGGGCCGCCTTCCTGGTGGAGTACGGCGTGATGGCGGCGCGCCCCGCGGTCCGTCCGGGGGCGTTGACGGCTTCGGGGCGGCAGCCGTGCTGCTCACGCTGGGGATCCGGCTGGCCGTGGGCGCCTGAGCGGCGCTGCGCCTGTTGCGCCTGGTGGTGCCGCTGCGCCTGTGGAACCCAGGCGGGTTGGACGGTCGAACCTGTTCGCCCGTTGACCGGGGCGGTGCCGCGGGGTATTTTCATGGTCATCTCCGCGATGTTGCTGGGCCACCGCATCCGCCGGACCGGGAGCAAGCCATGCACTCATCCAACGCCCAGACAGCGAACAAACCCTACAGGCGGGCCGGCACGGTCATCGTTGCCGCGAGTTGCTGCTGGGGGGTGGGGATCTCTTTTGTGGGCATGGTGCACGCCACGAAGGACCCGGCATTGCGGCTGGCGATGCTGCAGCGCAGCCGCGGACTTTGGGTGGCCGGGCAGTTCCTGGCAGCGGCCGGCACTGCTGCGGTACCCGTCGGCTTCGTCCGGTTCGCCCAGGCGATCAGGTCCGGTCCCGCCAAGAACCTCGCCTCCGGAGCCGCAGCCGCCCTGCTCGCAGGCGCACCGCTGTTCGTTGTTGCCCTTGCCGAGCGTGCCTCGGATCTGGAAAAGTTCGCCTACCGCCGGGGGCCGAGCTGGCCGTTCCTAACTTACGCCGGTCTCCATATCGGCGCCCTCGCGGCTTTGGCGCCCGGGCTCCTGCTGTCGCCGGTGAAACCCTGGACCGGCATCATTGCGGCGGCCAGTGTTCCCGTCTTCGGCGCCATCCTGGCGGGCACCAAGGACATCCCGCCGTTTGTTTTTTATCTGGTGGAGGCCGCGGTGGGAGCCCAGCTGATGCGGCATGAGGAAGCCGAGCTACCGGCGCGCAGCCAGAGCGGCCTCGAGCGCGGACGCTGAGGCGGTGCTGCTGTTGATCCGCCAGTCAGTCTCCTTGTTGAAGTTGAACCAGACGAACCCGCTGACGTCCGGCTGAGTCTGCAGGTAGGAAACCAACGCCGTGTTCCAGTCCGGCTTGCTCCCGCCGGTCTCCGTGCTGGCCGTTTCGGTCATGACGATTTGTTTGCCGGGGGCGATGGTCCGGAGCTGTGCCAAGTGGGGCCCGAACAGCGCAGCCGGCATCTGCCAGGAACTCCAGGCCTGGGTGGCGCCCCAGTTGTACGCATCCAGTCCCAGCGTATCCACGTAGGGATCTCCCGGGTACAGCAGGGCCGGATCCACGGATCCGCCGCCATTGGGTGCCCACACCCAGTTCACGTTGTTGGCGCCGGCCGCACTCACCAGATCGTGCACATGACGCCATGCCCGGGCGTAGTCGCCGGGCTGGTTTCCGTTGACGGCTTCGCACCACGGGTACCAGTTGCCGTTCATTTCGTGGGCGAACCGGAGCATCAGGGGCTTGCCCCAGGCGGCCAGGGCTGCTCCCCACTGGCTGATGTAGGGGTCGAAATCCCCCGCGGCGACGCGGGCCAGCGCGTAGGCCGGCTGGGTCACCCCGTTGCCGGCGATCCAGGGCTCCCACGTCACGAGCGGAACCGCGCCGCGGTTCACCACGGCATCCAGTTCCCCAACCGGCGGGGCCTGGCCAAAGTCCTTGTAGGACAGGACAATGCCAGGACTTTCACCAACGAGGGCCGCGACGGCATCAAGCTCCGCCCCTGCCCCCGCGCCACCAGGGGTGGCGACGCCAAAGCGGAGGAAGGCCGTGCTGACTTTGGGGACGACGGCGAGGACTGTGAAAATCGCGGTGAGCGAACTCCCACCTACAGTCACTGTCAGTGGTGCCGGCCCCTGCGCCGTTGGGGCTATGGTGGCCTGTGCGCTGAACGCCCCGGATTTCGTGGTTTGAAAGGTCACGGTCATGGAGCCGCCGGTGACGCTTCCGGCCGATGACTTGGGAAACCCGGATCCGCTCAGAGCCACACTGGTCCCCGCAGGACCGGAAGCCGGCAGGAGGGTGACGGCAGGAGCGGGGGCGGCGGAGGCGGCCGTCGCACTGAGTCCGGCGCCTACGGCGGCAAGTCCGAATCCCAGCATGGCGCTGCGCCGCGTGAGGTGTTCCATGGGTCCCCTTTATCTTTGTGCGCACAATGATGTTCCGTGCGCACAAAGACGCCGTTGGCCAATAGTAACCAGCCGAAGGATCAAAAGGAGGGCCCGACGTGGCACAGGAAAGGGCCGTCTGATCAAGTCAGGCCTGTCGAACCCGCAGCAAATCGGGGGCGTATTCAACCTCCGGCAGCCCCGAAGTCCCGCGCATCGTGACACCCACGGCGTGCGACACCACGGCCCCCAGCCCGCCGTCGTCGGGCCCTTCTTCATTTTCCATCGCGGAGTCCCGGACCCGGCGCTGTTCGATGGAGCCGGTGCCACGGGCAATGATGTCTTCCACACCCTCCCGGGCCAGGGACAGCTCGTCCTGTTCAGCGAGCACCGGAGCGAGGTAGTCCACGAGGGAACGAACGACGTCGACGGCGTGCGCAGGCCGGAACGTGCCGAAGTCCAGCAACTCGCCGCTGAGGCCGCTGCTGCTCGCCTGCCAGGCCGCCATCCGCAGCAGCACGGTGGGGACCGGGGCCGGCTCTACACCCTGCTGCCACTCCCTGCTCGCCGACTCGACGAGGGCCCGGACCAGCACTGCGATCAGGGCCGCATCCTCCGCACGGAGGCACACATCGGCCACGCGGACCTCAACGGTGGGGTGGTTCCGGGACAGGCGGGCGTCGAAGTAGATCATGCCTTCGTCAAGCATCACACCGCTGTCCAGCAGCCGCGTCACCACCCGCCGGTATGCGGAATAGGTGCCGAAAATCGGGCTGGGACCGGACGTAGGCCAGCGGTTCCATGCCTGCGTGCGGTAACTCTCGAATCCTGAGGGCATCCCGTTCCAGAACGGTGAGTTGGCGCTCATCGCAGTCAGGACAGCAAGCTTGTCGCGGATCCTGTCCAACACGGCCACGCCCTCGTCCTTGGATTCGATTTTCGTGTGGACGTGGAAGCCGCATGTCAATTGTTCCTGCGCGGTCAGGCCAAATCGCTCCAGCATCCGCGCATAACGTGGGTCAGGGGTGGTGTGGCTCGCGGAACCGAACGGGGATGTGGCCAGCGCCGCCACCCGGGCCCCGTTCTTGCGGGCCGCCCGGTCCGCGAGCATACGGCCGGCCCGGATCTGCGGTAGCAGCTCTGCGTACTCAAGGCACGGCCGGGTCTGGGTCTCGATCTGCTCAAGTTTCAGCTCGGCGCTGAGGCCCATTTCCTCGGCGTCGTGCGCGGTTTTGTCCCGGGTCTCCGGCGCGTACTGGTTTGCCGGGGCGTCGTCGGCCGCCAGACGGTGCCCTGAAAGCAGGGCATCCGCCAAGGCCAGCGGCTGCCCTGTGTCCGGATCCACGATCAGGAGCTCTTCCTCGACGCCGAAAGTTCGCATGCTTATATTGTGCGCCAACCCGGCAAGCCCGTGGCAGCCCGGGTTGGCACGCTGCGCGGGGAAGGCTACACCGAACGCGCCGTCCGGAAACTCGCAACGGCGGGGCCAGCCAGCCTCGAAAGGGCGTGTGGGCCTTGCCCGACGCGGACCACGAGTTCCTCCAGGCCATCGTCAGCGATTCGCTCGTGACCTGGCATCCAGCGCATCCCACTAGCCTGCCGATAGCCAGCCTGAAGACACCGTCATCCACGGTTTGACGTGCCTGGTCAACAGCTTCGAATTCCACAGTTCCCGCGCGACCTGGCGGAAGGAGATGACCCGTGCCAATGTCGCACAGACCCGGGGTACGCCGTGCTGAGCTACGCCCCTGAACGGATTTGGAACAGTCCGGACAGGGTTTTGCAGCAGATCCTCGCCATGCTGCAACGTGGCCGGCCGCGCGGGTGACGGATTCTGCGGGTGACGGATTCCGCTCAGTCATTCGGCCAAGACCAACCCGCGTGACGGGGCTGCCACGGTCCGAACCCGGGCCGGCCCGAATGATGGTGCAGAATCCGCCGGCCCGGCCCCAGCCTTAGTCCTGGAAGTACTCCACCCTGGCGCCGATGGTGTTCAGCCGCTCGGCCAGGTCCTCGTAGCCTCGCTCGATCACGTAGATATTGCGCAGCTCCGACACACCCCGTGCGGCGAGCATGGCCAGCAGCAGGCAGGCGGCCGGGCGGAGGGCCGGCGGGCAGCCTATCTCGGCCGCGCGCCACTTGGTGGGGCCGTTGACGTAGATCCGGTGCGGGTCCAGCAGCTGCACCTGGGCGCCGAGCCTGTTGAGCTCCGTGAGGTAGATGGCGCGGTTCTCATAGACCCAGTCGTGGATCATGGTCTGGCCGTGGGCGTTGGCCGCGATGACTGCGAAGAACGGCAGGTTATCGATGTTCAGCCCGGGGAACGGCATGGGGTGGATTTTGTCCTCCGGAGCCCGCAGCTCGGACGGCTTGGTGGTCACATCCACCAGGCGGGTGCGGCCGTTGCACGCCATGTACTCCCCGGAGATCTCCAACTGCTGGCCCATCTGCTCCAGCGTGGCCAGTTCGATCTCCATAAACTCGATGGGGACGCGCCGGATGGTCACCTCCGAATTGGTGACAATGCCCGCGGTGATCAGGCTCATCGCCTCAATAGGATCCTCGGACGGGAAATACTCAATGTCGACGTCGACCAGCGGCTGCCCGGTGATCTTCAGTGTGGTGGTGCCAACGCCGTCGATCTGCACGCCGAGCATCTCCAGGTAGAAGCAGAGGTCCTGGACCATATAGTTGGGGCTGGCATTGCGGATCACGGTGGTGCCGCGGTGGTGGGCCGCAGCCATGATCGCGTTCTCGGTGACCGTATCCCCGCGCTCGGTCAACACAAAGGAGCGGTGCTGGTTATCCGGCGGCGGAGCCTGCACCGTGTAGAAACCGGTAGTGGCTTCCACCGCGAGCCCGAACTGGCGCAGGGCCTGCATGTGCGGCTCAACGGTGCGGGTGCCCAGGTCGCAGCCACCGGCATACGGGAGGCGGTACTCGGAGGACTCATCCAGAAGCGGGCCAAGCAGCATGATTACACTGCGGGTGCGGCGCGCGGCGTCCACATCCATGGCGGCAAGGTCCAGGACGGCGGGGCGGCGGAGCTGGAGGTCGGTGTCGTTGAGCCAGGTACATTCCACACCGATGCTGGTCAGGACCTCAACGATCCTGTTGACCTCTTCGATGCGGGCCAGACGGCGCAGCACTGTGGTGCCACGGTTGATCAGGCTGGCGCAGAGCAGGGCCACACCCGCGTTTTTGCTGCTGTTGACATCCACCGTCCCGGAAAGCGTGCGGCCGCCTTCGATCCGCAAGTGCGTCATCTGCGGTTTGCCCACCTTGACGATGCTGCGCTCGAAGATCGCCTCGAGCCGCTGGATCATCTTGAGGCTGAGGTTCTGCTTGCCCTGTTCCATCCGGGCGACGGCGCTCTGGCTGGTTCCCAGTGCGCTGGCGAGCTGGCCTTGGGTCCAGTTCTTTTCCATTCGGGCGTCTTTGAGCGCAGCGGCAATGTGCTCGGCAGTTTCCTGAATCATAGACAAAAAATATCACAGATGAGTTATTCGAGGCATACCGAACCCGCGAAAGGCGAGGGGATGGACCCAAATACCCGATTCATGCGATATTACTCACGCCGCTTTTGGCAGAACCGCGGCGGTGGCGGTGCGCCATCCCTACCGCCAGACGAAGTTCCAGGTCCCCATCCCGGCAGCGGCAGCCACAGCAGCAGCCGCAATCAGCACACCGCCGAGCACCACCCAAACGTCCAGCAGCGAATAGGTGGATTCCCGGGCCCAGGTGCGCCGGGCGGTGCCAAATCCGCGCGCTTCCATGGTGACGGCCAGCCGGGACGCACGGCGGATCGCCTGGACCAGCAACCCGAAGCTTTGCCCGAGAGTGGCCCGCAACCGTTGCAGCGGACTGCCGTGGGAACCCACACCGCGCGCCCGCCGGGCCATCCCAATGGTCTGCCACTCCTCGGCCAGAAGTCCCACCAGCCGCATCGCGGCCAGGGTGCCAAGCACAAACCGGTGCGGCAGCCGGGCCTTCTGCGCCAGCGCGTCGGCGAGGTCGGTGGGGTCCGTACACGTCATCAGCAGGATGGCCGGCAACGCAATCGCAAGTCCGCGCAGCATAAAACCGAGCCCCAGCTGGAGGGAACCTTCGCTGATGGACCAGATCCCGACGTCGAGCAGTACAGCGCCGCTGTCCGCCGCGACGATCGCCGTGCTCCAGCCGCCCACGGCAGCCGCGATGATGAGCGGCCAGCCGCGCTGCCACAGCAGGCGCAGGGTAAGTCCGGCGAGCGGGAAGACCGCCAACTCGGCCGCGAGCGCTACGGAGGCTGACACCCAGTCGATGGACAGCGCCAGCACCAGGGTGATGAGGAAGACGGCTCCGAACTTGGCCAGCGGGTTGGCGTGCGTCAACAGGGCGTGGTTGCCTCGGAGTGTGAGGGCATCCCTCATGCCGCACCTGCTTCCTGGCGGGCGCCGCCCCGCGACGCCGGGCCAAGGCGCAGTTCGGTGCCGCCCAGGACGGCACTGAACTCTTCGTCGTGGGTCACCGAAACCACTGACGTTCCGGCGTCGAGCAGCTCGGACAGGAAGGACGCGAGTTCGGACCATGTGTTGGCATCCTGGCCGAACGTGGGTTCGTCGAGCACTAGCACCCGCGGGTGGGCCGCAAGGACCGTGGCCACGGACAGCCGCCGCTTTTCACCGCCGGACAGCGTGTACGGGTTGGCGTCCACCAGGTGCGTCAGCCGCAGCCGTGCCAGGAGTTCCTCCACACGCTCTTCGCCAAAACCCAGGTGGCGCGGACCGAACATCAGCTCATCCAGCACACGACCCGTGACGAACTGGTGCTCGGGCTCCTGGAAGACCGTGCCGATGCGGGAAATCAATTGCTTGGCGCTCCACGTGAAGGGATCGATTCCGGCACCATCGGAAAGCTCGACGGCTGCAGACATCTTCCCCCTCACCGGCGCCAGGAGTCCGGCGAGGGTGAGCGCAAACGTGGACTTGCCGGCGCCGTTGGGGCCGGTGACGGTGAGTGCCTGGCCGGCGCGGACCTGGGCGGTGATCCCCGCTTGCACCGGCACCGGCGGAATGGTGCGGAAGCCGCGGCGCCGGGGCCGCTCGCGCGACACGGCAACGTCCTCGGCCGCCAGCAGCAGCTGGCCGCCGTCAGCCGAAGCACGCGCACGGGGGCGGGTGGCCGGAACATGGCCCGGCACCCAGACACCGGCCCCGATCAGCATGTCCCGCGCCTCGGCGAGCACCCGGTCCGGCGGGCCATCCAGCAGCACGCCCGAGCCCGGCTGCAGCACCACAATCCGGCCCACCAGGTCCTTCCAGACGGACACCCGGTGTTCCACCACCACCAGGGTGGCGCCGGTTTTGTCGAGGCAGCGGCCCACGGCGTCGCGGACTTCCAGGACACCGGCGGGATCGAGGTTGGCTGTCGGTTCGTCCAGCAGGATCAGCCCCGGCCGCATCGCGAGGATGCCGGCCAGGGCCAGCCGCTGCTTCTGGCCGCCGGACAGAGCCGACGTCGGGTGGTCCAGCGGGAGTCCGCCGCCGAAGCCGCCGGCACCGCCAGCTCCGCCCTGCGGGCGTCCGGCCCTGCGCAGCCCCACGTCATAGAGCGCCTCATGGACCCTCTTCCAGATCTCGTCCCGGGGAACGGCCAGGTTTTCGGCACCAAAGGCGACGTCGTCACCCAGCCTCGAGAGGACCACCTGCGTTTCCGGGTCCTGCTGCATGAGCCCGGCGCGGCCGCGCTGGCTGCGCGGCACCGCGCCGTCGATTAGCAGCGAACCGGTCTCGTCGGCATCGTCCCCTTCATCCCCGAGCACTCCGGCGAGGGCGTGCAGCAGCGTTGATTTGCCCGCACCGGAAGGGCCCAGCAGCAGCACCCGCTCGCCCGGCGCGATGTCCAGATCGAGCCCGCGGACGGCCGGCGCCATGCGGCCGGCGTGCCGCCAGCCCCAGCCACGGGCGGATACCGCGGCCGGGCGCACTCCGGAAGCACCGGCGTCGGAAACGGCCATCAGTGGAAAACGGGCTCCGAACCGGCCTTCCGGGAAGCGAAGGAGCCCAGCACCCCGGTTTTGGCCAGGCCGCGGGTGGCAATCCAGGACACGGCGCCGGCAATGACGGCACCCGAGATCGCGCAGAACAGAATGTAGGTGGCCTTGTCGCCGGCTTCATAGGCGATGTTCCAGCCCCACGGGAGGAAGGAATCGTTCAGGCCGCAGAACAGGCCGGCACCGGCACCGGCGAGCACGGCTGCCGGCAGGTTGAACTTCTTGTAGCCGAACGCGGCGAAAACGAGCTCCGCGCCGAGGCCCTGGAGGATGCCGGAGATCAGCACGGTGGTGCCGTACTGGGAACCCATCATGAGCTCACCGGTGGCGGCAACGGCCTCGCAGAAGAGCGCTGCGCCCGGTTTGCGGACGATGAGCATGCCCAGGACGGCCGGAATCATCCAGCCGCCGGCGATCAGGCCGGTGAGGGGCGGGTACGTGGCGTTCATCGGCGCGGACACCAGCGCCGCACCCTGGGACCAGGCCCAGAAAATGACACCGCCGGCGATGGCGATCAAAGCTGCCACCACGATGTCCACAACCCGCCAGCTATAGCTGGCTTTCTTCATGCCTACTGTTGTCATTTCTGCCTCCTGAGGTACAGGAGGGGAGAGTTCGCGGTTTCGGCACGGACTGCGCCGCCCGGATCCGGACACTCTGAGAAGCTCGACTCCCTTGCGCCGGTACTAACCGGATCAGGTTCGAGGGTCTGCGGCTGTCCGCACTCTCAGCGCCTATCCATCGGTTGCATTGCTGCAGTGCCCGACGGCGGCGCTCCCCTGTCGTAAATAAATCTGCCCTGATGGGCGTGATCCAGTTTACACCGCAGGCGCGGTAGATTGTGGGCCACGGCTGCCGACTTCCCACATGTGACCGTATTCGATCCCGACTCCAGCGACAGCCAGCCGCAGGGCTCGCTCGAAGCGCTGATAGCAAGGACCGACGCCGAGGTCAGCGAGCTGCAGTTCCCGCATTTCACGAAGGACGAATCCCTCCACCTGGGGCTGCTGCTGAAATGCCCTCAATGCTGGTGGGCCTGGGCAAGAGCCGGGCGGCTCAAGTGCCGGCCCCCGGTCCGATGACGTTAGGCTAATGACAATCCCCGATAGCCCATAAGGAGTTCAACGAATGAACCTGCTCATCAAGCTGCTCGGCACCGCAATCAGCCTCGGCGCCGGGTTTGTCGGTACCAAGCTAGTCAACACCGTGTGGGAAAAGTCCACCGGCCGCAAGGTCCCCACCGGCAAGGACGAAGACACCCCCACGAGCCTGCGCTCGGCGCTGACGTTCGCGCTTATTTCAGCCTCGGTCAGCACCATCATCCAGGTGCTCGCCAACCGCGGCACGCAGCGGGCCATCACCAGGTTCGCTAAGAGCCAGGACGTCGTCTAGCGAGTTTTGTCCAGCTAATGGCCCCTGGGCAGTCCTGAAGCCGAATTATCTGGACAAAAACTCTCAGCCGCCGCCGGACGCTTCTTCACGTGCTGACTGCTCACGGGAGGACTGCGCCGCCTTCTGCACCACGGCGTCGAGGTCATCAGAGCTGAGCAGTTCTCGGTGCAGGTGTTTGGTGCGGTAGCCGGATCGGCCCACCATGTGCGCGGACACCGGCACGGTCAGCAGCTGGAAGATCCACGCCACCAGCAGCACCGGCCACACCCACCACGTCCGCATCTGCAGGCCGATGGCCGCCAGCAGCAGGAAGAGCCCGAGCACCTGCGGCTTGGTGGCCGCGTGCATCCGGCTCAGCAGGTCGGGGAAGCGCAGCAGGCCGATGGCGGCGGCGAGGGACATCAGGGCGCCCACCACCAGGAACACCGCCGTCACGGCATCGATGACGTTATCCACCACGCTCGCTTCAGGACTCATGGGTTTGCTCCCGCCGGTCGGCCACGAAACGGGCAACAGTCACCGAGCCGATGAAGCCGACAACGGAAAGCGCCACCAGCAGCATCAGGTTGTTCAGGTGCTTGTTGACGGCCATGTCGATGCACAGCGCGGCGCCGAGGATGGCGAGCAGGACGTCTGAGGCCAGCACCCGGTCCAGCAGCGAAGGGCCGCGGGCAATCCGGATGATGGCGCCGGCCGCTGCCAGCGAAAGAATGACTGCCGTGACGGCCAGGACGGTCTGCATCATGCTGCGGCCTCCTGCCGGACGATTTCAAGTTCTTCCGTGGTCCCCATGATTTTGATCAGGCGCGCTTCAATGGAGCGGACTTCCCTCCGCAGGTCCGCCACGTCCTCCGGGGCGCTGATGTTCAGCGCGTGCAGGTAGAGGGTGGACGTTGAACGGTCCACCTCCACCACCAGGGAGCCCGGGATCAGCGATATCACGTGCCCCACGATTGTTACCATCAGGTCCTGGTGGCTCCGCAGCGGGACAGCGACGACGGCGTTGATCACCTGGGGGCCGCGAATGGCCGCCAGGTACATCACCTCGATGCTCGCTGCCGCCACCCGCCACAGGAACAGCAGGGCAAACGGTACCGCGTGCAGGATGTTGAAGCGGCCGCTTAGTTCCACCGGCGGCAGGTAGAACATGCGGGCCACCAGCACGGACAGCAGGGCGCCGAAGAGCAGGTTACCGGGGCTGAAGTCCTGCCACAGCGCTCCCCATACGAGCACCAGCCAGACCAGCAGCGGGAGCTCCTGGCGCAGGGAAATCCGCCGGCGGCTCATTTGCCGCCTCCGGACTTCAGCGCCAGCTGGGGAACTTCGGTGTCCTCACCCAGCACGGCCTGGATGTAGGAGGACCTTTCCAGCATTTCCTGGGCTGCCTGGCCCGAGACCCGGAACAGCGGCCCGGCGAAGACTGTGAGGGCCACGCCAAGGACCACCAGGCCGAGGGTTGAGCCCACCATCGTCCGGGGCAGCAGCGTGACGTTGGTGCGCCCTGCCCGCTGGCCGGTGTCCGAATTTTCCGGCGAAGCCAGCAGGACGGGGTCAGGGTGTTCGGCGTCGGACGGCTTGCGCCAGAAAGCACGGTTCCAGACCCTTGCGACGGCCAGGAGCGTCAGCAGGCTGGTGAGTACCCCGCCGATCACCAGGGCGTAGGCCAGGGGTGTGCCCAGCTCGATGCCGGCCTGGATCAGCCCCACCTTCCCCAGGAACCCGGAGAACGGCGGGATGCCGGCCAGGTTCATGGCGGGCACAAAGAACAGCAGGGCCAGCACCGGCGACAACTTGGCCAGGCCGGCCACCCTGTCCATCGAGGAACTGCCGCCGCGGCGTTCGATCAGTCCGGTGACCAGGAAGAGGCTGGTCTGGACGGTGATGTGGTGGGCCACGTAGAACACGGCGGCGCCCAGCCCGGCCACCGAAGACATCGCCAGGCCGAACACCATGTAGCCGATGTGGCTGACCAGGGTGAAGGACAGCAGACGTTTGATGTCGCTCTGGGCCAGGGCACCAAGGATGCCCACCACCATGGTCAGCAACGCCGCCACCATCAGTGGAGTGTTGAGGCTGTCGCCGGGGAACAGCAGGGTTTCGGTACGCACCATCGCATAGACACCCACCTTGGTCAGCAGCCCGGCGAACACGGCCGTGACCGGCGCCGGCGCGGTGGGATAGGAGTCAGGCAGCCAGAACGACAACGGGAACACGGCCGCCTTGATGCCAAAAGCCACCAGGAGCATCACGTGCAGCAGGGTCTGGGTACCCTCGTCCAGGTCCGCGAGTTTGATGGCGAGGTCGGCCATGTTCACTGTTCCGGTGGCGCCGTAAACCATGGCGATGGAAATCAGGAACAGCACCGAGGACACCACGGAGACCACCACGTAGGTGACGCCGGCGCGGATGCGGGGGCCGGTCCCGCCCAGTGTCATCAGGACGTAGCTTGCCGTCAGGAGGATCTCAAAACCGACATAGAGGTTGAAAAGATCCCCGGAAAGGAACGCGTTGGACACCCCGGCCACGAGAATCAGGAACGTGGGGTGGAAGATGGACACCGGGGCGTCCTCGTCACCGTCGGCCATGCCTTGCCCAGTGGCGTAAATCAGCACCGCGAGGCTCACGGCGGATGACACCACGAGCATCAGCGACGAGAACTGGTCCACCACCATCACGATGCCCCACGGCGGCAGCCAGCCGCCGATGTCCACAGCGGCGGTTCCGCCGTCCCACACCGACGCCAGCAGGAAACACTCCAGCAGGAGCGTCAGGGACAGCACAGTGATGCTCACCGCGCGCTGGGCGCGGGAATGCCGGATCAGCAGGAACGCCAGGGCGGCGCCGAGGATGGGAAGTACGACGGCGAGCGGTGCAAAGCTTGCGATGTTCACTTCACACCTCCTTCGGGGCCAGGGGGCACGTTCCGCGACCCGGGTTGCTCTTCGGCGGCGGCATCCACGGCCGGGATCGTCCGGGAGCCAACCATGACGTGGTCCCCGGTTTCGGCGTGGTCGGAGATGGTGCTGCCGTCGCCGCCAAGCATGGTCAGGGGAAACTCGGACGTCTCGGCCGGGATCGCGGCGTCGTCCTCGGCATCGAACCTGGGCGTCGCGGCGACGCGGCGGTCCTCGATGTCGTCCTGGATCTCGTCCTGGCGGGCCAGGACCCAGGTGCGGTAAATGATGCTGAGCATAAATGCGGTCACCGCAAACGAGATCACAATCGAGGTCAGGATCAGGGCCTGCGGCAGGGGGTCGGCGTATTCGCTGTCTCCGGTGTCCTTGTCATAGAACGGCGCCAGCCCGGCATAGCCGCCGGTGGCCAGGATCAGCAGGTTGGTGGCGTTCGCCAGGAGCATCAGCCCCAGCAGCACGCGGGTGAGGCTGCGTTCGAGGATCAGGTAGATGCCGCACGCATACAGGGCACCCATCACAATCAGCAGGGTCAGGTTGACGCTCATCCTTGGCCCTTCGCTGTGGTTTCGCTGGACATGACCTCGGGCTCGTGCCCCTCGCCGGGACTGGTGCCGGGACCGGCGCCGGTCAGAACGCCTTGGGCAAGGGCGGCTTCGTCGGCCGAGCCTTCTTCGGCCGGCGCCGCTGCCAGTTCTTCAAAATGTTCGTCGATCTCGGAGCCCAGGCTGCGCAGTACGTCCAGGACCAGGCCCACCACCACGATGTAGACGCCGATATCGAAGATGGTCGAGGTGACGAACTTGATGTCGCCGAAGACCGGCAGCCAGATTTCAATGATGGCGGTCTGGAACACCTGCCCGCCCAGCAGCAGCGGCACCACACCCGACGCTGCCGCCGTCGCGAGCCCGATGCCCAGCAGGGTACCGGCGCCCACGGGAGTGGCCTCCCGCAGTTCAAAGCGGCCGCCCGCGAGGTACCGGATGGCAAGGGCAAGGCCTGCTGTCAGGCCGCCGGCGAATCCGCCGCCGGGCAGGTTGTGCCCGGCCAGGAGGAGGTAGAGGGAGAAGATGATCAGGGAGTGGAAAATCAGCCGCGTCACCACTTCAAAGATGATGGAACGCCGCTCAGGGGCCAGGGTCCGGCCTGCGACGATCCAGGCGTCCCGGGCCGAGGAAGCGAACTTCCGGCTGATGGTCAGCGCAGCGGCTTCCCGCGACCCTGGAGCCACTGCTGCCTGCCGTCCTACGCTGCCCTCGGCAACGGTGGATGACACCCTGAGCCGGTCGCCGCGGCCGCGGACGAAGATGAGGCTGGCCACACCGGTGGCGGCGAGGGCGAGGACGGAAATTTCCCCGAAGGTATCCCATGCCCGGATGTCCACCAGGGTCACGTTGACGATGTTGAGTCCGCCGCCGCCTTCATACGCGAGGCGCGGGAACTCCAGGGACACCGGGACGGCCACCCTGGCCCCCAGGGAGTAGATGGCGGCAAAAACCATGGTGACGCCGAAAGCCGCTCCGATGATCACGCGGTACCTGCCCCCGGTCCGGTCGCGGAGTTCGGCCGGGAGGCTGCGCATGGCCAGGACAAAGGCCACCAGGATGATGGTCTCCACCAGCATCTGCGTCAGAGCCAGGTCCGGAGCGCCCTGGAGCGCGAACATCAGGGCGATCCCGTAGCCGGTCACGGACACCATCAGCACGGCGAGGAACCGCCTGTTGGCCTTGACCGCGGCAAGCGCCCCGATCACAATTGCCGCGCCTACTACCGGCTGGAGCGGTGAGAAGGGGTCAGTGAAGTACAGGTCAGTCGGGAGCGGCTTTCCCGCCACCAGCATGGCGGTCAGCGGCAGGGCGAACGCCATGCTGAGGATGACGGCGAGGTAGAAGTACAGGGAGCCGCGCTGGGTGCGGCCGGTGATCCAGACCGCGGCGTCGTCCAGGGCGCCGATGCTGAGCTGATAGATGCGGTCGCCGTCGATCCAGCCGGGAACCCGGGACTGCGCGCGCGCCACGAGGGTTCGGCCGAAGTGCATGGCCAGCCCCAGCGCGAATGTGAGGGCCGTTAGCGCAAGGGCCGGGGTGAATCCATGCCACAGCGCGAGGTGCCCAGCCTGCTCGGCCGGTGTGCCGGCGTCGGCCGAGGTAGAGGCAAAGAGCGCCGCGTAGGGCTGGATCCACGTGTCCACGGGCGCCGGCCACAGGCCGTAAACAATACTGAGGAGGCTCAGCAGCGCCGGTGCCGCCAGGAAGGAGGGCTTGACTGCCTTGAACGGTGTGGGCTCGACGCCGGGTTTGACGGCGAACGCCCCCCACATAAAGCGAGCGCTGTAGGCGAAGGTCAGGATGGAGCCCAGAACGATGCCTACGAGCACCACCATGCTCCAGGAATCCCCTTCCGAGCCATGGTGGACAAAGGCCTCCAGGACGGATTCCTTGGCCACAAAACCTGCCAGCAGCGGGACACCGGCCATCGACGCGGCACCGATGCCGGCCACGACGCCGAGCCCACGCGACGAGCGGAAGACGCCGGACAGCTGCCGGACGTCACGGGTTCCGGACTGGTGGTCAATGATGCCCACCACCAGGAAGAGGGTGGCCTTGAACAGCCCGTGGGCCAGGAGCATCGCCAGGCCGGCGAGGGCCGCCTCCGACGTTCCGAGCCCCACCACCATGGTCAGGAAGCCCAACTGGCTGACCGTTCCGTAGGCCAGGATGAGTTTGATGTCCGTCTGGCGGAGCGCCCGGTAGCCGCCCACCAGCATGGTGGCAAGGCCCAGCCCCAGCACAATGGACTGCCAATACGCGGTGTGGGAAAATCCCGGCGCAAGCCTGGCGACCAGATAGATCCCGGCCTTCACCATCGCCGCGGCGTGCAGGTAGGCGCTGACCGGGGTGGGCGCCGCCATGGCGCCCGGCAGCCAGAAGTGGAAGGGAACCAGCGCGGACTTGCTGATGGCACCCACGAGGATCAGTACGACGGCGGCGGCGACAATCCCGCTGGTGGATCCGGTGATGAGGGTGGGAGCCTGAGCCAGGATTGCCGAGATACGGTACGTTCCGGCGCTGTGGCCCAGCATGATCAGGCCTACCAGCATGGCCAGCCCGCCGGCGGTAGTGACCATCAGGGCCTGCAGCGCGGAGCGCCTGGCCGCCAGCCTGGTGCGGGCAAAGCCGATCAGCAGGTAGGACAGGACGGTGGTGAGTTCCCAGAAGATGAACAGCAGAAGAAGGTCATCCGCCACCACCAGTCCGAACATTGCCCCGGCGAAGGCCAACAACTGGGCCCCGAAGCCGCCAAGATCCTGATCGTTCTTGCTGAAGTACCGCGCACAGTAGACCAGCACCAGCGCGCCCACGCCGAGAACCAGTAAGGACATCACCCAAGCCAGGGGATCCAGCCGGAACGCAAATTCCAGTTCCAGCCCGGGAATCCACGGGACGACTTCCGAAACGGCCCCGGAATCTGAGTACACAGCGCTGTACTGGAACAGCAGCCAGACAAAAGACGCAGCCGGCACCGCCGCCAGTGCGTAGAACGCGTTGCGGCCCCAGGCTCTGAACAGGAAGGGCGCCACAGCAGCCACCGTAAAGTGCACGGCAAGGACTGTGATCACTGTTATCTCCGCAACGTCAGGGATTCGATTGTCAAAAGTTAGGGCAGGCGGTCAGTGGTTAGGTTCGGTGGTGGCCAGTTTATCAAGTCGCTTCGGCCATTTTCCCCGCGCAGGAGCGCAGGCGGCTCGATTTTGCCGAGTGTCCGGCGTACTATGCCCGCCCTGTTCGCCACGGGCGGATACCATTCAGGCTATGAACACCGCCAGCGCTCCTCCTGGGGCCACGCAGCCGTCATCGGAACTCGCGTCCGGAAACCAGGCCACCGGGAGGGGCCGCGTGCTCGCCTGGGCCGCCTGGGATTGGGGATCTGCGGCCTTCAACGCGGTCATGACCACGTTCGTGTTTACCGTCTACCTCACCTCCAACGCCTTCGGCGGCGAAGACCAGGCGTCGGCCATCCTCGGCGGTGCCCTGGCCATCGCCGGTCTCGCCATCGCGCTGCTGGCTCCCGTGACGGGTCAGCGCTCGGACAACGGCGGGCGCCGCAAGCTGTGGCTGGGGGTCAACACGGCCGCGGTCGCCGTCCTGACCGGGCTGTGTTTCTTTGTGTTCCCCCGCCCTGAGTTCCTGCTCCTGGGCGTCTCCTTGATTGCGCTGGGGAACGTGTTCTTCGAGTTCGCGGGCGTCAACTACAACGCCATGCTCACCCAGATCTCCACGCCGGGAAACATCGGCAAGGTCAGTGGACTTGGCTGGGGCATGGGCTACCTCGGCGGCATCGTGGCCCTGCTGATTGTGTTGCAGCTCTTTGTGCAGCCAAGCTTTGACTGGTTCGGGGCGTCCACCGAGGACAGCCTCAACATCCGGCTCGTTGCGGTGTTCTCCGCGCTGTGGTTCTTCGTCTTCGCCCTGCCCGTCCTGTTCGCGGTTCCGGAACTTCCGCGGCCGGCGCGGGCCAGGCCGCTGGGATTCCTGGCCTCCTACGGCCTGCTTTTCCGCCGGATCAAGGCCATCTACGCCACCAGCCCGCACACCATCTACTTCCTCGTCGCCAGTGCCGTTTTCCGCGACGGCCTCGCGGCAGTCTTTACGTTCGGCGGGATCATCGCCGCCGGCACGTTCGGCTTCGAGCTGTCCCAGGTCATTTTCTTCGCCATCTTCGGTAACGTGGTGGCGGCCGTGGGCGCCATCATCGGCGGCTTCCTGGATGACCGGGTGGGCCCCAAGGCGGTCATCATGGGCTCCCTCGTGGGGCTGTTGATCGCCGGCACCATGATCCTGGTCCTCGGAAACGGCAATTACGTCTTCTTCGGAACAGCATGGGCCGGCAGCACCACCTTCTGGGTGTTCGGCCTGTTCCTCTGCCTCTTCGTGGGCCCGGCCCAGTCCTCGTCCCGGGCCTATCTGGCCCGGCTGGCACCCAGCGGCGAGACCGGCGAACTCTTTGGACTGTACGCCACCACCGGCCGCGCCGTCAGTTTCCTGGCCCCTGCCCTGTTTACGCTGTGCATCACGCTGGCCACTCCCCTGGTTGCACCCGGCGAGGCCCAGCGCTGGGGAATTCTGGGCATCATGGTGGTCCTCCTGGCCGGGCTGTTGGTCCTGCTGCCGGTGAAGCCGCCGAACAAGACCTCCATCGCCCTGGTCCCCGCATCGTAGACGTGACCGGGCAACCGGCCACTAACACTGCGTCCTGGCACCCCCACGGTCGCCTGCATTCGGCACGAGTCCGCGCTGCATCCGGCCCGAGTCCTCGACCGGCGTGCGGCAGCCCGAAACCGGCCTGCGGAGACTAGGCTGGACGTATGAACGTGGACGAGACGGACCTCCCCGGCCTGGGCCGCCGGAAGGATTTCATGACAGCTTCCGGCCGCCGCATTGGCGTTGTGGAGCTGCGGGAAGGCCAGACGGAACTTATCGTTTCCACTTGGGACGATCCCGATACCTGCCAGGCTTCCATTCCCCTGACGGCGGACGAAGCAGCAACCTTGGGCAACCTCCTCGGCGGGCGGCATCTGGCCATGAAACTGACGGAGGAGCACCGGGATGTGCCCGGCATCGTGACCCGGCAGTTCTCCATTGCCCCGGATTCCCCGTTCCAGAACCAGCCCATGGGGAAGGCGTGCATCCGCACCCGCTGCGGTGTCTCGATTGTGGCGATCATGCGGGAAGGCGAGGTGCTCCCGTCGCCGGGACCCGACGTCGTACTTCATTCAGGTGACCTGCTCGTTGCAGTGGGAACGCAAGAAGGCCTCGATTCGGCGGCCGATATCCTCCGCAACGGCTGAGCGCCATGGACCCGCTGGCCCTGACCCTCATCGAACTGGGGGCCGTTGTGTTCTGCCTTGGCCTGTTGGCCAGGCTGGCCGGACGGATCGGAATGTCACCCATCCCGCTGTACCTCGTGGGCGGTCTCGCCTTCCGTGCGGGCGGTATGGTCAAGCTCGAAGGTATGCAGGAATTCGCACATCTCTCCGGGGAGATCGGCGTGATCCTGCTGCTGCTTATGCTCGGGTTGGAATATACGGCTGCCGAGCTTTTCACCGGTCTGCGCAGGTCCTGGCAGGCCGGTGTTCTTGATCTGGTGCTGAACTTTATCCCAGGGGCCGGGCTGGCGCTCCTGCTTGGCTGGGGTGGGGTGGGCGCCATGGTCATGGGCGGCGTCACCTATATTTCGTCCTCGGGGATCGCCGCCAAGGTCATCAGGGACCTTGGCCGGATCGGTAACCGCGAGACCCCCGCCGTGCTGTCCATTCTGGTGTTCGAGGACCTGGCCATGGCCGTGTACCTGCCGATCCTCACAGCCACCCTGGCCGGCGTGAGCTTCCTGGGCGGGCTGAGCACCGTGGGCATATCCCTGGCGGTGGTCACGCTGGTCCTCATTGTTGCGCTCCGGCACGGCCACCATGTGTCCAGGGCGGTGCACAGCGAAAACTCCGAAGTGTTCCTACTCAACCTGCTCGGTGCCGCCCTGTTGGTTGCCGGCGTGGCGTCGGCCATGCAGGTTTCGGCGGCGGTAGGCGCGTTTATGCTTGGCATCGCCATCTCAGGCGCCACAGCCCACAACGCCACCCGGATCCTGGAGCCGCTGCGGGATCTGTTTGCTGCCATCTTCTTTGTGGCCTTCGGACTCAACATGGACCCGTCGTCCATCCCGCCCGTGCTCGGCTGGGCGCTGGTGCTGGCGGTCATCACCGCCGCCACCAAAATGGTCACTGGCATCTGGGCCGCCAAGCGGGCAGGGATCGCGCGTCCTGGACGTTTCCGTGCCGGTGCGGCGCTTATTGCCCGCGGCGAGTTCTCCATCGTCATCGCTGGCCTGGCAGTGGCCTCCGGCGTGGTCCCGTACGAACTCGCTGCCCTGGCTACCGCCTACGTCCTGCTCATGGCCATCATCGGTCCGCTGGCCGCCCGGTACGTGGAGCCCGTGCTCAAAGCGTTCCGGCCGCGCGCCCAGGAACCGGCCCGCGCCTAGAACACCTCATCGAGGGTGAGAGCTCGAACAGCCCGCCCCGAAACTTCGCCTAAATCTCCGTGCGGTGGAAGTTCAGATGGCTGCGGCTGGCGGTGGGGCCACGCTGGCCCTGGTAGCGGTTGCCGTAGTCGCCCGAGCCGTAGGGGTGTTCGGCGGCCGAGGTCAGCCGGAAGAAGCACAGCTGGCCAATCTTCATGCCCGGCCAGAGCTTGATGGGCAGGGTGGCCATGTTCGAGAGTTCCAGCGTGACGTGCCCGGAAAAGCCTGGATCGATGAACCCGGCTGTGGAGTGCGTCAGCAGGCCCAGCCGCCCCAGCGATGACTTGCCCTCCAGACGGGCAGCGATGTCGTCCGGCAGGGTGACGCTCTCGTAGGTGGAGCCGAGTACAAACTCGCCGGGGTGCAGGATGAAAGGCTCGCCGCGCTCCACCTCCACCAGGCGGGTCAGCTCGGGCTGCTCTTCGGCGGGGTCGATGTGGGCGTACTTGTGGTTGTCGAAAAGCCGGAAAAACCGGTCGATCCGCACGTCCACCGACGACGGTTGGACCATCGCGGAATCGTAGGGTTCAAGGACGATCCGTTGGGAGTCTATTTCGGCACGAATATCGCGGTCACTGATCAGCACGCCTCCCAAATTACTATGCGTTGTCCATAGCGCACATTTTGCGTTGTTGCTGTCACCTACTGGGGCTAATGTTGCCTCAGGATGTCAGCCGCCGGAGGTCTCCCGGTTGGTACAACTGAACTGAACTGATCTGGGGTTGGTTTGAAAAACTTTGCGGCGCCTGCCGTTGTGGCAATGTTGTGCGCTCTCGCCCTTGTCTCCCCGGCCGCCGGCCTGTATTCCAGCCCGCCTGGGCACGAGCCGTCAGTCGAGGCAGCGAGCGCCACAGGCCCACGAAACGTGACCCTCGGCCCCGCAGGAACCGCGGACACCGACGGCGCACGCAAAGCGGACACCGGCACCAGGTCTCCACTCGCCCCGGCGGTGGAACCGGCGATTACCCCGGCATCGCCCGCCGGGGGACAAAATTCGCCAGCCACAGCAGCAGTGCCACAGGCGGCAACCGAGGCTCTACCTGCCACAGTCTCCTCCGGACCACTCGCACCCGAAGTCCCTTCCGTGCCGCCGCTGTGGGCGCCCGAGGACGAGCTGGCGCAGCACAAATCCACGGTTTCCGCCCCGCCTACACTCGCAACGGAATCCCTCGCCGCCGAATCACTTCGCACCGAAGCGCTGGTCCCGGACAACAACGCCGCCGCCATCCTGACCGTGTTCACCAAAATAAACGAATACCGGGTGGCCAATGGCCTGGCGCCAGTCAAGTACAACCCCACAGTGGCGGGCCTGGCCCAGGATTGGTCCGACAACATCGCCTCCCGCGAAGTCATTGAGCACCGTGCCAGTTTCTGGACCGACCCCCGAGCCATGAGCCCAAGCAGCGCAGGCGAGGTCATCGCCATCCGCACGGACCGCAACGCCGCGCTGTTGGTGGAGTGGTGGAAGAGCTCCCCCGGCCACAACGCCATGTTGCTCGACCCGCGCTTCAACGTCATGGGCGCCGGAATCTCCTATACGAACAGTCTGTACACCATTTGGGGAGTCGTAAACTTCTTCGGCTACACCACCCTCCCGGCCGGCACCGTGAATTCCCCCGGGGGCAGCGCCTCCAACGGCAATGCCTTCCCAGCTAAAGCCCCCACCGTGTGCGATCCCGCGGTCAAACACATGCCGCCCACACAGAACCTGGCCAGCGCCGCGATCACCAGCGCTGCCGACCTGGTGACCATCAATTCCTCAGGCCAACTCCTCAACCGCCCCTCCGCCGGGAACAGAACCTTTGGGGCAGCCAAGGTCATCGGTTCCGGCTTCGGATCGGCCAAGGAAGTCTTTACCCCGGACTGGGACCGCGACGGCGTCTATGACCTTCTGACCCAGTGGAATGACGGCCGCCTGACGCTCCATCCGGGGCTGGTTGGTGGAGGTTTTGGCACCGCAGTGACTCTCGGCCAGTCCGGCTGGGCCAGCATGACACTCGCCGTCGGCGGCTGGTGCGCCAACAACCGGCTCCCGCAGCTGGTCGCCCTGGACACCGCCGGCAACCTCTACCTTTACCCGAACAAGGGCGCCGGGGATTTGGCGGCCCGCGAGACCGTGGCCACCGGTGTTTCCGCCAGCCGTCTGAGCATGGTGGACTACGACGCCGACGGGTTCCAGGACCTCCTGGCCATAAAGTCCGACGGCGGCGTGCTGCTTTACCGGGGAGCAGGCACCCTGGCGCCCCGCGCCGAAGCCCGGCCCACCGTAGCCATCGGCTGGACGGACGTGACCGGGATCAGCCCCCTGCGCGATGTCACGGCCCTTAACTCGACTGGAGTGGCATTGCGCCGCGCCAATGACGTGGTGCAGTACTGGGACCTGAGCGGCGGAACCCTTGCGGCGGCGTCGAACGTCACTGGAAGCTGGGCGGGCCAGCGGCTGGCGCAATAGCGGCGCCGGGGCATTGAACCCGGAAAACCTACGCGGCCGAGCGAATGGCCAGCACGTCCTTAAGTCGCTCCAGCTGGGCCACTTCGGCCTTCATGCCGCGCTGGACGCCGGTATTCATGAGTCCGAGAAGGCCCTTGGGCTGATAGTCGAGGGCGAACCGGACGCGGGTTCCCGCCGGTTCCGTGCTGAGGTAATACCCGCCGGAGGGCCGTGTCTGGCCGGCAATAACCTGGAACCCGAGTTCTGCACCGGGCCTGGCCTCGGTGATTTCGAAGTCGGCTGCGACTGTGAGGCCGGCCCGGCCCACCACCGTCTGCCGGTACACTGCGCCCTTGGTCCCGGCGGTGCCCGATGCCAGGCTGATGGTGCGGATGCCCGGGCGCCACTGCGGCAGGTTCATGCCGTCCGCTAAAAAGGTGTACACGTCCATGGCATCACTCGGAATGAGTACCTCGTGTTCTGCAAATGCCATGGGGAATCCTTCGGTTAGCGTCAGGCGAGCGGTGGTAGCCCGCCTCACCCCCATGACACCGCAGCTAACGCGTTCACCGTAGCCAGTGGTTTTGTCCCGCGCCTAGCCACGGACGGGGCCGTTATTGAAGAGTTACTGGATGACGCCGCGCGGCGGGATTTGAGCAGACACGGCCCGCACCGTGGGCACTGTTGCCAGCGCGGGCGCGCATCTGCGCTAAGCTAAGTTTTGCCCCGCGCAGATGGGGGCCACGCGGCTGTAGCTCAATGGTAGAGCGCTAGCTTCCCAAGCTTGATACGCGGGTTCGATTCCCGTCAGCCGCTCCACTTTCCTGAACCGCCGCCCGGCGTTTCCCAGCCGCTCTTGGCCTTCCTCACCCCTCGCTCCACGGCCTTCTTCAGCGCCGCCAGCCGGGCCGCTTCCTGCTTCCGGTAGGCGCCCTCCCTGCCCGCAGAAACGTCCGGCCGAGCCCCTTGGGAACGTACTGCGCGCTTAGACTCAGCCGCGTGCTGTCCGCCACGGGTACACCACGCAGGTGCAGGTGATGGTTTCCGTGCGGCTGTCGTGTGTTTCGGTCCAGGCGCGGTCCGGTACTTGATCTTTGAAAGTCACCTGCGCGCCGTCCTGCCCGGGAACAGCAGCGCGTGCCTCCGCATCCATACACCCACCTCGCCCGTTAGGTGCCCACGTGTATCGTCAGCAGTCAGGAACCTCTTCGGTTCCGCTACAGGAGCAATCATGGCTGACAAGTCCCCGCGTCAAGCAGCATCCAAAAAAGCCGGCAAATCCATCAAGGAAAAGCGCGCCGAGAAGCGCGCAGCCGCAGCGCCCGCCTCCTCCCTGGACAGCACGTCCAAAACCGCTAAAAAGAAGTGAGTGGCCAACAGAGCCAGCTGACTCTGGGCGTACTGGCATCAACCCGCAAGCCGGACGAACGCCGCCTCCCCATCCACCCCCTGCACTTCGAACGCATCGCCCCTGAACTGCGCCAGAGCATCATCCTTGAGCAGGGCTACGGCGAGCGCTTCGGCGTCTCGGACGAGCACCTCTCCACCCTCGTCGGCACTATAGCAACCAAGGAAGCGCTGCTGGCGGAGGCCGACGTCGTGCTCCTGCCGAAACCGCAGCCGGAAGACCTTGCCGAACTGCGCGACGGCCAGGTCCTCTGGGGCTGGCCGCACTGCGTCCAGGACCGCGCCATCACCCAGCTCGCCATCGACAAAAAGCTCACGCTTATTGCCTTCGAGGCCATGAACCACTGGGCCAGCGACGGCGGTTTTGGCTTGCACGTATTCCACAAGAACAATGAGCTGGCCGGGTACTGTTCGGTGCTGCACGCCCTCTCGCTGACAGGTTCAACCGGTGACTACGGGCGTCGCCTCAGCGCCGTGGTGATCGGTTTCGGGGCTACTGCCCGCGGCGCCGTGACGGCTCTGAACGCGCACGGCATCCATGACGTCCAGGTGCTGACCAACCGCGGAGTCGCCGCGGTGGGCGCCCCGATCCATTCGGTCAACATCGTGCAGTTTGATCACGACGACGAGGCCCCCTTCCTGAGCCAGGTCATCACCGAGCGGGGCCGGGTTCCGTTGGCGCCGTTCCTGGCCGAAAGCGACATTGTGGTCAACTGCACCCTGCAGGATCCGAACAATCCGCTGACGTACCTGTGGGCCGAGGACCTGGCAGCGTTCAACCCCGGGAGCCTGATCGTCGACGTTTCGTGCGATGAGGGCATGGGCTTCAGCTGGGCGCGTTCCACCACGTTCGCCGAGCCGATATTCGCCATTGGCGACCATATTAACTACTACGCGGTGGACCACAGCCCGTCCTATCTCTGGAATTCGTCCACGTGGGAAATCAGCCAGGCCCTGCTGCCGTTCCTCGAGACGGTCACGGGCGGGCCGGAAGCCTGGGACGCGAACGAAACCATCGCCCGGGCCATCGAGATCCGCGGCGGACTGGTCCTCAACAAGGATGTGCTGGAGTTCCAGCACAGGCAGCCGGAGTACCCGCACCTGCCCGCCTAGGCTTTCACGCCGCCGGGCCATTGACGGACCTGGCGGACACTCAAGAAAACCACCTGACCACACCATATTTACTCAAAACCATTGAAGAAAAACCCAGCCTCCTTTATGCTGGTTTTTCCATGGGGTCAAGCAGAGGCCGGTTCAACACTACGAGTGCGCCCCGCAGCCCATGGAGGGCCGCGCTCGGGATAGGCAGCCAATGACGACAGCCGGGAACACCCATCACCACACAGCATTTGCTCCCCGACATAACACCGTGCGCCCGCTGGTTACGCATCATGCCAGCTTTGGCTCCGGCATCACCCACGCCGCCGAATACGTAGGTAAGCCAACCTGCGAAAAGTGCGGCACGGACGAATTTATCTACCTTGAGTCATATGTTCCCCCGGTTTACCGGCGTGACGGGGCGGTCAGGACACTGGGCGAAGTCGCCTACACCTGCACCCGTTGCGAAGATTTCTCGGCCCACAGCGTTCCCACGTCGTGGACTCCCCCGGGCTGGTATCTGGGGTGATTTTATTGGTCTCCGCCCGCCGCATATTGCGTGGGCCCACTTAACAACAGAAAGTCCCGGCGGCCACCAAGTGGCCGTCGGGACTTTCGTTTGGGGACGCCTGCCCTGAGGCTCCCTGGATTAAATCAGTGCATCTGAGAGGTGGTTCGGGGTCCCGAACCGGTGGGCCGTGATGCTGATGGCCTGCTCGTGCAGGAACGGCAACATCTCCACCCGGCCGGCTTCGGTCACCGGGTGCGCGTAGACCGCTACATCCGGGCGACCGTCGGTGGCTCCCGCGAGGGCGGTGGCGTTGCCGCCGATCAGGCGGATCCGTGCGCCGGACAATTTGCCTGAGGTGGCGAGGCGTGCCACTGAAGCCAGCCAGCCGGCGTCGGACTCCACCGTCACACTGATGTCCAGGCCGGTGAACACCGCACGCAGCTGGGCGGGAAGTTTGACGGCGGTGGACACCGTGAGCGCCGAACCGGCCTGCACGCCCGCGGCCACGGTCCGGGCCAGGTGCGCCAGCGGGGCGCCTTCGGAGAGCCGGACGGTGACCGGCAGCGCCCGGTAGCGGAAGATGTTCCGCTCCGCGCTCAGGCCGGACACGTCCTTGGCCGTACCGAACTCGTCGGCCCAGGCCTGGGCGTCGGAGGCCAGGGACCGCTGCAGCGACTCGGTTTCTGCCGACTGGAGGATGCCGGCGGTTGCGTTCAGGATGCGCCGCACGCCCGAGTTGGTGATGGCGGCGGTGGCCGCGCTCGGGGAGGAGACCCAGTCGCCCAGGCCGGCGAGGTAGTTGGGTCCGCCCGCTTTGGTACCGGCGCCCACGGCCGACTTCTTCCAGCCGCCGAACGGCTGGCGCTGCACAATGGCGCCGGTGATGCCGCGGTTGACGTACAGGTTGCCGGCCTCGATGGTGTCCAGCCAGAGACCCACCTCATCAGGATTCAGGGAGTGCAGGCCAGCGGTGAGCCCGTACTCGATCTGGTTTTGGATGGCGATGGCCTCTTCAAGCGTGTCGGCCGTCATCACACCGAGGACCGGGCCAAAGAATTCAGTGAGGTGGAAGTAGGACCCGCGGCGGACGCCGTAGCGCACGCCCGGGCTCCAGAGCCGGCCGGTTTCATCCAGTTTCTGAGGTTCCACCGCCCAGGTTTCGCTTTCGCCCAGGGTGGTGAGGGCGTGCAGGAGCTTGCCGTCGGCGGGCTCGATGATGGGGCCCATCTGGCTGGTGGGATCCTGCGGGTAGCCCACCTTCAGGGACGTGACGGCATCGATCAACTGGTTGTGGAACCGCCTGGATTTGGCAACGGAGCCCACCAGGATCACCAGCGAGGCGGCAGAGCACTTCTGGCCTGCGTGCCCGAACGCCGAGTACGCCACGTCCTTCGCGGCCAGGTCCAGATCCGCGCTCGGGGTCACGATGAGGGCGTTTTTGCCGCTCGTCTCTGCTAGGAGCGGCAGGTCTTTGCGGAAGGAACGGAACAGCTCGGCGGTCTCGTAGCCGCCCGTGAGGATCACCCGGTCCACCGCAGGGTGGGCGATCAGCTGCTGGCCCAGCTCCCGCTCGCCCAGTTGCACCATGGTCAGCACGTCCTTCGGCACACCGGCTTCCCAGAATGCCTCGATCATCACGGCGCCGCTGCGTCGGGCCTGCTTGGCAGGCTTGATCACGACGGCGGAGCCCGCGGCGAGTGCCGCGAGGGTGGATCCGGCCGGGATGGCCACCGGGAAGTTCCATGGCGGGGTCACCACGGTGAGCTTGGCCGGAACGAACGTTGCGCCGTCGACCTTTTCCAGCTTCCGCGCCGACTCGGCGTAGTAGTGGGCGAAGTCGATGGCTTCGCTGACTTCGGGGTCGCCCTGGTCGATGGTTTTGCCGGTTTCGCTGGCCATGACCTCCAAGAGGTCGGCGCGGCGGGCCTCGAGGACGTCGCCGGCGCGGTGCAGGATCTCGGCGCGCTCGTCGCCGGTCAGGGCGCCCCAGGCTTTGCCCTTCTCGACGGCCGTCTCAATCACGGTGTTGAGGGCGGCCTCGTCGGTGATGGTGGCGGCGTCGACGGCGGCGGTCCCCAGGGTGGACGCCACGACGCGGTCCAGGATAGCGCGGCCCCAGATGCGGTTGGCGGGCAGGGACGGGTCCGTGTCAGGGGTGTTGCCGAAGCCGCGTTCTGCCTCATCGGCGGTCGGCTGCGGCGGGAGGCTGCGGTTCTGCTGCCGGTTGGCCGGCGGGATCTCGTCGTCGAGCTTGTCCAGGGAGGCGAGGAAGCGCCGCTTCTCGCGCTCAAACAGGGATTCGTTCTCACTCAGCTCAAACACTGCGGACATGAAGTTGTCCTGGCTGGCACCCTCCTCGAGGCGGCGGATCAGGTAGGCGATGGCGACGTCGAACTCGGCCGGGTGCACCACGGGCGTGTAGAGCAGGAGCGAGCCGACGTCCTTCTTGACCGCCTCGGCCTGGCCCTGCGCCATACCGAGCAGCATCTCGAACTCGATGCCGGACTCCACACCGCGCTGCTTGGCCAGGAGCCAGGCGAAGGCAATGTCGAACAGGTTGTGCCCGGCCACACCGATGCGGACGTTCTTGATCCGGTCCGGGTGCAGGGCGTAGTTGATGACACGCTTGTAGTTGGTGTCCGAGTCCTGCTTGGTGTGCCAGGTGGCCAGCGGCCAGTCGTGGAGTGAGGCTTCCACCTGTTCCATCGGCAGGTTGGCGCCCTTGACTACGCGGACCTTGATGGCGGCACCGCCGTTGGTGCGGCGTTCCGCGGCCCAGCCATGGAGGCGGATCATGGCGGAGAGGGCGTCCGGCAGGTAGGCCTGGAGCACAATGCCGGCTTCGAGGTCCTTGAACTCTGGCTTGTCCAGGATCCTGGTGAAGACCTCGATGGTCATGTCCAGGTCCTTGTATTCCTCCATGTCCAGGTTGATGAACTTGGCTTTCTGGCCGGCGCCGGCGAAGGAGGCGGCGCTGGCGAACAGCGGGGTGAGCTTTTCGACGACGTGCTCAACGGCTTCATCGAAGGCCCACGCGGAGTGGGGGGCAACGGTGGAGGAAACCTTGATGGAGACATAGTCCACGTCCGGCCGGGCAAGGAGCATATGGGTGCCTTCGAGCCGTCGGGAGGCCTCGTGCTCACCCAGGACCGCTTCGCCGAGAAGATTGACGTTGAGCTTGATGCCGTCCTTGCGGATCTTCGCAATGGCGGGCCCCAGCTTGGCATCGGTGGCGTCCACGATCAGGTGGCCCACCATCTCGCGGAGCACGCGGCGGGCGATCGGGATAACCACCTGGGGCAGGAGGGGGGCCATGGTGCCGCCGAGCTGGACTGCGCTGCGCATGTACCAGGGCAGGAACGCCGGGACCTTTGGCGCGAGGGCGGCGAGGTTGCGGGCGGCGACGTTCAGATCTTCGGGGCGGACCACGCCGTCCACAAATCCAACGGTGAACTCCAGCCCGTTCGGGTCCTTCAGCACACCGGCAAGCTGCTCCGCTGAAGCATCAACAGGAACTTTCGACGCCTCGGTCAGCCAGCGACGCACCAGGGTGACGGTTTCCGCCGCCAGGGCACGGGCCTGCGGGACATCAGTTCGCCCGGAGGTTTCCGTTGCAGTGTGAGTCATGATTTGCTCGTTCTTTCCTAGGGATGGAGGGGGCTTATCCATCAGTATGAGCTTAAAATCACATAAGATAAAGCGATGTTTTCTAAGCAATACAGGTTAGGAAACCAAACTATTGCGGCCGGCCCCCAGACCCTCTCTCACTCCCTGCACATCCCCCGGTTATTTATTGCAGTGAGTGAGAGAGCCTATTGGGGCGGGGTGTGGTGTGGGTCAGGCGAGGGGCCGGTGCATCTCCACGGCTTCGTCGTGCCGCGGGCTGTTGGGGTTCATCAGCGAGTGCTTGCGGCCGTAGGAGAAGTAGATTGCCAACCCCACCACAAGCCACACACCGAACCGCAACCATGTCTCCCAGTGCAGCTGCAGCATCAGGAACCCCGACGCCAGCACACCGAAGGCGGGGATGACCGGCATCAGCGGCAGGCGGAACGTACGGGGGGCATCCGGCCTCTTGTAGCGGAAGACAATCACCGAGAAACAGACGACGACGAACGCGGCCAGGATGCCGATGTTGGTCAGATCCGCGACCGCCTTGATGGGGAACACGCCGGCCAGCAAAGCCGAGGCGACGCCGGCGATCCAGGTGACTCGCTGCGGAGTGCCATTGCGGTCCGTCTTGGCGAACCAGCCAGGGAGCAGGCCGTCGCGGCTCATGGAGAACCACACGCGGGTGACGCCGAGGAGGAAGGTGAGCATCACGGTGAGGATGGACAGGACGGCGAAGACCGAGATGATGGTGGCGATTACAGGCAGGCCCACGCCGGTGAACGCGGACGCGAAGCCCGCCTTTGGATCGATGTCCTTGTAGTTCTGCATGCCGGTCAGGACCAGAGTTGCCGCAACATAGAGCAGCATGGCCACGACCAGGGACAGGACGATGGCCTTGGGCATATGTTTCTTCCCGTCCTTTGCCTCTTCCGCGGCGGTGCTCATGGCGTCGTAGCCAAACACGGCGAAGAACACTGTGGCCGAGCCCGCCAGGACTGGGCCGAAGCCGCTGGGCATGAACGGGTTGTAATTGTTCGTGTCGATATAGAAGACGCCGAGGCCGATGATGAACAGGATCAGGAGAACCTTGATGGCCACGGCCACCAGTTCAAACCGGCCGAAGGCCTTGGTTCCCCGCGAGAGAATCCAGGTCACCAGCAGGCAGACCAGGATGGCCGGAATGTTGAGCAGCCCGCCCTTGCCCTCATCCGGCGTCGAGGTCATCCAAACAGGCATGTGAACGCCGATGCCGGACAGGAACGCCTCGAGGTAACCGGAGATACCGATGGCCACCACGGCAACTATCGCAATGTATTCCAGCAGCAGATCCCAGCCAATGAACCAGCCGATCACCTCACCGAGAGCGACATAACCATAGGTGTAGGCCGAACCGGCCCGGGGGATCATGCCGGCAAACTCCGCGTAAGAGAGGGCGGCTGCGGCCGAGGCCAGCCCGGCAATAAGGAATGAAATCAGCACCGCGGGCCCCACTCCCGGGTTGTCCCCGCTGCCTGCGGCCACCAGCCCGGCGAGGGAAAAGATGCCGACGCCGATGATGCCGCCGACGCCAATGGCCGTCAGCTGCCACAGTCCGAGGGACTTGAACAGCCCGCTGTGCTTGTTTTCTTCTTCGATGTCATCGATGGGCTTGCGCCGCATGATCGACTGGGTCATGTCTCTAGTACTCATCAGCAATCTCCTGCGTGGGGTGCGGCCCCCGCGCGGCGGCGGGCTGTGACGGGGGTAACTCTGCAACAACAGTATGCAAGCGTGATTGCGTTAGATAAAGTGAATACTGCTAACCAATATTCATTAGATTCGTCACTCATTTAGATTCTGCAAGGAATGTGGCCATGCTCGATGTCCGGCGCCTGAGGCTGCTCCGCGAGTTGAAGATCCGGGGGACGCTGGCCGAGGTGGCAGAGGCGTTGCAGTACAGCCCGTCGTCGGTATCGCAGCAACTCGCCCTGCTCGAAAAAGAAGTGGGGGTGGAACTGCTCCGCAAAACCGGCCGCCGGGTCCAGCTGACACCGCAGGCTGAAGTCCTGGTGGCACATACCGCCCAGCTGCTCGAAACCCTTGAACATGCTGAAGCGGACCTGGCAACGTCGCTGACCACAGTCACCGGAACCGTGCGGATCGCCGTCTTCCAGTCCGCAGCGCTGGCATTGATGCCGGAAACCCTCACGCGCATGACGAACACCTACCCCGAGGTGCGGATCGAGATGACCCAGCGTGAGCCGGAAACCGCCCTGCACGAAACCTGGGCGCGCGACTTCGACCTGGTGATCGCCGAGCAGTATCCGGGCCATGCCGCGCCCCGTTATGCCGAGCTGGACCGCGTCAAACTGACCACCGACGCCATCCGGCTTGCCGTTCCGCCAGCCTCCGACGGCGGGCCCGCCATCCGTTCGCTGGAAGACACTGCGACGCTGCCGTGGGTCATGGAGCCCCGCGGCGCGGCCTCCCGGCACTGGGCGGAACAGGCCTGCCGAGGGGCTGGTTTCGAGCCCGATGTGCGCTTCGAAACAGCTGATCTCCAGGCTCAGATCCGGCTGATCGAGTCCGGGAATGCCGTGGCACTGATGCCGGACCTCGTGTGGACCGGCCGCGGCACCTCCGCCCAGTTGCTGGACCTGCCCGGCAATCCGTACCGCACCGTGTTCACGTCGGTCCGCCGCTCCAGTGCACAGCGGCCCGCCATCATGGCCGCGCGCGAGACGCTCGCCGCCACCGCCGCTTCGGTAGCGCGGACCGATGCGGCAGGGAGGGACGGAGGCGGTCCGGGCGGCCGGCCGCCGTCGCCGTCGCCGTAGCGTGTAGTTATCACCGCGCGTTTGGTGCGTCACAGCGCGATCCGGGGGTCAGGGCTAGAATAGCGACGTTATGAATCGCACAATATTCAAGTCCAAAATCCACCGGGCCACCGTCACGCACGCTGACCTCCACTACGTAGGTTCGGTCACTGTTGACCTGGACCTCCTTGATGCTGCCGATATCCTTCCCGGCGAGCTTGTGGCCATTGTGGATGTGACCAACGGTGCGCGCCTGGAAACCTACACCATCGCCGGCGAGCGCGGCTCTGGCGTGATTGGCATCAATGGGGCCGCTGCGCACCTGATGCACGAGAACGACATCGTCATCCTGATCACCTATGCCCAGATGACCACGGAAGAGGCCGCCGCCTACGACCCCAAAGTTGTCCACGTAGATAAGGACAACCGGATCGTCCAGATCGGCAACGATCCCGCGGAGGGCCACACTCCGGGTCTGATGCGCCCGCCGTTCGCACTTAATAACGCCGGCCTGTAGCCGGAGCGTGAATCCAGGCAAACCCACCCGCCGCACCCTCGGAATGTTGTCTTGGTAGGAGTGCTGCAGGGATTTTTTGTCGTGTGGTTCATCATCCTGGTGGGCTGGTTTGTGGGCCGGCAGCGGATCCTGGGCGATAACGCCCGCCAGGTTCTCAGCGCCCTGACGTTCTTTGTGGCCAGCCCGGCCCTCCTGTTTGAGACCCTGAGCAAGGCAGCGCTGCGGGAAGTCTTCGCTGAGCCCTTGCTGGTTACCGCGGTGGCAGCCATTGCCTGCGCCCTGATGTTCTTCAGCATCGTGAAATTCGCCCTCAAGCGCGCGTTGCCCGAGGCGCTGATGTCGTCGATGGCCGCATCCCTGGCCAACTCCGCGAACCTGGGCATCCCCATCGCGGTCTACGTTTTGGGCGACGCCAGCTACGTGGCACCGCTGCTCATTTTCCAGCTGGCCTTCTTTACGCCGGTTTTCCTGATGATCCTGGACGCCAGTACAAGCACCCACCGCACCACGCCAGCGGGATTCATCCTCGTGATCCTCCGGAACCCGATGATTGTCGGTTCCGCGCTGGGCCTCCTGGTGGCCGGGCTGGACTGGCAGGTACCGGCCCTGGTCCTGGAACCGATCCACCTGATCGGCGGCGCGGCGATCCCGGCCATGCTGATCGCCTTCGGCATGAGCCTCAATGGCAGCAGGCCGCTGCAGGCCGCCAGCGCAAGACGCCCGGACACCATCCTGGCCAGTTCGTTCAAACTGGTGGTCCAGCCGGCAATCGCCTATCTTTTCGCGCGGTTCGTGCTGGGAATGGAAGGCCACACGCTGTTCGCGGTGGTGGTGGTTTCCTCCCTCCCCACAGCGCAGAATGTCTTTGTTGCCGCCAGCCGCTATAAAACGGGGCTCACGGTGGCCAAAGACACCGTCCTGATCACCACGGTGGTGGCGGTACCCGACATGATCGGCGTGGCCCTGCTGCTGAACTGACCGAGACCCGATGAGCCACACCAAAGTGGTGGACCCGCAGGTATTGGACGACGGCGTCCGGCTCACCGTTGGAGACCCTCAACTGCACCTATACCAGCACGCTGGACAACGACTTCGTCCTTGACCGGGCGGGTCCCGTGGTCATCGGCGCCGGTTTCTCCGGGCACGGCTTCAAGTTCACCCCTGGGGTGGGGCGGATCCTCGCGGACCTGGCACCGGCACCCGGCCCGCACCCGGCATCTTCTCCGCGTTACGGTAGCGGTCAGGGCGAGCGGCGCTGGAAGCCATCCGCTTCGGCGCGGGCCGGAACATCGTTCCCTTGTGCCCCGGTTTGCGGGGCGGCAGTTCCTGTGGCTGACGCGGCCGGCATCGCGATCACGGCGGCGACAGTGAGCACCGCACCGGCCAGCACCGTGAGGAAGACGGCCCCGGACGCCACCACCACGGTGTGCTCGTTGCCGGGCCCGTCTGCACTGCCGGCATAGATGGCGTTGGCCACGGCGCCGAACAAGGCCACCCCAAGCGCGCTGCCGATGGACCGTGCAAAGAGGTTGGTGCTGGTAACCACCCCACGCTCGTTCCACAGAACACTTGATTGGGCAGCGATCAGGGTGGGTGTGGCCACCAGCCCAAGGCCAAGTCCCACCATGAAGCAACTGACGGCGATCAGCGCCACGTTGGGCGTGGCGGAGGTGAACGTCAGGACAGCCAGTCCCACGACGGTGACAGCGATGCCGATCAAGGCTGTCGCTTTGAATCCGATCCGCAGGTAGAAGCGGCCCGCCTGTGACGCACTGATCGGCCAGCCTACCGTCAGCGCTGCGAGCGCCAGGCCGGCCACCATGGGTGATGTGGACAGCGCCCCATCCAGGTAGGTGGGCACGTAGGAAGTCAGCCCGATCATGATCGTTCCGACGCCGAAAGACACCAGTGCAGTGGTGGCAAGGAGGCGCCGGGACACTACCCATGGCGGCAGGACCGGCTCTGCGGCACGCCGCTCAACCAGGAGGAAGACGACAAGGAGCATTCCACCGACGCCGAAGGCGCCAATGCTGGGCGGCGAATTCCAGGCCCACGCCTGGCCGCCCTCCAGGGCTCCGAGGATGAGCAGGCTCAGCGAACCCGCCAGGAGGGCTGCACCGGGGTAATCCACGCGATGCCGGGCCCGCTCCACGTTCTCGTGCAGGGTCCGGAGCAGCATCCAGCCCGCCAGGACGCATAGCGGAACATTGACCAGGAAGATCCCCCGCCAGAGGCCCAGGGACGAGAACATCCCGCCCAGGGTTGGCCCCACCACAGAGGAAACCGCCCAGACGCTTGCCAGGTAACCCTGAACCTTCGCGCGTTCCTCCAGGGAGTAGATGTCGCCGGCGATCGTGATGGAAACCGGGAGGACTGCTCCTGCACCCAGGCCCTGCAGAGCACGGAAAGCGATCAGCGCGGGCATGCTCCAAGCGATTCCGCAGAGCACGGAACCGAGCAGGAAGAGGCTGATGCCGGCCAGGATGATCGGTTTGCGGCCCACCATGTCGGACAGCTTCCCGTAAATGGGCACCGAGACGGCCTGGGCCAGCAGGTACGCGGAGAAGAGCCAAGGAAATGACGAGAACCCGCCAACGTCGGCCACGATGGAGGGGACCGCGGTGGCCACGATCGTGGCATCAATGGCAACAAGTCCGGTAGCCAGCATCAGGGCAATGAGAATGGGGCCCCGCTCAGAACGGAACCCCACTCCTTGGGCTTGGGTTGTCATCGCTCGGTCCCGTCTTGGTCGCGGAGTCCTTTTGCAGGGTCCTTGTCTACCTCCACTCTAGGGACCAAGCGGAATGCCGACTACCTTCTGCTCTGATGTCGGTCCAGGAGCCGGGCGCAGCGGATGAAGCCCAAGTGGGAGTACGCCTGCGGATGGTTCCCAAGGTGGGTTTCGGTGCCGGGATCGTATTCTTCAGGAAGCAGCCCGGTGGGCCCGAACAGGTTCACCAACTGGTCGAACAGGTCCCACGCCTCCTCAATCCTGCCCACCGCAACGTACGCCTCAATCAGCCAGGTGGTGCAGATGTGGAAGCCGCCCTCCAGACCCGGCAGGCCGTCGTCGTACCTGTACCGGAACACCGTGGGTCCCACCCGCAGTTCACGTTCCACGGCCGTGACGGTGTCCAGGAATCGCTGATCGGCGACGTCCAGGAGACCGGACAGCCCGATGTGCAGGACGGCGGCGTCCAGGTCGGGACTGTCGTACGCAACTGTGTAGGAGCGCGCTGAGTCGTCCCAGCCCTCCCGCAGGACCTCCTCGCGGATGGCGTGTGCCGTTGGTTCCCAGGCGGGCTCCGGCGTCCTGCCATACCGGGCGGCCGTCCGGAGCGCCCGGTCCAGCGTCACCCAGCACATAACCTTGCTGTACACATGGTGCCGGGCCGGGCGCCGGGCTTCCCAGATGCCGTGGTCCGGCTCGTGCCAGCGGGCCAGCACGGCGGATGCCATCTTCACCATAAGTTCCCAGTGGTCATCGGCCAGTGTGCCGCCCCGTTCGCTGAGCGTGTGGATGAGTTCGGCGATGGGCCCGAACACGTCGAGCTGGACCTGGTGGTCAGCGGCATTTCCGATCCGGACCGGGCGGGAGCCCGCATACCCGGGCAGGCTGTCGATGACCGCCTCCGTAGTGAGCGGCGACCCTGTCACGGAGTACAGCGGATGCAGCCATTCCGGGCCCGGTGCATGCTCCAGGATCCGGCCAAGCCACGCCAGGAAGCCAAAAGCCTCCACCGTGGAGCCCAGGTCCGCCAGTGCGTTCACCGTCATGGACCCGTCCCGCAGCCAGCAGTACCGGTAGTCCCAGTTCCTCGTCCCGCCGATTCCCTCGGGCAAGGACGTGGTGGGCGCTGCCAGTACGGCCCCGGTGGGCTCATGCACCAGGGCGCGGAGCACCAGCGCGGAGCGGCGGACCAGCGACGGCTTCACGGAGGGCAGGCGCAGTTCCTGCACCCAGCGGCGCGAGTCCAGGGCAACGCCGGCACGCCGGTGCACCTCGCCCTCCGGGTCCGCCGCCTGCGGTTCGGTGTCCCCGCAGCGAAGGTTGAGGACCATGGGCCCGTCCTGCAGGTTCACAGTGGCGGTTGCCGTCGCATGGCGGCCGTCCGACGTGATGTGAAAGCTGGCGCCCGGGGCGAAGAGGATGATGGGATCGGATGTGCCCACCACGTGCAGTTCGTCGCCGCGGGCCGCCATGCTGAACGGGGCGTTGGCGTAGTCCGGCCGGGGAGCAAAGACGATTCTGGCGGCGCCGGTGCCGGAGAGCACCCGGACCAGGCTGGTGATACCTTCCGGCGCCGGCTCCAGGTAGTCCGTTACGGTCACGTCCGCCCACCGTGTCTCCACAATCATGGTGCTGTCCACGTAGCGCTGGCCGAGGACCTGCGACGGCTTGACCGGTTCCACGGAGAAATGTCCGGCGGCGTCCCCACCCAGGATGTGCGCGAACAGCGAGCCGGAATCCGGCAGTGGGTGGCTCATCCAGCAGACCTTGGCATCCGGCGTGATCAGGGCGGTGGAGGAGCCGTTGCCGATCATGGTGTGCCGTTCGAGCCCCACGGCGTCTTCGCCGAACAGCCAGGCGCGCCTGAATTCGAAGAGGACGGCCAGGACGCGGGCAAACGATTCAGGGTCCCGCAGCCGGTGGGCGGCACCCGTATCCCCCGGCCCAACGTGCAGGCCCATGTCCGGGCCGCGAAGGGTGGCGATAGCCAGTTCATCGCTGTAAGCATCGCCGGCGTACAGAGCCGCGCTGGCCCCGAGGCGGGACCGGAGACCTTCCAAGGCGTCCGCTTTGGAAGGTTCCACCATAGAGAGGTCCAGCACGGAACCGTCCACGAGGAAGAACAGGCCGTGGTCCCTGGCAATCTCCCGCGCCGTTTCAGTCACGGCCGCCGCGACGTCAGCCGTGGCTGGCCTGGTATGCACAGACACCGCGACGGGCTTGCGCTCAATCCAGACGCCTTTCTGGAACCCCACGGCCTCGGACAGCGCCATGCTGACTTGCTGGAGCGCGGCTTCGGTTGCCAGCGGCTGGGCGTGGGCGAAACCCATGTTGACCTCGGCGCCGTGTGATCCGATCAGATGTACCTCCGCGGGCAGACGGGACACCGCGGCCAGATCGCGCAGCGAGCGCCCCGAGATGACGGCCGCGTGAGTGTTGGGCAGCGCAGCCAAGGCGCGGAGGGCGATCGCGGCGCTGCCCAGCGGTAACGTCTCGGTGGAAATACCTTCGGCGTCGCACAGTGTTCCGCCGTAGTTGCAAGCCACGAGCAGCCCGGGGACCTGGGCCAGCACCTTGAGTTCTGCCAGCAACTGTGGCGTCAGGCCGTCGTCTGCGGCATTCGTCTGCATGAAGGCGCGGAGCAGGCCCAGAGGCAGGGATTTCGTTAGGAGGGCGGAATCCGCAACGGTCTGGTTCAACGGAGTAGGCATTTTCTTGACCCTTCGAGCAGAACGCGGCCGGGGAATGCAGCCACACCTTTCATAGTGCGGCCGGGCGGTTTCCCCCGAATGTCCCGCTGGTTGCATCCGTGTAACATCCACGACTCGACGGCGTGCGCCACCTTTCCACAATGTTCGTCTTTGCCTCTTGACGTTCTTTATTGTGCGTTTATGATAGTTATCACCGTGAGATGCTTCACACCACCCGCACTGTTTCAAAGGAGAAATCATGACCATGCACGAAGACGCGTTGCGCCGGGCTTCCAGTCAGGGCGGGTGGGACAGGAGGACGCTGCTGAAGACGTTTGGTGCAGGCGCCCTCGCCATAGCCGGCGCTCCATTGCTGGCTGCGTGCACCGGGGGCAGCGGCCCCGCTGCCAGCGGCGGCAGCAAGACGGTTTCTTTCGGGTCGGGCTCATCGGATGAAGTACCCAAGGCCGCCTACAAGGCCGTCACGGATGCCTTCATGAAGAAGTCCGGAATCACGGTCAACACCAACGTAGTTCCGCACAACGACTTCCAGAACAAAATCAACACCTACCTCCAGGGCAGCCCGGACGACACCTTCACCTGGTTTGCCGGCTACCGGATGCAGTACTACGCCGGCAAAGGCCTCTTGGCGCCGATCGACGACGTCTGGCAGAAAATCGGCGGCAATTATTCCGAGGCAATGAAGAAGGCGTCCACCGGTGCGGACGGCAAGATGTACTTCGTCCCGAACTACAACTATCCCTGGGGATTCTTCTACCGGAAGAGCCTCTGGGCGGAGAAGGGCTACGAGGTCCCCAGCACCTTTGACGCGCTGACCGCCCTGGCCAAAAAAATGCAGGCCGACGGCCTCATCCCGATCGAGTTCGCCGACAAGGACGGCTGGCCGGCGATGGGCACCTTCGACTACCTGAACATGCGCCTGAACGGCTACCAGTTCCACATGGATCTCACGGCACACAAAGAAGCCTGGGACCAAAAGAAGGTCAGCGATGTCTTCGATACCTGGAAGGCGCTCCTGCCCTTCCAGAACCCGAATGCCCTTGGCATGACCTGGCAGGACTCCGCCAAAAACCTCGGCGACAAGAAGTCCGGGATGTACCTGCTCGGCTCTTTCCTCACCCAGCAGTACACGGATAAGACTGTCGCCGCCGACATCGATTTCTTCCCGTTCCCGGAACTGGCCGTGGAGGGCCGGGACGCCGTCGAGGCACCTATCGATGGTCTCCTGCTGTCAAAGAAGGGCGGCGAGAACCAGTCCGCCAAGGACTTCCTGGCGTACCTCGGTACCCCTGAGGGGCAGGACGTGTATGCATCCGTGGACAGCTCCAACATCGCCGCCGCCAGGGGAGCCGACACATCCCAGTTTTCGCCCTTGAGCAAGAAGATGGCTGACGTCATCGCCAACGCCAAGAGCATCAGCCAGTTCTTTGACCGGGATGCACTGCCGGCCATGGCCAACAACGTCATGATCCCGGCGCTGCAGTCGTTCATCAAGGACGGCAGCGTGGACGTCAAGAATCTGGAAGCCCAGGCCAAGTCGCTCTATGCCGCCCAATAGCGGACACTCGGGCCACCACGATCCGGCACTAAGGAATATCTTCTCGTGAGTACATCATCCAAAACGAGCCCCGCCGGGGCGCGGCGCATAACCGCCGCCCGGGCGGGGCGGGTCCGGCGGCTCTCCCGCCGCGATAAGTGGGTCCTGAGTCTCATGGTGGGCCTGCCCACCCTGATACAGCTGGTCCTGGTCTGGATCCCGACCCTGCTGTCCGCGGCCCTGTCCTTCACCCGGTGGAATGGCCTGAGTCTGGACGACATCAAGCCCGCTGGGCTCAGCAACTATCAGTTCATCGCCCAAAACTACCCTCCGTTCTGGCCCGCCGTGCAACACAACGTGCTCTGGCTGGTCTTCCTCGCCCTTATCGCGACGCCGCTGGGGCTCCTGCTGGCCATCCTGTTGGACCAGAACATCCGGGGCACCAAGATCTACCAGAGCATTTTCTTCACTCCGGTGATGCTTTCCCTGGCATTGATCGGCGTCATCTGGCAGCTCTTCTACAACCGCGACAGCGGGCTCCTGAACTTCCTGCTCGGTACCGCGGGAACGCCGCAGGCCGTGGACTGGTTCGGCGATTCCGGCGTCAATATCTGGGCTGCGCTCATCGCGGCGACGTGGCGGCACGCGGGCTACGTCATGATCCTTTACTTGGCCGGACTCAAGGGCGTCGACCCCACCCTCCGCGAAGCCGCGCAAATCGACGGCGCCAACGCGGTGCAGACCTTCTTCCGGGTGATCTTCCCGGCCATGCGCCCCGTCAACGTCATCATTATTGTGATCACCGTGATCGAGTCCCTCCGGGCGTTCGACATCGTCTACGTGATCAACCGCGGCACCAACGGCCTGGAACTCATCAGCGCCCTGGTCATCCAAAACCTGGTCGGCGAGGGTCAGGTGATCGGCGTCGGGTCGGCGCTGGCTGTCATCCTCCTTGTCATTTCCCTGGTACCCATCACGTTTTACCTGTCCCGGGCCTTCGGAAAGGACAAAGAGGCATGAGCATTGCGCAGCCCACAGATGCACCCGCGGCGGGCAGTTCGCCCACCGGGCGGAGCACTCGCATAGGGTCCGCCCCGCCGGCCAACACCAAACGTGGCAAGCCCCACTACGGCATCCATCTCTTCCTCACAGTGCTCGCCGTTATGTGGCTCGTCCCCTTGGTCTGGACCATCTTCACCGCGCTGCGTCCCAAGGCAGACACGGACAAGTACGGCTATTTCAGCTTCGGCGGATCGTTCAACTTCGACAATTTCAGCCAGGCGTGGACCCAGGGCGGTTTCGACCGGTACGCCTGGAACTCCGCCCTGATCACCATCCCGTCCGTCATCCTGGTGCTGTTCTTTGCGTCGATGATGGCGTTTGCCGTGAGCCGGGTCAACTGGAAGTTCAACGTGACGCTCCTGATCATGTTCACCGCCGGCAACCTGCTGCCGCCGCAGGTCCTCGCCGCGCCGCTGTTCGAAATGTTCAAATTGCTGCCGCTGCCATACAGCGTCAGCGATTCCGGGAGCCTGCTCAACACCTACATCAGCGTGATCGCCGTGGACACAGCCTTCCAGATCGGCTTCGTGACCTTCGTCCTCTCCAACTACATGAAGGCGCTTTCCCCGGAGCTCACCGAGGCCGCCCTGGTGGACGGGGCCGGGGTATGGCGCCAGTACTGGAACATCATCCTGCCGCTGTGCCGCCCCGCCCTGGCTGCCATGGGCACCCTCGAGGTCATCTTCATCTATAACGACTTCTTCTGGCCGCTGCTCTTCCTGCAAAGCGGTGACCGCCTCCCGCTGACCACCGCCGTCAACAACCTCCAGGGCCAGTTCCTTTCCAACTACAACCTCATCGCCGCCGGCGCCATGATCACGGCGATCCCGGCCTTGGTGATCTACCTCCTGCTCCAGCGACACTTCGTAGCCGGTTTGACGCTCGGCTCCAGCAAAGGATAAACGTGGACAACGGCAACATCGCTTCCATGGACTACATCACCGCCCGCCTCGGCTCCGAGGGATCCCCGATGTTGGCCTTCGGCGGCGACTACAACCCCGAGCAGTGGCCCGAGGAGACGTGGGACGAAGACGTCCGGCTGATGCGCGAGGCCGGCGTTAACCTGGTCAGCGTGGGCATCTTCAGTTGGTCGCTGCTGGAACCCTCCGAAGGCATGTACGAGTTCGGCTGGCTGGACCGGGTCCTTGACCTGCTGCATGCTAACGGCGTGCGGGTTGATCTGGCGAACGCCACTGCCTCCCCGCCGCCCTGGTTCAGCCACAAGTACCCCGAGTCACTGCCGGTAACAGCCGACGGCGTGAGGCACAGCTACGGTTCCCGGCAGGCCTTCGCCGCCTCAAGCCCCGACTACCGCCGGGCCGCCGCGGCCCTGACCGAGCAGATCGTCGTCCGCTACAAGGGCCATCCCGCCGTCGTCATGTGGCACGTCCACAACGAGTACGGCTGCCACAACCAGCCGGACTTCTCAGACGGCGCCGCCGCCGGTTTCCGGCACTGGCTCGAACGCCGGTACGGCAGCCTGGAGGCCCTCAACGACGCGTGGGGAACCGCCTTCTGGTCCCAGCGCTACTCGGCCTGGGAGGAGATCCTGCCGCCGCGGACGTCCGGAACCTGGGTCAACCCGACCCAGCAACTGGACTTCGCCCGCTACTCCTCCGACGAGCTGCTCGAATGCTACAAGGCCGAGGCCGCGATTATCCGCTCGCACTCGGGGCACCCCGTGACCACCAACTTCATGGGCTTCAATATGGGCCTGCACCAGCCGCTGGACTACTGGCGCTGGTCCGGGGAGATGGACGTGGTCTCCAACGACCACTACTTGATTGCCGAGGACCCGCGGAACTTCCAGGAACTGGCAGCCACCGCGGACCTCACCCGCGGCTGGGCCAACGGCAAGCCGTGGCTGCTCATGGAACATTCCACGTCGGCCGTGAACTGGCAGCCCCGCAACATCGCCAAAGCACCCGGCGAGATGCTGCGCAATTCGCTGCAGCATGTGGCCCGCGGGGCGGACGGCGCGCTGTTCTTTCAGTGGCGGGCCTCGCGCGCCGGCGCCGAGAAGTTCCACTCCGGGCTGCTGCCCCATGCCGGCACCGAGACCAAGGTGTGGCGTGAAGTGGTGCAACTCGGCCAAGCTATGCGCAGCATGGCCGAACTCAGCGGCTCGGTAGTCACCGGGGCCTCCGGCCGGGTGGACGTCGTCATCCTGCACGACACCGATGCCCGCTGGGCTTCGGAGCTGGACTCGCACCCGAGCGTGGATGCCTCGAACATTGCGGAAACCCGGCGCTGGCACGATGCGTTCTACCGTGCCGGCATCCCCACGGACTTCGCCCGGAGCACCGACGACCTCTCCGGCTACCGGCTCGTCGTTGCCCCCATGCAGTACTTGCTCAGCGATGCGGGCGTAGCGAACCTGGACGGATACGTGCGCTCCGGCGGCCATCTCGTGGTGTCGTATTTCTCCGGAATCGTAGACGAAAATGACCACATCCGGCTTGGCAGCTACCCAGGCGCCTTCACCGGACTGCTGGGCGTGCAGATGGAAGAGTTCTTTCCGCTGCGGGCGGGGGAAAGCGTCCGGCTCAGCGGCTTCGGTGCCGGCAGCTGTTGGAACGAACTGGGCCGGGCCACTACCGCCGAGGTCCTCGCGACCGTGGCCGAGGGGCCGGCTGCAGGCTCTCCAGCCGTGACCCGCAACCGCGCCGGAAGAGGCCGCTCTTACTACGTCGCCACCACGCTCGCGCCGGAGGGCCTGGGCGAACTGCTCACCACCGTCTGCGCCGACGCAGGGGTGCAGCCGCTCGTTCCGGATCTGCCGGAGGACGTGGAAGTTGCCCGGCGCAGCAAAGACGGAACCGACTGGACGTTCTGCATCAACCACGGAACCCACGAGGTCCGACTGCCGCTGGAAGGAGTGGACCTCATCACGGGCACGGAACTCACCGACGGGCTCGGGCTCGCGGCGGGCGCCGTCGCCGTCGTCCGTTCGCCTACGGCCGAACTGGTCGGCACCTCCGCCAACCAGTCAAACCAGACACAATAGTCAAGCCCGCCAAACCGCTCAACCCTGTAAGGACACCACATGCTCGCCGCAGCCCGCCACTCAGCCATCCTCGCAGAGGTCCAGCGTGAGCGGATCGTCCGTGTCGCGGACCTCGCCAAGATGCTGGGCGTTTCACTGATGACAGTGCGACGGGACATCGAAGCCCTCGATGCGGCGGGCACGGTGGAGAAAATCCATGGCGGGGCCAAACTGCCGGGCGGAGCCAGCACCCACGAGCCTGGTTTTGACCTGAAGGTGACCCAGCTCAAGAACGAAAAGATGGCTATTGCGCAGGAGGCTGCCGCCCAGGTGCGCGAGGGAATGGCGGTGGGGCTCAGCGCGGGCACCACCACTTGGGCGCTGGCCCAGCTGTTGTCCGCCGGTCCGCGGATCACGGTGGTCACCAACTCGGTGCGGATTGCCAACGTGTTCCACCAGGGTTCCTCCCCGTCCACCGTGATCCTGACCGGCGGCGAGCGCACGCCCTCAGACGCGCTGGTGGGCCCCCTTGCCACGTCCTCCCTCAAGCAGTTGCACCTGGACGTGCTGTTCCTCGGCGTCCACGGCGTCGATGCCGACGCCGGGTTTACTACCCCGAACGTGCTCGAGGCCGAAACTGACCGGGCGTTCGTGGCGGCGGCCCGTCGCGTGGTGGTCCTCGCCGACCACACGAAGTGGGGCACGCTCGGCATCAGCACGATCGCCGCACTCGAGGACGCCGACGAACTCATCAGCGACGACATGCTCGGCAGCGAAGCCAGGCGCATCCTCGGCAAACGCGTGGGCCGGCTGCGGCTGGCCCCGATCGCCGCCCCGGCCGGCGCCGCAATCAGTTGACCACTGGCACCTACGACCCCACCCGACCCCACAACGCCTGGAGCTGCAGTGAACAACCCGGACCTGAACCTTGCCCCGGAACCCCTTACCGCAGGATTCGGCCTGCCCCCGGAGCCGCTGTACCTGCGACGCTCGGGCACGGCGCTGCTCATCGATTTCAGCACTGGCGAACCGGCTTTGTTGCACTTCGGCGCCGACCTCGGCCCGGACCTGCCCGACATTTCGCTGCTGCGTGACCCCGTGCCGCACTCGGCTCTGGACACCCCGGTGACCCTTGGCCTGATCCCGCAGGCGTCCTCGGGCTGGCGCGGGCGTCCGGGACTCCGCGGCTACCGAAACGTCGGGGCTTACTCCTCCCGGCTCCGGCTGGCGACCGCCGCAGCTGACCCGGGTGACGCCGGCTCTGCCGGCATCACCCAGATCGACCCCGACGCCGGCATCACGGTCCGCACCGAGATTCGGATCAGCGACGGCGGCCTGCTTCAGCTCCGCCACTCGCTGACGAACGATGGACCGGGCACCTACGTCGTCGAGGAGCTGGCGGCGGTGCTGCCGGTGGGCCGCGCCGCAACGGAAATTCTTGACCTGACCGGCCGCTGGTGCCGGGAGTCCCATCCCCAGCGCCTTCCGTTGCATCAGGGCACCTGGGTCCGGTCGGGCCGGCACGGCCGTACCGGGCATGACTCCGCACTCCTGCTCGCCGCCGGCACGGCCGGGTTCGGGTACCGCCACGGCCAAGTGTGGGCCGTCCACCTGGGCTGGAGCGGCAACCACGAGAGTTTCGTCGACACTGCCGGCGACGGCCGGACCGTCATCGGCGCGGCGGAGCTGCTCGGATCGGCGGAAATCAGCCTGGCACCGAACGCCCACTACGAGACCCCATGGTTGTTTGCCGCCTACTCCGACGCCGGCCTGGACGGCATCACCGAAGCTTTCTACACCTGGTTCCGCGGCCGGCCGCACCACCCGGGTGCGGCATCGGGCAAGCCTCGCCCAGTGGTTCTGAACGTCTGGGAGGCGGTGTATTTCGACCACCGGCTGCCGGCCCTGCTGGAACTTGCCCAGTCCGCCGCCAGCCTGGGCGTTGAACGCTACGTGCTCGACGACGGCTGGTTCCGCGGCCGGCGCAACGACACCGCGGGTCTCGGCGACTGGTATGTCGATGAGCAGATCTGGCCCGATGGCCTCACGCCGCTGATCGACGCGGTGACCGGCCTCGGCATGGAGTTCGGCCTGTGGGTGGAACCGGAGATGATCAACGAGGACTCGGATCTCGCCCGAGCACACCCTGGCTGGATCGCAGGGCCAGCCCCGCGCGCCGTGGGCGGCACGGACGGCGGGCTGCCGGAACGGTGGCGGCACCAGCAGGTTCTCGACCTGGTCAACCCCGACGCCTGGCAGTATATCTTCGACCGGCTCGATGCCCTCCTGCGAGAGAACCGGATCAGCTACCTCAAATGGGACCAGAACCGGGACCTGACCGAGATGGGCCACGCCGGCCGGCCTTCGGTCCATGCCCAGACCCGGGCTGTCTATCGGCTTCTGGACGAACTGCGCAGAGCCCACCCCGGGGTCGAGATTGAAAGCTGCTCATCAGGGGGCGCCCGCGTAGATCTCGGCATCCTGGAACGCACGGACCGGGTCTGGGGGTCAGACTGCAACGACGCCCTGGAACGGCAGACCATCCAGCGCTGGACCGGAATGGTGGTGCCGCCGGAGCTCGTCGGATCGCATATCGGACCTACCACGAGCCACACCACCGCGCGCACCCACGATCTCTCGTTCCGGGCGATCACCGCAATGTTTGGCCACTTCGGCCTTGAATGGGATGTCCGGCAGCTCGACCCCACTGAGCGTGAAGAGCTCGAGCGGGCGGTCGCGCTGTTCAAGCAGTACCGTCCCCTGCTGCACAGCGGGCGAATGGTGCGGGCCGACGAGCCCGATCCGGGGCTCCGGCTGCATGGCGTCGTCGCCCACGATGGCAGCGAAGCCCTCTACGCGCTGGTGTCCGTGTCGACGTCGTTCGCCGAAGTCCCCGGGCGGGTCTGCCTTCCGGCGCTGCACCCCGAAGGCCGTTACCGGGTGGAGGCCGTCTACCCCGCGCCTGACGACGGACGCGCTTTCATGCAGGCCGTGCCGCCGGCCTGGCTAAGCACCGGCATCGAAGCTACCGGCCGTTTCCTGGCAGCGTCCGGTCTCCCGATGCCGGTGCTCAACCCCGAACACGGCGTACTCCTGGCCGTCCGCCGGGTAGGGAACTCCTAGCATGGACCAGATCACGAAGCGTGCCTACAAGCTCTCCGACGGACGGGACCTCATCTACTTCGACGACGCCGACACGGTGCTCTCGCCGCTGCGCGGACCAGACCTCCGTGATCCGGCCGTCCGGCCGCCCACCGCCACCATGCGCCAGGATGTCCTGACCGGCGAGTGGATCTCGATCGCGGCAGCCCGGCAGAACCGGGTGGTCCTGCCGCCCTCGCATCTGGACCCGCTGGCCCCGGCGTCGCCGGACAACCCCTCTGAAGTCCCCAGCCCGTACGATGTGGCCGTCTTCGAAAACAAGTCCCCGTCCTTCGGCCCCGGTCTGGCCGCCCACGGAGCACCGGAAGGCCTCGATGATCTGGCCAGGATCGGCCTCGGACGCAGCCGGCAGTCAGTGGGTCGCTGCGAAGTCGTGTGCTTCTCGCCCGAACATACGGGATCCCTCGCCGGAGTATCCCTCTCCCGGATGCGGACAGTGGTGGAGGCCTGGGCCGACCGGACGGCGGCACTGTCCGCGCTGCCGGGGGTCCAGCAGGTCTTTCCCTTCGAGAACCGCGGCGAGGCGATCGGCGTGACGCTGCACCATCCGCACGGCCAGATCTACGCTTATCCGTACATCACCCCCCGCACCGCCCAGCTGATCCGCACGATCGGGAATTACGGCGGCACCCTGTTCGAGGACATCCTCAGCTTCGAGCAGAAATCCGGGCGGGTACTGCTCAGGGGCGAGCACTGGACAGCATTTGTACCGTTCGCGGCGCGCTGGCCTCTGGAGGTCCACGTCCTGCCGCACCGGCACGTCCCCGATCTGGCAGCCACCACCACCGAGGAACGCGACGAGTTCTCCCGGCTGTATGGCCGGCTCCTGCGCGGCGTTGACGCCCTCTACGCGACGCCGACCCCCTACATCTCGGCGTGGCATCAGGCCCCTGTCAACGCCCACCGGGAGGACGTCCGGCTGATGCTGCAGCTGACATCGCCGCGGCGGGAAGAGAACAAGCTCAAGTACTTGGCCGGATCCGAAGCGGCGATGGGGGCGTTCATCGCCGACATCCCTCCCGAGACCGCCGCGGCCCGGCTTCGGGCCGCCATTGACAAGGAAGACGCCGTATGACCAGGACCGAACTCTCCCAGCGGGGACGCGACTTCTTTACCAGCCAGTTCGGCCACCCGCCGAAGGGTCTGTGGTCTGCTCCGGGGCGAGTCAACCTCATCGGCGAGCACACGGATTACAACCACGGTTTTGTCTTCCCGATTGCGATCGAAAAGCGGACGACCGCCGCGGCCAGCGTCCGCGGAGACCGCCGGCTGCGCGTCGCTAGCGGCTCGTTCCCCAGCATTGTGGAGGTCAGTCTAGACGAGCTGGACCCGGACACCCTGCAGGGCTGGGCCGCGTACCCCCTGGGGGTTGCCTGGGCCATGTCACAAGTTGCGGGCGGAAAAGGTACCCCCGTCGCCCGGCTGACCGGTATCGACCTTGCCCTCAGTTCGGATGTCCCGGCCGGAGCGGGGCTGTCGTCCTCGGCCGCCGTCGAGTGCGCCGCGGCCCTGGCGCTGAACGAGCTCTGGGGGCTGGGGCTGAGCCGGCAGGAGCTGGCCCGAATCGGACAGCTGGCCGAAAATCGGGTCGTCGGCGCCCCGACCGGCATCATGGACCAGTCTGCTTCGCTGCTGGGCGAGCCGGACCACGGCATCCTGCTGGACTGCAAGAGCCTGCTGGCAGAAAGGGTTCCGCTTGGCTTTGCTGCCGCAGAGCTCGGGCTGCTCGTCATCGACACCCGCACGAGTCACTCGCACGCCGACGGCGGCTATGCCAGCCGCCGCCGGTCCTGCGAGGACGGTGCCGAGACAATGGGCGTCTCCAGCCTCCGCGCGCTCGGCCCCGAGGACCTTCCCCGTGCAGCCGGGGTGCTGGGTGGAGAGACCTTCCGACGGGTCCGCCATGTCGTCACCGAGAACCAGCGGGTGCTGGACACCGTCGCTGCCTTGCGGGCGGAAGGCCCCGCCGCCGTCGGAGCGTTCCTCAACGAATCGCATGTGTCCATGCGCGACGACTTTGAAATTTCCACACCTGAACTGGATCTGGCCGTCTCCGCCGCACAGTCCCTCGGCGCCCTCGGCGCCCGCATGACCGGCGGCGGTTTCGGCGGGGCTGCGATAGCCCTTGTCCGCAACCACGACGCGGCCAGGATCCGGGACGGAATCGCCCGGCAATTCGCCCGTGCAAGCTTCACTGCCCCCAACATATTTCCCGTCAGCGCCTCGGCCGGCGCCCGAAGGGAGGAATAGCCGCGGCTAGACCCGGGCGAGCCCGGCAACCTCCGCGAGCAGCTCCACCGAGCGGATCCGCGCCTCGGTGCCGGTGTTCTGGTGCGCCACAATGAGTTCGTCGGCGTCGGAGTGCTTGGCGAACCCGTCAAGGTAATCGATCACCGCGTCCGGGGTACCGATGGCCGAGTACTTCACCATCTGCGAGACGTGCTGGCCCTGCGGGGAGTCCAGGATCATATCCGCTTCGTCGTCGGTGAACTCCCGGCCGCCGCCGAAGAACAGTCCTACCCGCGAGCGCAGGGTGGCCCGGAAAGCTTCCTGTGCTTCGGCTGCGGAATCGGCAGCGATGACGTTCACGCCGGCAATCACATGCGGGGCCTCGAGCTGGGCGGACGGCTTGAATTCGCGGCGGTACAGCGCCACTGCGTCCTGCAGCGCATTGGGGGCGAAGTGCGAGGCGAACGCGTACGGCAGGCCCAGCTGGGCAGCCAGGCGGGCGCCAAACAGCGATGAGCCCAGGATATAAAGCGGCACATTGGTGCCTTTGCCGGGCGTGGCCTCGACGCCCTGGATCCGGGTAGGGCCGGTGAGGTAGCCCTGCAGTTCCAGGACGTCTTGCGGGAAGCTGTCCGCGGACATCGGGTCCCGGCGCAAGGCGCGCATGGTGTTCTGGTCGCTGCCGGGAGCGCGGCCCAGGCCAAGGTCGATCCGGTCCGGGTGCAGCGTCTCCAGGGTGCCAAACTGCTCGGCGATGGTCAGGGGCGAGTGGTTGGGCAGCATGACTCCGCCGGCACCGAGCCTGATGGTGTTGGTGTGCGCAGCCACGTGCGCGATCAGCACGCTGGTGGCGGACGATGCGATGGCGGACATGTTGTGGTGCTCGGCGTACCAGATCCGCCGGTATCCGAGCTCCTCTGCCCGCTGCGCCATTGCCACGCTGCCGGCGAAGCTTTCCGCCGCCGTCTGGCCTTTGCCGATGGTTGCCAGGTCAAGGATGGAGAGGGGGAGCGTCACGTCGGTACCGGCCTTTCAAATGCGTTGCGCAGGGAGTGTGTTGCGTAGGGGGTGGGCACGCCGGAGTGCAGCGCGCACACTTGTGAATAACGACGGCGGCGTCCAGGTTATTTCTACCAAGCTATTTCTGCGGCGCACGGACAGGAGATCAACAAATGGCAAATATCCTGATGGTTGTATCGGCAGCCGATTCCCTCACGATGAAGGACGGCAGCGAACACCCCACCGGCTACTGGGCGGAAGAACTGGTGGTCTCGCATCAGACGCTTCGCGCGGCGGGCCACGCCGTCCACATCGCCACGCCGGGCGGAGCGAAGCCCACGGTGGACCAGGTCAGCTTGGCGCCCGACTCAGCTGGAGGCCAGGAGCGCGCGGACGGTTTCCGGCAGTACCTCGCCACAATCGACGCCGAGCTTTCAGCTCCGTTGGTGCTGGCCGACGTCGACATCAGCGCCTACGATGCCGTCGTTCTACCAGGTGGGCACGGCCCCATGACCGACCTCTACAAGGACGCCGACCTTGGCCGCCTCCTGCTTGCCGCCGACCGGGACGGGAAGGTCATCGCACCGTTCTGCCACGGCCCCGCCGGGCTGCTCAGTGCAACGCTCGACGACGGCTCCTTCGCCTTCGCAGGCCGCCGCCTCACCGTTTTCACGAACGAGGAGGAACTGAACGGCGGCACCGGAGAGAACACGCCCTGGCTGGTTGAGGATGCACTGCGGGACAAGGGCGCGGTGATTGAGAACGCTGCCGCATGGAGCTCCAACGCGGTCCGCGACCGCAACCTCATCACCGGCCAGAACCCGCAGTCCAGTGAGGACGTGGCGAAGGAAGTCATCAAGGCCCTGGCGGGCTAAGGCCGTAACGGCAGCATCAACCTGCCTTTTGTGACCGCCCCTGACGCCCCGTGAACCGCCGTTACGGCAAGGACGAGGGTCTCGCCCCCGGACGGCAAGACCAAGGAAGTGGGCACGCTGAACGGCGGCTGGCCGCTGACCGCCAAAATCGCCTTCACCACGCAGAAGGGCAACGGACTGGCCGCCGCTGCCCAGGCAGCGCTGAACACGATCATCGGAGACGGCAGCTACGCCGAAACCCTGGACCGCTGGGGCCTCTATTCGGAGGCCGCCCAAAAGTCCGAGCTGAACCCGGCAGGCCTGCCCAAGAAGCAAACCCAAAACCAGGCAATCCTAGAACGGCGGAGGTTTCGGCGGCTTGGGCGTGTGGAGGGCTCGACCAATGCTGGCTGGGTCGGTGCTGTAGGTGCGGCCCAGAGGCGAACACCACTTGAGCTCTCCCGTTGGGGATGCATGTTTGTACGCCCAGGCGCCGACTGACTTAAGCGCGTGGTGCCTGCGGCAGATCATCGCCAGGTTATCGGCATCGGTTGCCCCACCGTCCTGCCACTCGATGGAGTGGTCGGGCTCGCAAGCAGTGGCACGACGCGTGCAGCCAGGAAATCGACACGTCCCGTCGCGGTTATGCAGGTACCGGCGCAGTGCCATCGGTGGGCGGTACGCCGTTCGGCCCACCCCCAGTGCCTGGCCGGTGGCGTAGTCGGTGAAAACGCGTTGCCAGCCTGGTGCAAGGGCCGCAAGGCGTCGGGCGGTGGCCGCATCGATGGGCCCGTAGCCTTCGAGTTCAGCCGTCGCGGCCGTGGCGGCACTTGCGGCGTCACTCGCCAGGGCCAGTTCGACGGGAATGGTCACAACCACCTCAGGCCGGAAGGCCCCGGCATCCGCGCCGTCAGATGGGCCCAAAAGGCGCTGCACCAGAGCATCAGCACGGAGCTCGGACAGTGTGCGGGAATCGGCTCCGGCTCCGGCTCCGGCACCAGGCTGGGCCTCGGACTCTGCAGCCCGCAGGCTGGTAACGCGGGCATCGTGATCGAGCCCGTTGAAGATGGCCAGCCCGGCCTCAGCTGAAAGATAAGCACTGAGGGTGCACATGCCGTCCGGCTCAGGCGAGAACCATACGCCGCGCTCACGGTGGGCAGCCGCCTTCCGAGCCGTCGGGCTTTCAGGATCAAGACTCTCGTGCAGCCGCCGCAGGCATGCGCGCAGCTCGGAGGGGGCGCGGCGGCGGCCGTGCCGCGTCCGGACGCGCTGCAGGGCCATGTTGATGAAGGTCTCTGCCGGCTCGTCCGGGAGGGAACGGGCAAGGTTCTGAATAATCCGGGCGTGCGCAGAGGAGATCTCCCCCGCTTCAATGGCTTCAAGGACCTGCCAGCGGGATGTGGTGAAATCCGCGGCTTCATTCAAGGAACGCGCGGAAGCGCCCTCCGAGACGGCACTGGTTGTGGCCACTTCGGTGACAGCAAGTGCGTGGGCCTCGTGCCCGCCAAACCGCGTGGGCTGGTTCTCTTGCCGACGCGGAGATTCTTCGCCAATCGCTTCTTCCACCCGCGCCAGCCCCCGCACTTTCAAGGACGTCGCCCAGGCGATCAGCCGGTCAGCGGACTCCACCAGGCGGAGGGCGCCGTCGGCCGTGAGGAAGGAGGGAAGCGGAAAGCTCACGGTGCCGAGCAGCAGCGAATCCTTCTGGTCCGTGAAGTCGACGGCCGGAACCCATGTGTCGTCATCTGTTACGAATGTCTGAACCTCCACGCCGCCCCCTCCTTCTCTCGCTGCCAAGCTTCCCTTCCGGATATTTCCAGCCTAGGTGGAGGGTCTGACATTCAAGGGCGCAACGTATCAAGGGAGTTCTCAAAGGTCGCGGCTGGGACCCAAAGTCCCGCGGCACCCCGCACAGACCGGGGGTTACTACAGCTGCTGCTCCCACACCGTCAGCTGCAGCCTGACAGTACCGGAAGGGGCGACGACGGTACCCTCCCCGCCGCCGTCATCGGGGTCAGGAGCCGGTCCTGTCCCTGGAGGGCACGCCGCTGCGCTTCACCGGCCGCTTCACGGACCCTGAGGGCAACGCCATCCAGAATGCCCAAGTGGAGATCTGGCATGCGGACGCCGCCGGGTTCTACTCCCAGTACGCACCGGGCCTCCCCGACTGGCTCTTCCGCGCCACGGTCAAGGCAAACGACGACGGGCGCTTCGAAATCAACACGATGCGCCCGGCGCCCTACCAGATTCCCACGGACGGGGCTTGCGGACAGCTGATCAGCGCGGCGGGCTGGCACGCTTGGCGCCCGGCGCACATCCACATCAAGGTCTCCGCGCCCGGCTTCCAGCCCGTCACCCAGCAGCTGTACTTCCCCGGTGACCCGCACAACGCCGACTACATCGCCTCGGCAGTCAAGGCCGACCTGATGCTGGACCCCAAGCCGCGTACGGATGGCGGGGCTGGCGAAGAAGTGATCTACGACTACGTCCTCGCCAAAGAAGGCCGGCACAAGTAAGGACCACTGCTAACAGTCGGTGCCGGCGTTTCGGCCCCGCACCCGAAGGCGCCCTGGAGTGCAAACTCCGGGGCGCCTGTATTTTGCCGCCGTCGCCAGGAGCTCAAACGCCGCCATCCCGTCAGGACCCATCCGCCGTCGGCCGCGTGGGAGCCATTGCGGCTCGCGTAGCTGAACCCTGCTGGAACGCCCGGGTGTTCGCCCCGCCGGCTCGCGCGAGGTCCTCCGTGACCTGGGCTTGCCGTATGTTTCCAATGGGGTGATCGGCCTCATCTTCTCCGCATCCCGCCCGATAGCCGTTACGCTGGCCGTTGGGGCGGCGGGAGGACTTACCGAAGTGCCCGTCCTTGGCCGGTTCCTTCCCCCGATGCTCGGCACCCTTGCAGTTGGGTGACCAGCCGTCGCGGCAAGTGGCCAATTTTCCTCCAAGAAGGCGGACCCATTCTGGCCGCCCCGGCCTTCACCCTTCCCGAGTTCACCTGGGCTGCCCAGCTCGAGCTGGTTCTTCCCCTGGCCCTCACCCTGCTGCTCTTTTAGAACAGCCAAAGGATCGCGGTTCTCCGTGCCGCCGGCCACCATCCGGCGGTCAACGTCTTCGCCATCGATTCGGGCGCGTTTTCGTTGCTCAATGCTGGCTGCGGCGCTGTCTCAGCCGGTGTGACCGGTACTACCAACGCCCTCATGACCTCCTCAGGAACCAGACAGCGCCAGTACACAGCTGCCGTGGTATTCGGCGTCCTGGCCATGCTGCGCGCTCTCCAGCAAGCCTTTGTGACCGCTTTCGCCACCACGTTCACCTTGGGGTCCCTGGTGACATTTGTTGTGACCATGTCTTGCATGAGCCTGTTCAACATCCACCCAGCGTTCTGGGGCCTGGTTATTGGCTACGCGGTGTCCCGAGTGCTCGAGCGCGCGGACCATGCAGGTTTTAAAGCCAAGCTGACACGCGCACCGCTAAGCTAGCGGCATGGCCAACAAAACCACTGCAGAAAAGCTTGCCACCATCCAGAAGGGCTACAACCTGGAAGGTGCCACCATCGCGCTCGGTGCCGCCATTGTCGACGGCGAACTTCACAAGGAAGCCCAGGTCCGGCTGCCGCTGTCCATGATGAACAGGCACGGCCTGGTGGCCGGCGCCACCGGCACCGGCAAGACCGTCACGCTGCACATGATGGCAGAGCAGCTGTCCGCGGCCGGCGTTCCCGTCTTCCTGGCGGACATCAAGGGCGACCTTTCCGGCCTGGCAACAGCCGCGGCCGGCAGCGACAAACTGAAGGCACGCACTGACAGCATCGGCCAGGCCTGGGCCGGCAAGACCTACCCGGTGGAGTTCCTGGCCCTGGGCGGAGACGGCAACGGCATTCCGGTCCGCGCCACCATCACCTCGTTTGGCCCCATCCTGCTCTCCCGGGTCATGGAGCTTAACGACACCCAGGAATCCAGCCTGCAGCTGGTCTTCCACTTTGCGGACAAAAACAACCTTGAGCTGATCGACCTCAAGGACCTCCGCGCCGTCATCCAGTTCCTCACCTCGGACGAAGGCAAGGATGAGTTGGAGGAACTGGGCGGCCTGTCCAAGGCCACTGCGGGGGTTATCCTTCGTGAACTAGTGAACCTGGAGGCGCAGGGCCTGGAGCCGTTCTTCGGCGAGCCGGAGTTTGATACCGCCGAGCTGCTCCGGACCGCCCCGGACGGCCGCGGCGTGGTTACCTGCCTGGAGCTCCCCACGCTGCAGACCAAACCGATGCTGTTCTCCACGTTCCTGATGTGGCTGCTGGCTGACTTGTTCGAGGACCTGCCCGAAGCCGGCGACCTGGACAAGCCCAAGCTCGTGTTTTTCCTGGACGAGGCCCACCTGCTCTTCAACGGCGCGTCCAAAGCCTTCCTGAACGCCATCACCACTACTGTCCGGCTAATCCGGTCCAAAGGCGTTGGGATCTTCTTTGTCACCCAGACCCCCAAGGACGTGCCAGCGGACGTCCTTGGCCAGCTGGCCAACCGCATCCAGCACGCCCTCCGCGCGTTCACGCCCGAGGATGCCAAGGCCCTGAAAGCCACCGTTTCCACCTTCCCGGTCAGCGACTACAACCTCGAGGAAACCCTCACGTCCGCGGGAATCGGCGAGGCTGTCATCACCGTCATGAATGAAAAGGGTGCGCCGACGCCGGTGGCCCTCACCCGCCTGCGTGCGCCGGAATCCATGATGGGCCCCAGCACGGACGAGCTCATCACGAGCAGTGTGGCCGGGTCGGCGCTGCTCCCCAAGTACGGGACCGCCGTGGACAACGTCTCCGCCTACGAAAAACTCACGGGCAAGGGCGCCGCGCCCACCGGAGACGCAGCCGCGGGGACCGGCCAGTCCGACGTCGACGCCGAAGGCCGCCGGATCGAGGCGGAGATCCTCGGCCGGCCCAGCAGCCGTCCTGCACCGGTCCCGGACCGTGTGTCCGCCCCTGAGAGGGCGCGCGCGCAGCGGGCACCCGAACCGGCTCAGTCCGGTGGCGGGATGGCGGGCGATCTCGCTGGCGCACTTAGCGGAGCCTTGGGCGGCGGACTCAAGAGCATGGTCCGGTCAATGGGTACCCAGCTCGGCCGCGAGCTGCTCCGCGGCGTGTTCGGCACCTCGTCCCGGCGCCGCCGTTAGGCAAAACTTGGCGATGACCCACCCTGTACCTCCGCCGTCGGGCGTCAGGAGAGCCACCCCTCCCCTCAGGAGGAGTGGCTTCTACACCCATGTTCAGCGGCCTTACAGGTAACGTAAGGGGCGTGCAGATGAGTCAAGCGTTGGTGAGGATGGCGGCCGGGTGGCTGCTGGGCCTTATGCTTGCCGTGGCCGCTGCAATTGTGGGCGTCAACGTGGTGAACAATACCGTGGCAAGTCCGCAGCAGCCGGTCCGCGAATATCTGGACGCACTACGCGAGGGCGACGGCGGCAAGGCCATGGGCCTTCTCCGCGCCACTGTGCCGCCCGGCAACGCCGCCATGCTGGACGGGACGGCGCTACAGACCGCTGCCTCGCGCCTGGCAAACATCATCATCAACGAGCCCGAGGACCGCCCGAATAACCAGGTCATGGTTCCGGTGCAATACACGATCGACGGCAGCCGGCTGCGCACCGATTTCCTGCTGGAGCGGACCGGCACGGAATGGCTGTTTTTCAACACCTGGGCCTTTGTGCCGTCGCGGCTCCCCACCGTGGGCGTCACAGTGGTCAACGCCCGTGCAGCGAACCTCAACGGCGTCCCGGTGAACATGCCTGCAGGCCAGAACTCCTTCGCCGTGTTCTATCCGGGCGAATATGAAGCATCCCTCAACGGTGAATACTTCGCCGCACCTGCCACCCGCGCCACCATAACGTCCCGCGATGCTCCGGCAGCACCGTTGAACCTGCTGACCGAGGCCACCGAGCAGCTCCGGAAGGACGTGGGTCAGAGCGTGCAGAAGTTCCTGGACGGCTGCGCCGCCGAAGCCGTGAAACAGCAAAAGCTGCAGCCGGACTGCCCCTTCTACTTCGCCAGCACCAACAACGTGGACGACGGCACCATCAAATGGACCATTACGGAGTACCCGGAGATTGCCATCGAACCCTTTGATGGCCGCTGGGTTGTTGCTCCCCTCGATGGCAAGGCCCGGGTGGAGGCCGTCCAGCAGAGCTCCTTCACCGGCGCATGGTTCCCGCTCAACGAAGAGGTGGACTTCAGCTTCACTACCCGTCTGGACGTCGACGGCGACACCATCAAGGTCACCCCGCTCCTGAGCTACTAGGGCCGTGCCCACCCATAGTGGGGTGCCGCCCTCACACATGTGAGGACTTCGCGGTTCCGCAGCAGACCCACCAACTCCGCTGGCGCCGTCGGAAGGGGGTACAGCCGGCGGTCCGGCTGGAGGAGTTCCCCACCCCGGACCGCCCGGGCACCCGCTGCATCCCGCCGTCGTCGTATGTGGACAACCAACCCGGAAAGCCGCCGGCGTCATGCGAAGCAGATTTTTGGCCGCGGCGGCCGAGGCAACCCCCAAGATTCTGCGCCGGGTGCCCGCTCCGGCACGCTGCACGACGGCGGTGGTCAGTCCATGCCCCGCAAGTCCAGTACCAGCTCAGTGTCGCCGTCGTCCGTCAGTAGCACGGGGATGCCCCAGTCCTGCTGGTACAGGTGGCAGGCGGCGTGGTCCGGGATTTCGCCGTCCTCGCTCTCGGGACCGTCGCAGGCCGCGGCGCGGGCGGTGATGTGCAGGACGCCTTCCGGGATGCCCGAGGCCAGTTCCAGCGTCCGGAGCAGGCCCACCGACGTGCCGCCGCCGGCCACCAGCAGCTCGGGCGGGGTGGACGAGATCTTCAGCTGAGTGGGATCACCCCAGCGGTCGTCGAGCTTCTGGCCCGTGGGCGCGCTGAAGCGGACGGTCAGTTCCAGCAGGCCGGGGGCCACCGGGCTCTTTGGCCTGTGGGTCTGCGATGCGCCCTCGTCCACCTGCTGTGCTTCCTTGGGAATGGGCACGTAGACGAGCTGGTGTTTGTTGGCCTCCACCACCACCAGCAGCGGCTCGGACCCAGCTGCCTGCGTGTGGTTCACAATCACGTCGGAGGGTTCGGACAGGCCCCGCGCCAGCGTGGAGACCTTCCCGGCAGCGGGGTCGTAGCGGCGCACGGCGCCGTTGTAGGTGTCGGCGATGGCCACCGATCCGTCCGGCAGGACCGTGACGCCCAGCGGGTGCTGCAGGCGGGCCTCGGACGAGTCGCCGTCGCGGAAGCCGAAGTCGAACAACCCCTTGCCGACGGCCGTTTCCACGGTAACGGTGCCGGCGTCGTCAATCACCAGCTTGCGGAGGGCCGACGTTTCGGAGTCCGCCACCCAGACGTTGCCGTCAGCATCCTCCGCGAGGCCGGACGGCTGGGCGAACCATGCCTCGTGGGCCGGGCCGTCCAGCAGGCCTTCCAGACCGTTGCCGGCCACAATGGCCACAGCACCGGTCAGCGGGTCGAGGCTGAAGATCTGGTGGGTGCCGGCCATGGCGACCACCACGGCGTTCAGCTTGGTGGACCAGACAACGTCCCATGGGGAGCTGAGCGAAACCTCCAGCGGGTGCCCGCTGAGCTGGCCCGTGAACCCGGCGGCGTCCTCGTCCACGCGTGCGGGGCCCGTCTCCAGGAGCCGCTGGACGCCGTTGCCGGCGAGCGTGGTGGCGGTTCCGTCCGTCAGCGAAAGCCCGCGCAGGCGGTGGTTGACGGAGTCGGCAATCACGACGTCGTAGCCCGCCTTCGCTGCCACATCTTCCGGAAGCAGCACGAGACCCTGCGGGTCGTTGAACTGCGCAGTCGGCGTGACGGAGTCGACGTCCGCGGCGGGGCCGTCGGCGTAGCCCTTAGTGCCGGAACCGTAGGTGCGCAGCACCGTCTGGAAGTCGGTGCCCAACTCCACGAGACGGTGGTGGCCGGTATCCGTGACGAGCCAGGAGCCGGCGTCGGGGGTCCCGGCGCCGGACGTGCCCCGGTCAGCGGGGAGAAACAGCGCCTTGCCCGGGAAGCGCAGCGTGCCCGACGTGGCTTCCGGCGCCACGTAGGGGCCGGAGCCGCGGTGCAGCGTGCCCTTAACCTCGTACTCGGCGATCAATTCGGGGATCAGCACGGCCAGGCCGTCGGCGTGGCCTTCGCCGGACAGGTGGGCCACGATGTAGCCCTCGGGGTCGATGACCACAAGAGTGGGCCATGCACGGGCCGTGTAGGCCTTCCACGTGTCCAGCTCGGGATCATCCAGGACGGGGTGGTGGATGTCGTAGCGTTCAACGGCAGCCGCCAGCGCAACGGGATCTGCCTCATGCTCGAACTTGGGCGAGTGGACGCCCACCGTGACCAGGACGTCGGCGTACTTCTCCTCGAGCGGGCGCAACTCATCGAGGACGTGCAGGCAGTTGATGCAGCAGAACGTCCAGAAGTCGAGCAGGACAATCTTGCCGCGCAGGGCTTCGAGGTCCAGCGACTTCCCGCCCGTGTTGAGCCAGTTGCGGCCCACCAGTTCGGAGGCTCGGACCCGGAGTTGGGTGCGTACGGTTTCGCTCATGAGCGTCCTTCCAGCTTTGAGTTGCGTTCAGCCAATCTGGCATCGCGCTCGGCCAATTTGGCAAACATATCGTTGTAAGCAGTGAGATCGGCGTCGTTATTCCTATCCGCTGCGCGATCGGTGCGACGGCTTTCGCGTTCATCGGAACGGGACCACATGATGGCGACGCCGATCGCCACCAGGAGGGTGGGCACTTCGCCGATGCCCCACGTCACGGCGCCGCCCAACTGCTGGTCCATGAGGGCGGACGGTCCCCAGGGGCGGCCGAGGTTGCCGAAGTAGTCCGCGGCCAGGAGGGTGGTTCCGCCCATGATGGTCACGCCGAAGAAGGCATGGAACGCCATGGTCGCCAACAGAAGGAGCAGCCGCATCGGGTAGGGCGCCCGCCGGGGCAACGGGTCCGTGCCGATCATGCTCAGCACGAAGATGTACCCAGTGAGCAGGAAGTGCAGGTTCATCAGCTCGTGGCCCACGTGCTCCCGCATCGCAAAGCCGAAGGCGTCCGAGAAGTAGAACAGCACAATGGAGCCAGCGAAGTTCGCCGCGGCGAAGAGCGGGTGGGTCACCACTTGCGAGAACTTGGAATGCACAAAGACCAGCACCCACTCACGCAGGCCCCGGGAGCCGTCGGCCCGGGCGGGCATGGCCCGCAGCGCCAATGTCACCGGAGCGCCGAGCACCAGGAAGATGGGGGCCACCATGGTCAGCGCCATATGGCCCACCATGTGCGCGGAGAACAGCACCATCCCGTACACCGTGGGGGGACCTGAGGTGATGTAGGTCAGCACCAGCAGGCCGATCACCCAGTTCACCGAGCGGAACCACTGCCATTTGTCGCCGCGCCGCCGGACCTTGGCTACGCCGAGGAAGTACGCCACCAGCGCGAAGACCGCCACGGCAACCCAGAGCCAGTCAGTGCGCCACTCGGTGAGCCATCGCCCAGGCGTCAGTTCGGGCGGCAGCTCGTAGCCGGAAAGGATAAAGGCTGGAGTTGCGTCCGGTGCAAACCTGGTGGGCTCCGGTGGTGCCGAACGGCTGAGGGCGACGGCGACGCCCGAGGTGGCCCCCATGATGACGAGCTCCACCAGCACCAGCTGCCACAGCACCCGCCGGGAGGACAATGCGGATCCTTTACGGCCAAGCTGCGGGATGACCCACTGCCGGTGCATCAAACCGATTCCGCCCAGGACCACGGTGGCTGTCGACTTCGCGAGGATGAGCTGGCCGTACGCGGAACCAAAGAGGTCCGTCCAGTTGGTGATGCGGATGCTTGCGTTGATGACGCCCGAGGCGAATACCAGCACAAAGGCAAAGCCGGCCAGGGCCGAGAAGCGCCGGAGAGTCTGTTCGGTGATGTCTGTTCCGGATCCGGGCTTCTGGTCAGTCAGGATTCCGGACAGCAGCGCTAAGAGGATGATGCCGCCCACCCAGACGCTGACGCCCACCAGGTGCAGGCCCAGGGAGTTGACGGCTCCCGAATGGTCCGACGAGCTGGAGGAGTGCCCGATCAGGGCGGCAGGCACCAGACCGCCGAGCGCCAGGATCAGCGTGAGCGCGAGGCCACCAAGGGATCTGACGCCGAACAGCGCGGTGGTCACGACGGCGCCGATGATGGTGACCGACAGCCAGGCACGGCCGGTGTCGATGTCGGTCATGAAATACACCAGCGCGCGCGTGAACTCAGCGTCCCCGGAAAGCCCCTGGCCCGCGACGTCCGAGTAGGTGAGCACCAGCACGGCGATGGCTGACAGCGTCCAGACGGCGCCGGCGGCGGCCGCTATGGCCAGCGCCCGGGCGAAGGCCTGGTGTTCGGGCGCTTCGCCATCGTGGGTACGGGAGCGCGGTCCGGAGGTCCGGGGCAGGATCCCGATCGCGAAGATCAGCCCACCGATGACCGTTGCCAGGGACACGTTGTGGATAGCTTTGCTGACCGGGAGTCCCCAGCGGGCCAAAGCTCCGGGGTCCGAAACTTCACGGACAGCGGCTGCGCCGGAGAAGAGGAGTGCTGCAACGAGCCCCAGGAACAGTGCCATCAGCCCCAGAAGCTGCCAGGGCCGGGAAATCCCCACGGCTCCTGCGCCCGGCGCCGTGCCACCCTTACCAGGGGCCGGTAGGGGTTTTGCGGGACGGGACTTTGCTACGGAAGGCACCTATCCATTGTCCGCCACGGGTGCCCACGCGGCGAATCGGCTTAACTCAAAAGGAGCGGCAACCCTCGGGTTGCCGCTCCTTTGATGGCGCTGAAGAAGGCTACTTCTTTTTGGCGACTGCAGCCTTCAGCTTGGAGCCGGCGGTCAGCTTGACGCTGTGGCCTGCTGCGATCTGGATGGTCTCGCCGGTCTGCGGGTTGCGGCCGGTGCGGGCAGCACGGTCGGTGCGCTCCACTGCAAGCCAGCCCGGGATGGTGATCTTTTCGCCGGCGGCGACAGACGTCTCGAAAACCTCGAACAGTGCATCGAGGACGGAGTTGACGGCTGCCTGGCTGGTGCCGGCCTTGCCTGCTACCTCAGAAACAAGTTCACTACGGTTCTTAGCCATTGATGTCCTCCTGGACGGTCACGATTTCTGGAGCCTGAACGCGGAATGCGTGCAAGCCACTGTTCGAAAACTTACCAGCTTGGGCCGCCGAGGTCCGCAAATTCCGCGTGTTTCCGCGACTTTTTGACTTATATCACCGGATTTTCGAGGGTTTGCCGAGGAATTGCGCCCACAGCGGACGCTCTCTCACTTCCTGCCGGATTCGCAGGACGCTCTCGCGGTGTCGGGAATGTTCGACGGCGGTGCGGGGCGGCTGGGGTGGGTTCGCCTGGTTGCAGGGGCGGCGGCATGGTCCGTGTGTGGGTTTTGGGGGTGGTTGTGTGGGTGGGTGGTTAACGTGGGAGAGCCCCCGGACACGTGGTGTTCGGGGGCTCTCGACCGGTAATAGTGTTCCGGCGGTGACCTACTCTCCCACACC
>NZ_JBEPNF010000007.1:0-159722 GCF_040546085.1 Arthrobacter sp. UYEF21
CCTGGCCGGAACCCGGGGCATTGCCAAGGCGATGCGGACTGCCGGACGCGATCCGGAAATCGCCCGGAACCTCACCGGACTTTGAAATAGCCCTGCAAATCAACCCCCCACAGCACCCACGACCGCGCCAACCCAGGCCAAAACCCCCACCGGCGGGCAAAACCGTGCGCCGTCGTCGTAATCAGTACCTGTGGGCTGCCCCACAGCCGCGAACGTCCGGGCGGATCTCGACAAGCTTGATCAGGTTGACCTCGATCATCAGAGGCTTAAATGCAGAAGGGCCGGCAACCATACGGTTGCCGGCACTTCTCAAGCAGTTGGAATCAGCGGTGCTGGATTACCAGGAAGACTTGGTGATGCCCGGGAGCTCACCGCGGTGAGCCATGTCGCGGAAGCGAACACGGGAGATACCGAACTTCTGGAAAGTACCGCGGGGACGGCCGTCGATGATGTCGCGGTTACGCAGACGGACGGGCGACGCGTTGCGGGGAAGCTTCTGCAGGCCGAGGCGTGCAGCTTCGCGAACTTCGTCGGTCGAGTTGGGATCAACCAGAGCCTTCTTCAGTTCGAGACGCTTTGCAGCGTAACGCTCAACAATGACTTTACGCTCTTCGTTCTTAGCGATCATTGACTTCTTAGCCATATGTTTAGCGCTCCTCTCGGAATTCGACGTGCTGGCGAATCTTGGGGTCGTACTTCTTCAGGACCATGCGGTCCGGATCGTTACGACGGTTCTTACGGGTTACGTACGTGTAACCAGTGCCCGCGGTCGACTTGAGCTTGATGATCGGACGTACGTCCTTGTCCTTAGCCACTAGAGCTTCACCCCACGAGCCAGGATTGCGGCGACGACTACGTCGATGCCGCGTACGTCGATGGTCTTGATGCCACGAGCAGAAACCTGCAGCGTGACGTTACGGCGCAGGGACGGAACCCAGTAGCGCTTCTTCTGAATGTTCGGATCGAACCGGCGCTTGTTGCGACGGTGCGAGTGCGAAATGCTGTGCCCAAAGCCCGGCTCGGCTCCGGTCACTTGGCAGTGTGCTGCCATGACTTCTCCTCAAGAATTGAAAGTAATGATCCGCATATCTGCTGCAGGATCATGCGTCTAGGCGCGACCCAAAGTGATCAGGGTGAACGGTTAGTCACGCAACTTGAGCCCCTAACTACCGGCTACCCTGGAGAAAATTACCGGGCCACCGGAGCAATTGCGCACGCTCCGCGCACTTAGCGCCTACCCAGTCTACGAGTTCCCGCAATTAAAGACCAATCCGGTTGCTGGAAGGTGTATAAGAGAGCCGGGCCTGGTCGGCCGCATCACAGCTGGCACTCCCTTGTTTTCACAGCTGTATCAAGCTTCCGGGCGCATCTTTGATACATGAAGACACAGCCCCTGCCGGCCACTCCGGCGCCAAGCCGCTCCGGCCATCCGGGGCCGCCAGTCCCCGGGCCACCCTCCCAGGAGGGCACAGCCGCTGGCCGCAGCGCCCCTGGCCGGTTTGCCCGTCAACACCGCCAGCGGATGCGCCGGGCCGACCTCCTGACGGTTATTGTTTGGGCTTCGGTGGCGACGGCCTTGGCCCTCTGGCTGGCCGACGGCGGGCTGCGGGCGGTCAATTCGTTGGCTTCCTTCTTCACCGCTGCAGGGATCGTGGCCGGCCTGGCCGGTATGGACCTGGTCCTGCTGATGCTGCTGCTGGTGGCCCGCATTCCGTTCATTGACAGGACCGTTGGTCACGACCGGGCCCTAGAGTTCCACCGCAAGCTCGGTAAACCTTCGCTGTATCTCCTCCTCGCACACGGCCTGCTGCTCGCCGTTGGCTACGGCATGGCAGAAAGGCTGGATCCTGTCAGCGAAGCGGGGGCATTGTGGACGCTGGTCCCGGACATGTGGCTCGCCTTTGTGTCCATGGCATTGTTCCTTGCAGTGGTGGTGACCTCATCGGTAGCTGTCCGGCGGCTTTTCCCCTACGAGTTCTGGTACGTGGTGCACCTGCTGACGTATGCCGCCGTCGGGACGTCCCTCCCCCACCACTTCAGCGTGGGCGGGCTATTTGCCGAGGGCAGCTGGCATCGGTGGTACTGGCTGGCGGTCTGCATCGCGACCGGCGCCGCCCTTTTCCATTACCGGTTGACCCAGCCCCTCGCAGCCACCTCCCGGCACCAGTTGACGGTGAGCCGGGTGACCGGAATCGTGGACCCCGCTGACGGCGGACTTCTGCTGGCCGGCTATCCGCTGGGCGGACGACGGCGGCACACGGCGTTGGCGACGTCGGGTTCCGCCGAGCGGGGGACCACATTTGGGGCCGGCCGCTGGATGCCACAGCTTTTGTTCAGGTTTCCGTTGCCGCGGTGGACATCGTGACGGCAGACGTCCTGGCCACGGCGATCGTCGCAAGCGGTACGCCGATGCTGGACAGGGCCGCCGACCGGTGGGATGTTGCCGTCCTCGCGGTCCGGCGTGACGGAACACTGCTCGCCACCCCGGAGTTCCGGGGCTAAGGCCGGGTCAGCCGCGGGTATTTGGGCGACAGGCCGTCGCCGGAGGACTTGCCGGTGACACGGCGTACCACCCACGGGCCGGCGAATTCGCGGACCCACCGGGCGTTCGCGCGGATGGCTTCGGTCCGGCTCAGCTCGGGAACCGGGGTCATGGGCGGGACGTCGATCGAATGGTCATGTTCCAGGACTGTGAGCACCCGCTTGGCCATGTTGGCGTGCCCGGCCGCGGACATATGCATCCGGTCCGTCGCCCACATTCCCCAGTCGTAGTATTCGCTGAACCGCCAGTAGTCCACCAGCAGCGCCCCGTGGTCCCCGGCAATGCCGCGGACCAGTTCGTTGTAGATGGCGGTGCGGCCGCGCATAGTGCTAAACACCTTGGACCCGCGGGCGTCGAAGCCCGTGAACATCACTACGGTGGCGCCGCTGGCCGTCAGCTTGCGGATGCCGGCGTCGTATTCTGCCAGCAGGTCATCGATGTCGATCCTGGGGCGCAGAATGTCATTGGCACCCGCATAAATGGTCACCAGGGTGGGGTTAAGTTCGACGGCGGCATCCACCTGCTCTGCCATGATCTGGCGGAGCTTCCTGCCGCGGATGGCCAGGTTGGCGTAGCCGAAGGCGGGATCCGCCGCGCCCAACTGCTCGGCCACGCGGTCCGCCCAGCCACGGAGTCCGTTGGGGCGGCTGGAATCATCATCGCCCACACCCTCCGTGAAAGAGTCGCCGAGCGCCACATACCGCGTGGAAAAATCCATGGCTACGGCTGGCCGTCAGTGTAGCGGAGAATCCAGTGGTCATCGTCCAGACGGGCAACAATCTTTTCGCCGATGCGGGCCAGATCGTTGACCTCGCGGTCCGACAGCGCGTCCAGGAACTTGGTGCGGACTGCCTCCACGTGCCCCGGTGCGAGGTCCACCAAAGTGGCCATCCCGATGTCGGACAGGTGCGCCGTGGTGACGCGGGCATCGTGGGGGTGCGGACGGCGCTCCAGCCAGCCGCGCTTCTCCAGCTTGGATACCACGTGCGAGAGCCGGGACAGCGACGAACTGGTACGGGCGGCCAACTGGCTCATGGGCAGGAAGTGTCCCTCGGCCTCGGACAGCATGGCCATGACGTTGTAGTCAAAGAGGGAAACCTTGCCGGCAGTGTGGAGCTGGCTGTCCAGGGCGGAGGGAAGCAGGGTGTTGATGCTCAGGATCGCCAGCCAGGCACGGCGTTCGTCGGAGTTGAGCCAGCGTGGTTCGATCATGAGTCCATTCTATGAGGACAAAGTTCTTGACGGTTCAAGTGACCCGCCCGGGCGGGGGTAGGCTGGCCGTATGTTCGTTGTGACGCTGACCTACAGGGTGCCCGAAGACATTGTCGATTATCACCGGCCCGCGCATATGGCCTGGGTCAAGCAAGCGTTCGACGACGGCGTGTTCCTCGCGTCGGGGCGCCTGGTTCCGGCGGTGGGAGGTGTGCTGCTGTCCAAGGCCGACCGGGCCACGCTGGATGCCGCACTCGCCAGGGACCCGTTTTACAGCAATGGTGTGGCGGAGTTCGAAGTCATCGAATTCACTGCCACCACCGTGGCGGAGGGCTACGAAAACATGCTGGACACCTAAGACCTTTTCGCCTTTTCGAGCTTCTCCGCGAGCTTCTTGAGGCCACCTTTCCGCGGCACCTTGACGGGCTCCGGCCAGCGCGGGTTCAGTGAATCCCCCAACGTGATGCCCCGGATCTTGCGGCCGAAGAGTGGCAGTACCCAGTCGCTGACCCAGCGCCGCTGCCGCCGTTCCCACTCGCGCAGGCTGAGTGGCGCAGGCGGGTCCCATTCCTTGGGCCGCATTTTGTGGGGCACGCCGAGCTGGTCCAGCACCTGCCCCGCGAGGTACTTGTGGCCCGCCTTGGACATGTGGAGCCGGTCCGAGTCCCACATCCGCAGGTCATGGAAGGCGTCCAGGCACCAGTAGTCCACCAGGACGGCGCCGTGCCTGGCTGCGATCTCCCGCACCCGCTGGTTGTAAATGGTATTCCGCTTCTTCAGCAGCTCCAGTACGGCCGAAACCTTGACGTCGAAGCCGGTGAACAGGACCACCGTGGCCCCGCTTCCCGCCAGCCGTGCCACAAGGTTTTCGTAGTCATCCATCAGGACGGCCATGTCCGTGCCGATATCCAGAATGTCGTTGCCGCCGGCATACAGGGTGACGAGAACTGGATTCATGGCCAGCGCCGGCTCGAGCTGTTCGGCCACGACGTGGCGCAGGCGTTTGCTCCGGATCGCCAGGTTTGCGTACTCCCACCCCGGTTCGGCCTTCGCCAGCTTCTCCGCCACCCGGTCAGCCCAGCCCCGGACCCCGTTAGGCAGCCGCTCGTTCCGGTCCCCCACGCCCTCAGTAAAGGAATCCCCGAGTGCCACAAACACCCGCCGGCCGTTCCGTGGAAGCAAAGGTTCAGGAAGCACCAGGCCAACCTAACCCGCCAAAGAAACGGCAGGGTTAACGTCGGGCGACAGGAATGCGAGAGGGTTTGGGAAGAAGAGCGGTCGGAGCCTTTTTAGCTCGGTCTTGCCCTGGCGCCGGTACCCCATGAACGCAACCTGCTTCCGGTCGATCCCGACGTCCCGCACAAGGTACCGGCGCATGCCCGTATCCACGTTGACGTCCTCGGGCTCCAGGCCTGCGCCGCCGTCGGCCGCTTTGATGCCCACCCAGCCGGGCACCGGCACCGCCGCGCGCACCGCCTCCTGCAGCAGCAGCTCACCGTGGGGGCGGACTTGGTCGTGTGACGCAATAAACAGCAGCAGACCATTGCAAGCAGGGGGTGAACGGTGGTTCACTCGTAAGGCGGTAAACGCATGTTCACCCCACCGCTCCCCCGACCGGAAAGCCACCGATGCCGCGCCCCCACGCCCCTGAATCGCAACGACGCCCCTCACCTTCCGCGATCACCGCCGTCCTGGCCCTCAGTGGCACCGTTGTTGCCCTCATGCAGACACTGGTGGTCCCGCTCCTGCCGGATTTCCCCGGGATCCTGGGCGTGACGGCCGACGACGCCTCCTGGCTGGTGACCGCCACGCTGCTATCGAGCGCCGTGGCAACGCCCATCGTGTCCCGCAGCGCGGACATGTACGGGAAGCGCAAGATGATGGTGGTGTGTCTCGCCATCATGGTGGCGGGCTCCATCGTTGCCGCCGTCGGCGGGTCCTTCCTGTTCCTCATCATCGGCCGGACGCTGCAGGGCTTCGCCTCGGCGCTGATCCCCGTGGGCATCAGCATCATGCGCGATGAATTGCCCAAAGAGAGGATGGGCTCTGCGGTTGCGTTGATGAGCGCCACCTTGGGAATCGGCAGCGCCCTGGGCCTGCCGTTGGCCGGAGTGCTGTACGAGAGCATGGGCTGGGCGTCCATATTCTGGGTTTCCGCCGCCGCAGGCGCACTCCTGCTTGTCGGCGTGGTGCTGGTGGTTCCCGAATCGAAGGTCCGCACCCCCGGGCGCTTCGACTACGCCGGGGCCCTCGTGCTGTCCGCGGCCCTGTCCACCCTGTTGCTGGCGATCTCCAAGGGCGGCTCGTGGGGCTGGGGGTCGGAGCCGGTCCTGCTCCTGTTCCTGACCGCGGCCATACTCCTGGCAGCCTGGGTCCCCTATGAACTGAAAGTCAGTCAGCCGATGGTTGACCTGCGGACCTCTGCCCGCCGGTCGGTTCTGATGACCAACCTCGCCTCGCTGCTCATCGGCTTCGCCATGTTCGCCAACATGCTGCTTACCACCCAGCAGCTCCAGTTGCCTGAGGCCACGGGCTACGGCTTCGGCCTGAGCGTGATCATCGCCGGCCTGTGCATGGTGCCGTCCGGGTTGGCCATGGTTATTTTCGCCCCGGTATCCGGGCGGATCATTCGCGTCTTCGGTGGCAAGCCCGCGCTGATGGCCGGTGCGGCGGTGATGATTGCGGGGTACGTGGGCCGTGTCTTCTTCTACGACTCGGTTGCCGCAGTGATCATCGGATCCACGGTGGTGAGCATCGGTACAGCCATTGCCTATGCAGCCATGCCCACCCTGATCATGGGGGCCGTCCCCATCACCGAAACTGCCTCCGCCAACGGGCTGAACAGCCTGGTCAGGTCCATCGGCACATCGACCTCCAGCGCCGCGGTTGCTGCTGTTCTCACGTCTGTCACCTTGACGGTCGGGGCCGCCCGCCTGCCTTCCTTCGAGGCGTTCAAGGACGTGTTCTGGATGGCCGCGGTCGCGTCCGCAGCTTCCATGCTGGCTGCAGTCTTCATCCCCCAGGCCGCTGCTGCCCACCGCACGCCAACACCCGCCGTCGCCGCCACCGAACTCGTGGTGCAGGGACGCGTTCTGGCACCCGACCACCGCCCTCTGTCTTCCGCGGTCGTGACCGTCCTGCAGACTGGCGGCGAGCCGGTGGACTGGAGCCGCCTGGACGCGGAAGGCAACTACTCGGTGGCGCTGCCCGGCGCTGGAAAATACCTGATGGTTGCCAACGCAGCGGGCTGGGCGCCCACGGCGGAGGTCATAGATTTCGACGGCCGCACGCTGCAGCAGAATCTCCGGCTGCGTGACCGTCTGGAGATCGGCGGAACGGTCACTGCCGGCGGACGGACGCTGGCCGGCGCCGTGTTGACGCTCCTTGAAGCCGGCGGCGGGCATGTGGGAAGCACGCGGACCGGTGAGGAGGGCCGGTACGCTTTCCCGCTGCCCGCGGCCGGCCGCTACGTTGTGACCATGCTGCACCCGGAAACATACGAAGCCACGGCCCAAAAGCTCACCGTGGGCATCCAGTCGACCACCCTCGACCTCGCCGCCCCACGCGCAGAGAACGCCGCCGGACAGCACGTGGGAATGTGAGCAGCCCCAGCCACGACGGGATCCTCCGCGCGGCCGGACGGCTGTTCGGGGAACGCGGCTACCGCGCGGTGACGGTGCGGGACATCGCCGCCGAAGCCGGCGTTTCTGCCGCGCTGGTCATGAAGCTGTTCCTGTCCAAGGAAAAGCTCTTTGCCGCGGTCCGGCCGGACGAATCGCAGCTCGCCGATGTGGATGTCCCGACGCCGGAACTTGGCAGGACGCTCGTGTTCCGGGTGCTGATGCGCCGGGAACGCGGGGTGCAGGAGCCGTGGGCCATCATCCCGTTCGCCGTCTTGGACGCCCCGGACCCGGAGGCTGCCCGGGCCGAGATCCGCGAACGCTACGTTGCCGCCATCGCCCAGCTGATCGGGGACTCCACGCCGGAGCGGCGTTTCGCATCCACGGTAACCGCCCTGATGACCGGCTTCGGCGAGACCGTCCGCACGCTGGGCCTCTTTGACGGCTGGAATTTTGACGAGCTGGTGGGGCACTACGGAGCAATCGTCCAGGCTCAGATCGACGCGTGCACCGCAGACCCTTAGGGAACCGCAACGCGGGGTCGGATACGGCCCATTCCGGGGGGTTTTGGGCGTTAAGTGACCCCGCGTTGCAGTAGGAAGCGGCTAGCGGAGGACGATGTCCACCGGGTTGGCCTCGGACCGCCATGCCCCTTCGGACCCGGGGTTGGGCCGGATCACCGGCGCAGTCAGCACCCCGGAGCGGTTGGTGCGCTTGTCGCGGAGGATTTCCGTGACCGAGCCCAGGTGCCGGGACAGGTCGATCACGTTTTCCGGCGCGGCCAGCAGCAGCTGGAAGCCGAACTCGTGCAGCGCCTTGATCCCGGCGCCGGCGAACTCCTCCGAGGCCAGCACAAACGCCTCGTCCATCATCACAGTGCCGTACGTGGTGAAGCCCTGCTCGGCGATGCCCAATTGGTAGCTCAGCGCCGCGGCCATGATGAAGGCAGTGAAGCGCTGCCGCTCGCCGCCGGACATCGAGCCGGTGTCGGCGTGCATGTAGACGTCGGTGCGTTTGGCGCCGCCTTTTTCAGCCGTCGTCGCACCCGGTACAGCGCGGTGCTCCTTGCACTGGATGAACAGGTGGCCGCGGACGTCCAGCACCTCGGCGCGCCAGCGCCGGTCCTCGGGCGTGGGCGATCCGAGCCGCTTCACCAGAGTTTCCAGGGTCTTGTAGCGCGCTGTGAGTTCGGCGTCGTCGTCACCCGCAGCATCCGCGCTGGCCCGCGCAGGCCGCGCGTGCCGGACTTTCAGTGCATTCTGGATGGCGTCCTTGAACTGCTTCGCAGTGGCGGGGAGCGTCTGCTTGATGTCGAGTTCCAGGAAGCTGCCCTCGTGGAAGTTAACCTCGGACAGGATGCCGTTGAGCGGCAGGATGCGGCTGGTGATGGAGCGCCGCTCCTCGTCCAGCAGGTGCAGCAAAGTGCTGAACGATTCGTGCGTGCGCTGGTTGAAGAAGTGCCGGAACTCGGACTCCTGGGCGGGCAGGCCGTCGCTGACGATGGCGTGGTAGCGGGCTTCGAACTCGCCCGCCGCGCCGATGGAGGTGCCGTGGTCCGCGGAGATCGCTGAGCCCCACTCGCGCACAAAACCTTCGAAGATCCGGGTGAGCCGCTCGGAGGTCGCCTGCCCGCGCGTCTCCGCGCTGTGCAGTTCCCCGAGCAGGGCGGTCCGGACGCGGTTGGCCAGGTTGTCGAGCTCATGCATCTCGCTGACGTCGCCGAAGTCCGTAAAGTACGGTTCCAGCGAGGTGATGGTAGCGTCCGACGGCGGCGCCTGCGCCAGGCGGGCACGCGCGGCTTCGAGCAGCGAATCGGCTGCGCTCAACTGACGGTCCAGTGCCTTGTATTCGCTTTGCAGGACGGCCGCGGCCTCGGTGCTAGCCTGGTGTTTCTGCCGCGCCGTTTCGATGTTTGCCCGCAGCGGTTCCAGGTCCGCTTGGGCCGCGAAGGCGTCCTTAAGCCGCTGCTCAATCCTGGTGAGTTCCCCGGCAGCCACCGCAGCTGACACCTGATCCCAGGGCCGGTGGTCTTCGGCGATGCGGCGAAGGGCTTCGAGCTGCCGGCTCATGCCTTGATGCGACTCTTCACGGCTCTGCGCAAGCTCGGCCGCCCTGGCCAGTTCGTGCTGCAGATCCTCCACCTGGGCGGCCACCAGCTCCAGCTTGGCGGCGTTGTCGAACCCGAGCACGTAGTCCTGCCGGCTGGTGAAGCGGTCATCCTTTTCCACCGTGTGGCGGTTCCGTTTGACCACACCGCCCAGGCTCAGGCCCTTGTCCAGCTTCCTCAGTTCGTCGGGATCCTCCACGCATGGGTACGCGAAATCGAGGGCGATCCGTTCGCGGATCCATTCCCCGGCCTCGGTCGCCGCGCCGCTCGCGAGGATGTCCAGCTTGGTGAGCAGGTCGCCGTCGCGCACGTCCTCCACGCCCAGCGCACCGCCAGCGAGCGGCTTGGACACATCCACGGCGCGCAGGGCACCGCGTACTTTGTGGCCGTTCAGGTAGCCGGTCACCGCGGCGAAGTGTTCGCCGGGAACTAGCAGGGTGGTGGCCAGGTTCCGGAGCGCACGCTCCGCCGCCGGCCGCCACTGCTCCTCCCCTTCGGCGAGGTCGATCAGCTCGCCGCCGAACGCCATCCGGTCCTCGGGAACGCCGGTGGCCGCGGCGATCGCCGCACGGTTCTCAATGCTCGACGGCGGCAGCAGGGACTTGCGCGTCTGCAGCGAAACGAGTTCCTGCTGGGCGGCCGCCAGCTCGCGTTTCTTCGTGGCGTGCCCGTCGAAGGCTTCGAAACGGAGTTCCTGCAGGGCCTGGGAATCATCCTTGAGCTCGGCAGACCTGGCGGCGGCCTGTTCATGGGCCTGTTCCCAGCCTTCGGCGGTCCACTCGAGCTGCAGGCCGGCGTCGGACAGGGCCTTGCGAGCCGCTTCCTCCACCTGCTCGCGGAGCCTCAGGCCAACTTTCGCGTTTTCCAGCGCCTGCTCGATCGCGGAGATCGCGTTGCCGCCCTGGTTGTTGTAGTCGGTTTCGAGCTGCCGCAGTTCGTTGGCCAGGCCGTCGCGGACAGAACGTTCCACGCCCAATTCCATGGCCTTGGCCTGCGCCAGCTCCTTGAACCGGGCCAGGGTTTTCTGGTGCACGGTAACCGACAGCTGCTGCTTGTAGGCCTCGAATTCCTCGCCCGCGAGGTCCCGGAGCCGGTTCGCGCCGAGCAGCGACTGCGCATATTCTTTATTCAGGGCGGGGACCGGAGCCAGCTGGTCCCGCTGCTGCCGCACATCCTCCAGCCGCTGCCTGATGGACATCAGGTTGCTGAATTCCTCCACCACGTCATCGGCCGCGGCCAGGGTTGCCGGCGCATCCAATACCTGATCGCGGAAGAAGGTGTTAACGCTGCCACCGAGCCCCTTGCCGGCCTGGATAACGCGCAGCAGCGGCAAGGCCTGGTCCGAACTGATGCCCAGAAGCCGGCGGAAACGCTCGGCAAAGGCCTTGTGCACATCGAAAACCTGGGCGTCCGGGAAGATGGTCTCCAGCGTGGCCTTGGTGAAGCGCCTGTCCGCGATGTCCTCGATGGCCGGGAGGTCCAGCGGCTTGGTGTCGATTAGGTAGAACCGCCCGACACTGGATTCCGTGCCGTTCTTGGGCACATCAAACAATGCCGACACGGTGACGCGGGTGCCCGCGGCATTATCGAACGTCAGCCCGACGGCGGACCACGTGGCGCCCGGGCGCTGGAAGGCACTGGCCGAGCCTTCGCCCACCGCCTTGTCGCCCACCTTCCCGCGCATGTACGTGTACGTGGTCCTCTTGTCCTCCACAGCACCGCCGGCGCGCTGCGCCGCTGCCTCGTTGGACCGCGGCCGGGCGTCGAAAACCCGCAGCATGGCGTCAAACAGCGTGGACTTGCCCACACCCGAGTTGCCTGTCAGCAGCGTGCCGCTGCGGTCCACGCGCATCGTGTGCGCGCCATGGAACGTTCCCCAGTTGACCACCTGCACCAACGCGAGGCGCATCTGGCCCGGGTTTGTCAGTTCACCAATCGGCAGCATGGTTGCGATGCTCACTTGGTTTCCCCTCCTGCGTCGGTGTGGTCGCCTTCCGCGTCGCTGTCCTCGTCATCCTCGGTTTCGACAGGCTCAACCTCCGGGTCCGGATCGAGGTCTATCAGTGGCTCTGTGCCGGCGGGGTCTGTTGTGGCTGCTACCAGGGCTACGATTTGGGCTGGGATGTCGCCGATGTTTTCGAAGGGGAGGGCCAGCGGGAGGGCGTTGGAGATGGTGTAGACGTCCTCCAGGCCGGTGGTGAGGAGCAGTTGGCGGGCCAGGAGTTTGGTAATGGCGCGGTTGACTACATCCGAATCGCGGAGGGCGTCCTGCTGGCCTGCTGGCTGGTAGTGGGCCACGAGGTCCGCGATTTCCTCGCGGGTGATGGTGGGATCGGTCTGGGCCGTGACGTGGCGGTCCAGCAGCAGGCGCAGGCGGAGAAGGACGATGGTCTCGACCCGGCTCAGCGCACGCTGCTGGCGCAGGATGCTGGAACGGGTGCTGCCGCCGATGGCCTCCGGGTCCACCGGTCGCAGCACGGCGATCTTGCGCTCGTGGTCCAGCTGCAGCGTCAGGAAAACCTCGGACAGCCGGCTGCGCAGGATCAGCTGGTTATCCAGAAGCGTGGTCCACAGTTTTTCGTCGCGGCCGCCATCAACATACGGGCCCTTCAGCAGCTTCACCAGGGCCTGGCGCACTTTCATTGAGAGCACGCCGGTGTCGCCCGGGAACAATGCCGCGCCGTCCACGAAGGCGTCCCGGGGCGTAGCTCCTCCGCTGCGTTCAACCACCGGAGCGGTCGCCGTCGTCATTTCTTCAGTCATCATGAATCCTTTTTGAGGGTGACCACGGGCAGGTACGCCGTGCGGGTGGTGCGGTCGATCTGTTCGAAGTCCAGGCCGCCCCAGGCGTCGCGGTCGAAGGCCGCGCCTTCCTGGAGGGCGTGGGAAAGAAGGGCGCGGATGGAGTTGATGTGCTGTTCCTCGGCCGGCAGCTGCGCCCAGGCTTCAGCCAGGGTGCAAGCGCCTGCGACGGCGGCACGGATCGCGACCGGCCGGGCTTTCCCGGTCCTCGGCGAGCGCACGCGGTCGGAGTCGCTGAAAGCGATGGGATCCGCGAGCTTCGGCGGGACGGCGAACTCGTCCGGGTCGTAGAGCTTGACCATGGCGAGGGATTCGAAGCCGGCGTTGAACAGCACCGGCCCGCGGACCAGGCCGGGCCGCTCACGTTCGTAGGGCAGGGACCTGATGGCCTGCTCGGCCTCGCGCAGGACCTTCCGGAGGCGGACGGACTGGCGGAAGTCGTCGCTCTGGACGTAGGTGTTCAGGCTCTCACTGAGCTTGCCGTAGATGCGCTGGATCTGGCCGTGCTGGTGGCGCAGCTCGGCCACCAGGTTTTTCAGGGTCTCGCGGTCCTCAGCCGAGAGGTCATCGGCGAACTGTCTGCTGAGGACCTCGCCGATCGCCGAACGGAACCGCAGCTGCTGCTGCGGGTCCTCCAGGAACGCGGTGAAGGAACGGAAGGTCCTGCCTTCAGGACTCTGCCGGAGCCGCTTGTCCGCCTTCAGCACCTGGGCCATGGTGGCGCCTTTACTCAGCGACTCCTCGATGATCTGGTTGCGCAGCGCGCCCACCAGTTCCTCAATGCGGTCGCGCATTTTTTTGTAGTCGGCGGGCAGGCTCGCGGCGAGGTCCAGGATGTTGCCGGCGGCTTCCACGGCTTCGTCGTCGTCCAAGAGGCCGTCGAAGTCGCCGGAGCTGATGTCCTGCATCAGCTGTTGCCGCTCCTCGATCTCTTCCCCGAGGGATTCCAGCCGGGCGCTCTGGTCCGGGTTGGTCTCGTTGGCGAGCTTCTCCACGTCGCCGAGCAAAGTTCCCAGCCGGGATCCGTTCAGGGTGGACCGCTCGCTGGAGAGGCTGTCCAAAAACGCGAGCACGCGCGCGGCGGGTTCGGTGACTTCGTAAACGATCTGCCCGGACTGGTTGCGCCGGGTCAGGAACTGCTTGCGCGTCCATTCGTCCGCATAGTTCCGGCCGGAAGACGTGCCGATGGCGGCGCCGCCTTGCCCGGGCTCCTGGCTCCGGAGCTGCTCAAGGAAGGAGTCGACGTCGGCGTGGAACTCCTCAAGCGGAGCCTGCGGGCGGGTGCGGGTAAACGACGCCTGCAGCACCGCGATGACCCACGGCGCGGAGCGCGTAAGCGCCCAGGCAGGTCCTTTGGTCAGGAGTTCGAGGTCCCGGAGCCGGGCGCTGATCGCGTCAGCGGATGACCTGGCGGAGCGGGGCACGCACTCTCCTTAATCTGCTGGGGGGATGGTTGGGCAGGAAACTGCCAACTACAAGGTTAACGCAGAGCCCTTGCACCCCTAACAGTGATCGTTCCGCGACCGCCCTGTGACCTACCTCCGGGTAGCATTGCGATCCCGTATCAACCCGCCTGCCAGGCAGGGCGCGTCTGGTTGGGGACGCCCGGCACCCCCTACGCTCAGTCCTATTGATTCAACGAGGCAATGGCGCAGGGGGAAGAATGCAGTTCGACTTGAGTTCAGTGGAAACGGCCACCATGGTGTTCGTCGGAACCTTGGGGTTTGCCTTGGTACTGGTGGCGTTCGTCCTGACCGCGGGGTTTATTGCCTTGGTCCTGGTCGGTGTCGGCAAGCTCGCCTGGTTCCTCGTGTCGACGTCGCTGATCGCGGTGGTCCACGGCATCAACCAGGGCTGGGACCGTCTGGTGCATCACGCCGCCACGGGATCCCCGGGGGACTTTCAAGGGCAGGCATCCCCTAGCACTGGAAGCTACCCGCGGGTAATGTTGGGAGACAGCTGAAGGGTTCTCCAACCCGGCGGATCCTGGCTTCAACCGGCCACCTGGGCGAAGGAGATACCCCATGAGCTCCGCCACTGACAGTCCCGCCACCACAGCAGTTGGCACCGAGGTTCCACCCACGGATGCCCCGGCCGCAGAGGTTCCCATCGCCGCGGACAATCTCGGGCCCGACGTCACTGCCGAGGACGCCCGCGCGCTTGCCGAGGCCTCCCGCGAAACCGGCTGGGACCGGCCAAGCTTTGCCAAGGGACTGTATCTGGGAAACTTCGACGTGAGCCTGATCCACCCCTGGCCCAAGGCAAAGGCCGAGGACGTGGAGCGCGGCGAGGCCTTTATGGAGCGGCTGACCGAATATGCGCGCACCATGTCCGGCCGGGTGATCGAACGTGATGCCAGGATTCCGGACGAATACCTCCGGGGCCTGGCAGACCTTGGCGCGTTCGGCATGAAGATTCCCCAGGAATACGGCGGCCTGGGCCTGTCCCTGGTCTACTACGGCCGGGCCCTGGCGCTCCTGGGCAGCGTCCACCCCAGCATTGGAGCACTGCTTTCCGCGCACCAGTCCATCGGCGCCCCCGAGCCGGTCAAGGTATTCGGCACCCCGGAACAGAAGCGTGAATACCTGCCGCGGTGCGCCGCCGGAGCCATCACCGCCTACCTCCTCACGGAACCTGACGTTGGCAGCGATCCTGCCCGGATGGGCAGCACCGCAGTTCCCACGGACGACGGCGAGGCCTACGTTCTGGACGGCGTGAAACTTTGGACCACCAACGGGGTGATCGCCGAGCTGGTGGTGGTGATGGCTGTGGTCCCGGCGCACACAGATGCGGACGGTACAGCACACAAGGGCGGCATCAGCGCGTTTGTGGTGGAAATGGACTCCCCCGGCATTACCGTGGAGAACCGCAACGCGTTTATGGGGCTGCGCGGCATCGAAAACGGTGTGACGCGGTTCCATCAGGTGCGCGTGCCGGCAGCGAACAGGCTGGGCCGCGAAGGCCAGGGCCTGAAGATTGCGCTGACCACGCTGAACACCGGCCGGCTCTCCATTCCGGCGCTCTGCGTTGCGTCCGGCCGCTGGAGCCTGAAGATCGCCCGCGAGTGGTCAGGCGCCCGCGTCCAGTGGGGCCAGCCGGTGGGCAAGCACGAGGCCGTGAGCAAGAAGATCGCCTTCATCGCCGCTTCGGCATTCGCACTGGACGCCGTCTTTGAGCTGTCCGCCGAAATGGCGGACGCCGGGCAGAAGGACGTCCGGATCGAGGCCGCCCTGGCCAAGCTGTGGTCCACGGAGATCAGCTACCGCATCGCCGACGAACTGGTGCAGATCCGCGGCGGCCGCGGATTCGAGACCGCCGAGTCCTTGGAAGCCCGGGGCGAGCGGGCCGTCCCTGCGGAGCAGCAGCTCCGCGACCTCCGGATTAACCGGATCTTCGAAGGATCCTCGGAGATCATGAAACTGCTCATCGCCCGGGAAGCGGTGGATGCCCACCTCGCCGCCGCGGGCGACCTCGCCTCCGTCACGGCGAGCCTGCAGGACAAGGCGAAGGCCGCCGTCGGCGCTTCTGGTTTTTACGCGAAGTGGCTGCCCAAGCTGGTGACCGGCGCCGGCATGGACCCGCGCTCCTACAGCGAGTTCGGGCGGCTGGCCAAGCAGCTGCGGTTTGTGGAGCGGTCCTCACGCCGACTGGCCCGCCAGACCTTCTACGGCATGGGCCGGTGGCAGGCCAACCTGGCCTATAAGCAGGCGTTCCTGGGCCGGGTGGTGGATATCGGCGCGGAGCTGTTCGCCATGGCTGCCTGCTGTTCACGCGCTGAAATGATCCTGCACACCGCGCCGGAACATGCCGCGAGCGCCTACGAGTTGGCTGAGGCATTCTGCGCGCAGGCCCGGGTCCGGGTGGAAGAGTACTTCGATCAGCTCTGGCGCAACACTGACGGCGGCGACCAGAAACTGTCGCGGAAGGTACTGGCCGGCGACTACACCTGGCTGGAGGCCGGCGTGCTGGATCAGTCGGAGGGCACGGGGCCGTGGATCGCGGACGCAACGCCGGGCGCCTCCACAAAGGCAAACCTGCACCGGGACTACCGCTAGCAGATAGTAAGCATCCTTGTTATCACTGGCCACCAGTGGTTGAGTTGACTCATGAGCAACCAAATGGAACCAGGGGACGGACTTCCGAGGCGCGCCCGGAATGAAAATCTGCGGAGTGAAACTGCTCGTGACGCATCCTTCGCGGGCGGGGAGCCAACGCGGGCTGCCGATCAGACGCCTTACGTTGAGCCAACCCGCGCCGATAATCAGACGGCGTACGTCGAACCGGCGTACGTCGAACCGGCGTACGCCGAACAGGATTACGTTGAGGGGGATTACCCGGCGCAGCCGTACGCTGCGGAACCGGCAGTGGATGCTCCGGTGGTGGATCCGCGCCTGACGGATCCCCAACTGACGGACCGGCAGACCGCCGTAGCCCGGGAGAAGGAACAGTTCGGCGGTGTCAAGGTGGGCTCCGCCTTCTTCGGCTGGCTGGCCGCCACTGGCATGGCCGTCCTGCTGACCGCCCTCGTGGCCGCGGCCGGTACCGCTGTCGGGCTGGCAAACAACACGGACGTCAACGAGGCCGTCAACCAGATGGCCACCAACGGCGCCGTGGGCTGGGTGGGCATCATCGTCCTGCTGGTGATCCTGTTCGTCTCCTACTATTCCGGCGGCTATGTGGCTGGCCGGATGGCCCGGTTCAATGGCGCCAGGCAGGGCATGATGGTGTGGGCTTGGGCCTTGATCGCCGCGGTTGTGGTGGCGCTGCTGGGCCTCATTGCCGGGCAGCAGTTCAATGTCCTGGCCAGCCTCAACAGCTTCCCGCGGATCCCCATCAACGAAGGTGAGCTGACGGTCACCAGCATCATCGCCGCCGTCGTCGTGGCCCTGGTGGCGCTCGTGGGCGCAGTGCTCGGCGGCCTCGCGGGCATGCATTTCCACCGCAAGGTGGACCGTGCCGGCTTCACCCCGGACGGAACATATAGCGAGAGCTAAAGCAAAGCGTCCACGTAATACCAGCGCCGGTTTTCGCGCACAAATCGGCTGGTTTCGTGGTGGACGCCGCGTTCGCCGTCGTGCCTGAAATGCGCTTTGAATTCCACGGTCCCTTCTGTGTCCAAGGGCCCGCCGCGGTGCGTGGCGAGGATGTCGAGGCGGCGCCACTCCATGGCAGGATCCAGTTCCAGGCCCGGCGGCAGGGTGTCGGGATGCCAGGTTTTCCGCAGGTATCGCGCGTCCAACAGCACAAACGCGCTGTAGCGGGAGCGCATCAGCTGTTCCGCTGTGCTGGCTTCCGCGCCGCCGCTGTGGAACCGCCCGCAACACTCGCTGTACGCCTCGCCGGAGAGGCAAATGCAGTTGCCGCCGGTGCCTGGGTTCTCGGGCAATGGTGCTCCTTTGAAGGTTGCCTTTAACGGTCCTCGGGCCTGCGTTGCGGTGGCCTGATGATCCCTTTCGACTATAGGCGGCAGGGTGCGTGTCATATCCGGTAACAGCTTAGAAACAACCTCGGGTGCACCCCGCAGGCGGCGGCTTCGCCGAAAAATAGTCCGTAAGGTAGTGGGATGGGCTGTGGCCCTTGGTGATGGGTGGCGGCACGGACCCAGCCGCGGGCAGATTGGAGAGACGACGTGGGAGATTCAACGACGATCGCTCTGCACCTGACGTTTTTCGGGACGCTCGGCGTGGCGTTCCTGATGTTCCTGGGCCTGATCCTGCTGGTGGTCCTTACGCTGGTGCTCGCCGGCGTCGGGCGGTTGGTGGCTCTAACGGTGATGGCCCTGTTTCGTCGGCTCCCCAAAAACGAAATCCTCCCGCTGGTCCGGCTGACCGGGCCGGCCGTCCGTAAGGAACCGCCGGCGCTCGCCGAGGACTGGGCCTCAGCAGTGGCCGAAGCGGACGCCCGCGCCATGGCGCGTGCACGGGCCGCTGCTCCCGAGGTCAAAGTCGCCGTTCGTGATCTTCCTGACCCTTCCACGCCGGCAGCAAAACTGAAGGCTGTGGCCCCTCTTGCGGAGTCGGCGCTGCACCAGGACAACCCGGGATGCGACACAGCCGGTGGCAACAACGCAACCGGCGAAGCCCCCCGTTCGTTCACCAAGCCTCCTGCCCCAGCAACGCTGTCCCTGCTGGATACGGGCTCGCTCGTGTCGCTGTCCGATCATGCGAACGTCTTCAAGGCTAAATTGCCGGCAGACCGCAGCTAAGCGCCTGCTACCGGTGCGCCGTCAACCGCCACGGGAAGCCCTTACCCCGGGCAACCATCTCCGCTAGCGTGGGACCCATGGAATTCAGATACCTCGGAAACAGCGGCTTCAAAGTCTCGGAAATCACGTTCGGCAACTGGCTGACGCACGGCTCACAGGTGGAGAACGACGTCGCCACCGAGTGCGTCAGGGCAGCGCTCGACGCCGGCATCAGCACCTTCGACACCGCGGACGTTTACGCCAACACCGCAGCGGAAACAGTCCTCGGTGCGGCGCTGAAGGGGGAGCGCCGCGAGTCCCTGGAGATTTTCACCAAGGTTTTCGGCCCCACCGGCCCCAAAGGCAAGAACGATCTGGGCCTGTCCCGCAAACACATCATGGAGTCCATCAACAGTTCGCTCCGCCGCCTCCAGACGGACTATGTGGACCTCTACCAAGCCCACCGGTACGATTTCGAGACGCCGTTGGAAGAGACCATGCAGGCCTTCGCGGACATCGTCCGGCAGGGCAAGGCACTGTACATCGGAGTCAGCGAATGGACCGCCGAGCAACTCCGCGCCGGACACGCCCTGTCCAAGGAGCTTGGCTTCCAGCTGATCTCCAACCAGCCGCAGTACAACATGCTGTGGCGGGTCATCGAAGCCGAGGTGGTGCCGGCTTCCGAGGAGCTGGGCGTGTCCCAAATTGTCTGGTCCCCGATGGGGCAGGGCGTCCTGAGCGGAAAATACTTGCCTGGCCAGCCTGCACCGGAAGGCAGCCGCGCCACCGATGACAAGGGCGGAGCCAGGATGATCGAGCGCTGGATGCGCGACGACGTCCTGGCCAGCGTCCAGAACCTCAAGCCCATCGCGGCGGAGGCCGGGCTGTCCATGCCGCAGCTCGCCGTCGCCTGGGTGCTGCAGAACCCGAACGTGGCTTCGGCGATCGTGGGCGCCTCCCGTCCGGAGCAGATCGCCGACAGTGCGGCTGCCGCCGGTGTGACCCTCGAGCCCGATGTGCTGAAGAAGATCGACGACGCGATCGGCTCGCTGGCTGAGCGCGATCCGGCCAAGACCAAGTCGCCCGCTACGCGCGAAGCGTAGGAGCCGCTTTGGTTTCCTTGCCAGCCCTGGCCGTGACCGGGTCCACCGGAGGCCTGGGCGGGATGGTGGCCCGGCAGCTCGCCGCGGCCGGCACCGCCCAGCGCCTGCTGGTGCGCGACGCCGACCGCGCGCCGGAGCTCGACGGAGCGGTCCCCCTGGTGTTCAGTTACGCCGCCGCAGTTGTGGCCGGCCAGGGCGGCGGAAGCTGAGGACAGGCTGGAGCAGCACTACAGCTTTAGTGCTGCCGCGGCTGCCGCCGGGGTGCAGCACGTGGTGTACACGTCGTTCTATGGCGCGGCGCCGGACTCGGTGTTCACTTGGGCCGCGACCATTTCGCCACCGCGGAGCGGATCAGGGCCTCCGGCATGAAGTACACCTTTCCGTTGATCCGAATGGTGACCGTGCGTAAACCTGTGACGAGAGGATCGACCCGCCCACCTGGAAAACCAGCCGGGCGGTTCGCCTGGTCCAAATGGACGCTGCGGTGGGTGGCGGATCCCGGCCGCCACGAGCTCGCCTGACGGGCAACAGACACCAGCGGCTGCCCGTCAAAAGCCCCATTATCTGGACAAAAACTCGGGGGTCTCTTAGCGGCCGCGCCTCAGGTGCTCCGCGTTGAGGTCTTCAAGTTCCCGGTCCGTGAGGTCGTCAAAGCTGCGGGCCTCGCGTTTGTCGCTCCTTGAGAAACGCATGAACATCAGGATGATCAGCGGCAGGTCCACGATCTCGCAGATGAACCACAGGAGATCGCCGGCCAGCTGCTGGTCCCGGAGGGCGCCCGGGAACCAGGCGGGCGCGCCCCCCGCCACAGCCGTCACCCGGTCCAGCACCTGCCCGTTGAGCCGCAGAAGGATCCCGGGGACGGCGTCGATCAGCAGCTCAATGAAGACGAAAACGAATTCCAGGGTGATGAAGGCGCTGGAACGCTGAAAATCGGCGTCTTCGATGATGGGCAACGCCATCATCAGACCCAGCAGCGGAACCCCGACCGTGAGTAGCGCCTCGGCCACCGGATCCGTTCGCAGTGTGTAGAAGAACGGCGTGAGGAACGTTGAAAAGAGGGCCAATCCCAACAGCGGGGCAGCCAGCGAGTTGCTGAAAAAACGCACCAGGCGGTGGGACAGTGTGGCGTTCAGCCGCGTGATTCCTGCGGGTGGCAGCGCTGCACGAGCCAGCGTGATCGGTTTCCCCAGGCCGATCAGCAACGGCACCACAAAGAGCATCAATGAGATCTTCAGGGTGAACGCCCACCGCAGCTCAGCGCTGTAGACGCCGGGGAAGCCGCAGGTCAGGACCGTCAGTGATCCCAGACCCAGCAGATAAAAGGCCGCGGTCCGCCACCACGGCCAGCGGCGGCCATTGGCGGCTACCGTCCGCACGCCGAGTCCGTACAACACGCCTGAGGCAACAATGAGGACGAGTGCGGCCCAGTCGATTCGCCAGGCGCCAACAACAACTTCGAGTGGGGGCACAGGCCCAAGGATAAGGGAACTTCCTTGGAAAACGCCGGGCGATCCATCAGGGACGCCATTCTTAAGGATTCCTTAACGGCATCGGGGCAGACTGGTCTGGACGCGGCCAACGGGCCGCAGAGAGCGAGCCGGAGTATTTGATGCCTGACACCGACCACAGCCCAAGTTTCCCGCCAGGCCGCGCATGCGCCGCCCCAAGTGGCGGCAGGACGCGGCTCCTCGCGCTGCCCCAAGCCCGGCTCTGGGTCCTGTGGGGGATCCTCCTGGCCGCCGCCGTCGTCATTCTTGGCATCACTGTTGCACATGTTCCCGGCATCAGCATGGACGAACTGGGCGTGGATCAGAACCTGAGCCTGCATCACATTGCCCTGCTGACCGGAGTCGCCATGGCCTTGAACCTGTTGTTCGGCCCCATGGTGGGGGTCCTGCTGATCGCCGTCGTCGCCTTGTTTTTGCTGTTGGTGCGCCGGGCGCCCGTCAATGCTGTGGCGTTCGGCCTGGTGGCGGCGTCCGGCTGGGTGGCGAGCGAATTCTTCAAGATCCTTGTGGCCAGGCAGCGTCCGAATCCCGCGTTGCTTTTCGACCCGCTGGCACCGGAAACCGGGAGCGACAGTTTTCCCAGCGGTCACGTCAGTTTCGCTGTGACCCTTGCCTTCGCTGTGTACTTCCTGGCCCGCGGGACGCGGTGGTCGAAATTCGCCGCAGTCGCAGGCGTGGTGGTGGCCGTGGTCGTGGCGTGGTCACGGCTGTACATCGGTGTGCACTACCTGTCCGACGTCGTCGGGTCGCTTCTGGCTGGCAGCGCAGCCGTGATCCTCCTGACCGGGTGCTGGAACTGGTTGGCGCCCCTGGTGTGGAACCGTCTGCCGGTCAACGCGGCAACCAGGCCATTCTTGCTCTAGGCGTTCCCGCCCTTACGAAAGGCATCATGCAGACATTTCATGCACTGGCCACGGCGGCGGCCTCCGCTGCCATGTCCTCGCCCCTCGACCCGGCCGGGCTCCTTCAGGGCCTGGGACCGGCCGCCCTGGCGGTTATCGCCGGGATGGTCTTCATCGAATCCGGCGTCCTTTTCCCTTTCCTGCCCGGGGACTCGCTCCTCTTCACGGCGGGCCTGCTTCATCAGCAATTGAACCTCACCCTCCCGCTCCTGATCGGCGTCGTCTCAGTGGCGGCGGTGGCCGGCGACCAGGTCGGTTACTTTCTGGGCCGGAAGTTCGGCCGCCGCTGGTTCAAGGATGATGCCCGGATCCTGAAGACCTCGCACCTGACCCAGACCGAGGAGTTCTTCCACCGGCATGGCGGTGGCGCGGTGGTGATGGCGCGCTTTGTGCCGATCGTGCGTACCTATGCCCCGCTGGCAGCCGGGATCGCCCACTACACGTACCGGAGATTTACTCTCTGGAACATCGTGGGTGCGGTGGCCTGGTCGGCGTCCGTGATCCTGCTGGGGTCCTGGCTGGGGCACTTCGAAATCATCGCCAACAACATCGACCTCATCGCCGTGGCCATGGTCCTGGTGTCCGTCATCCCGTGGGGCATCGAGTACCTGAAACGCCGCAGGAACAAGGGCAACGTCAGCAAGGAACCGGCCGCAGAATCCGAAGATCGGCTCGTGGAAGAGTTGGCCGGGGAAGAATAGACCCATGACAACAGATGCCCGGCCGTCCCTTCTCCTGGTCGAGGATGATCCCGTCCTGGGCCCGCTCATTGTGGAGCTGCTGGAGGGGGATTACTGCATCCGGCTGGCAGCGGACGGAAGGCTGGGGCTCAGCGCCGCACTTGGGGAGCCCTGGGACGTCCTGGTGATCGACCGCGGGCTGCCCGGCATGGACGGGATTGCCCTGATCAGCGCACTACGGGCTAAAGGGATTTCGACGCCGGTGCTGATCCTGACAGCGCTGGGCGCAACGGATGAGAAGGTCCGCGGACTCGACGCCGGCGCCAATGACTATATGACCAAACCGTTCGACGCCGGGGAGCTGGGTGCGCGCCTGCGCGCGCTGACCCGCAGCTACACTCTGCAACAACCGACGGTGAGCATCGGCGACTGGGAGCTGAACGCCGTCGCCCGTTCCGTCCGCTCCGTCTACGGTCCGCTGGTGACGCTGACCGCCAAGGAATGCGAGCTGCTGGCCGCACTCGCCACGCAACCGGACCGGGTATTCAGCCGGGACGAACTCATCCGCGCCGTTTTCCCGCCCACCGACCAACCAAGCGTGGTGGACACGTACGTCCACCACCTTCGCCGCAAAATATCAAAAAGTGTGGTCCGGACGGTCCACGGCATCGGCTACCAGATCGGGGACGGGCATGAGTAAAACAGCCGGGCCGGCCGACCGGGACCAGACCACCCTGCGAAAGGCATCGTTAAGGATCGCCCTGCGCATCAGCGCTGCCTGCGCTGTGATGGTCATCCTCCTGCTGGCCGGAGCGGCCGTCTACCTGGCGAACCAGTTGTCGCACCCCGAAGTGCCCGGCACTCCCGGTGCCGTGGCAGACTACGCCTACCTTGACTACAAAGATCTGCTCAAGGCCTTGGTCATCGCAGGAGCCGCAGGGATTGTGCTCGCCGGCCTGATCGGCTGGCTCAGTGCCCGCAGCGCCATCCGTCCTTTGGGCGAGGCAATGGCACTGCAGCGCAGGTTCGTCCAGGATGCCAGCCACGAACTTCGCACACCCCTGACCATCCTGGACGCGCGCATCCAGCTCGCCCAACGCAATGCCCCGGCCGGCTCGGAGCAGGGGAACGCGCTGGCCCGCATCAGGGAGGACACGGGAACGCTGACGGCCATCGTCAATGAACTGCTTCTGGCGGCCACAGGCGGAGCCCCGGAAGCGCCGCCCGAGCCGACGGACGTCGCTGAGGCGGCTGCCGCCGTCGCCGACAGCATCCGGCAGATCGCCCAGGACCTGGACATCCACGTTGTGGGCACGAAGGACGGCCAGTCGCTTTGCCGGATCGATCAGAACAGTCTCCGCCGCGCCGTCCTTGCCCTGGCGGACAACGCCCTCGCCCATACGCCGCGCGGAGGAAGGGTAACTATAGCTACCACTTCGAGCCACCGCAGCGCTGTCATAACGGTGACCGATACCGGATCCGGCATCACCGGCGTCGAACAGGACAGGATCTTTGATCGGTTCGTGCGGGCACCCGGTCCGGATTCCTCGCGGGGCCAAAGCAGTTTCGGCATCGGGCTGGCCCTGGTCCGGGACATCGCGACCGGTGCTGGCGGGACTGTTGGGGTCGCCAGCACGGGTCCGGGTGGAACCACCATGAAGCTCACGCTCCCGCTGGCTGCACCATGACCCCGGTGCCCCGGGCCGGCGACGCCGTATACTCGGTGCCAGCCATGACCAGCCTTCCGTCCTCCCCCGCCAGCGTCCGCCTTGATGCGTGGCTGTGGGCGATCCGCGCCTACAAAACCCGCTCCGCTGCCACTTCCGCGTGCCGGGCCGGACACGTGCGGCTCAACGGCAGCCCAGCCAAGGCCTCCGCCACGCTCGTAACGGGCGAGACCGTGACGATTCGGATGTCCGGCTATGAACGCATCCTTGAAGTCCGCCGCCTGATCGCCAAACGCGTGGGCGCCGAGGCGGCGTCGCACTGTTTCACCGACCACACTCCGCCCCGGCCGGTGGCGCCGGCTCTGGGACTTCCGCAGCGGGACCGTGGTGCAGGGCGGCCCACCAAGAAGGACCGGCGCGAGATGGAACGTCTTAAGGGCGCGTAGTTTCAGCCTGGTTCTTGACCTTGGCCTGCACGAGGTTCGCGAACGGCAGCTTTCCGTGGTCCGCGACGAAGGCGGCGTGATACGCCGCCTCAGCCCGGCTCACTTCCTCGGCAGGCAGCTCTTTCCACGCAATGATCAGTTCGTCGGTGTGTGTCAGCTGCCAGATGAGCCGGCTGTCCCAATGTCCTGGCGGCCGGCCCCTCCCGAAGTCCAAAAACTCCTTGATCTGAATGCGGAGGCCACGATTGCCCTTGCTCCCGGTCCCTGCCTTCCCGAGGTAGAGAATATCTGCGCCGTCCACCCATTCCGCCCAAATGGCTTCCGCCGGCAGGGTGGGGATCTTCTTCTTGAAAACGCCTGCGGCGCTCCTCTTCAGGAAGTGCGGCTCGAACTCATTTGTCCGGAGCACAGCGAAGACGCCCGTGCCCTGCGGAACCCTTATGATCTCAAGGCTGTCGAACGCCTTGAAGCCAGCAAAGCCGTCAGACTTGAGCGTTTTCTTGTTCATCCTGATGACGTTACCCGCCGAAGCGCCCCGGTAGGGGCCGCTTATCCACATAGCGTTCAACGGTGCCTATCATTGTCGGACCGCTCTGGAAGACTCTGCTTATGGAAGCCAGTCAGGGTCCGGCAATGGAGCAGGCGGCGGGAAACCGCGCATCCGGCCTTGCGGATGCCCTGAATATTCTCAACTCCGTCCGTGCCGGCAGTGACGGTCCAAGCGTTATCAACCGGCTGCGGGAACTTGAGGATGTGAAGTCGGCCGCTGCTGCCGCGCAGGCGCGGTTTTCGGTGGCGTTCGACGCCGTCGGGAGACGTGCGCAGGCAGCGGCTAGCGTTCCAGCGGACCAACAGGGCGCCGGTGACCGGGCAATTATTGGCGCCGTCCGCGCCCCAGCGTACCGGCGGGACCCGGGATCGGTAGCGAAGCGGGCCAGCCGGCGGTGCAGCCGGAACTCTGGTCGGCGGGCCCGGCGGGGATATGGATGCGGATGAACCCGACTTCAGAATCTGGCTTCGCCGGCTATACACCGCTCCCGGCAGCGGTGAGTTGGTTTCAATGGATTCAAAGGCGCGGCTTTTCCCGGAACGGCTACGCCATTTCCTCCACACCCGCGACGATACGTGCCGCACACCGTACTCCGATGCTCCGATCCGGCATCACGACCACATCATCCCCTGGCACAGCGACGGACCCACCAACACGCTCAACGGTCAGGGGCTTTGCGAAGCCTGCAACCACACCAAGGAATCACCGGGCTGGGCCGCCCGGCCAATACCCGGCCCGCGCCACACCGTTGAAGTGACCACACCAACCGGCCACGCTGACCGGTCAACCGCGCCGCCCTTGCCCGGAACTCCCCTGGCCCGTTGGCCCAAGGCCAACACACCACTGACCGCCGCAGGAGAGCGGCCCAACCATCGTCGGAGACTCCGGCGCCGTACCAAGTGGTTCAAACGGGCCGATTTTAGACGAGCACCTGTGATCTGGCGCCCGGCTGAAAGGACTCGAGTCGGCCCCCTGGGCCTGGCCCAGGGGGCGCGTGCCTGAACAAGTTTGAATCGGGTCCAGGTATTACGGCTGCCGTACCAGTCCTGGATGTCGTGGGATATCAAGACGTGTTCCAGTGACAAGTCACCGTCGGTTGCAGCCGGCGGGCGGTGTACCGGTCAGGAATCCACATATTGTTGCGGAGCCGTGCACGGGACGCCCTGCCCACCCGCGCGCCCAAAAGCGTAGAGTGGCATAAGACGCCTGATTCTGGACGCCTTGCTGCTGAGGGAGAGATCGTGACGATTGACTGGGACGAAAAAAAGGCCCTGCTACAGGAACCAAACATTGCGGCGGTAACGCAGCTTTGCGACGAACTGATGGAAAAGAAGCCAGGGTCCACCGTCCCGTACATCGACCCCGTGCATGACGAAGACGAATGCCGGATCGTCAGCCTCCATGTCAGCCCCGGCAAGGGCACCGAATCGGGGTTCGTCTCCCATTTCAACGATGACGAAGCCGCGCGCCGCGCCACCCAGATCTACGAACTCGCAGAGCTCGACCCCCGCTACGTCATGCCGTGGAACGCCTACCCGTGGATCCGCGATCCGGAGTTGCCGTCGGCCCTGAACGTCCAGGAAAAGACCGATGGCCTTCGGCCCTTCCGTCAGTTCTTGAAAATCAACCGCCGGGTCTCGGCTGTCATCGCCCACGGCACGGATGCGTCCACGTTCCTCACCCTCTTCGAGAAGACTTACCATTCCTCGCTGAAGAACAGCGGCATCAAGATCTATAAGGCCAGCGCGCTCGGCGGGCGGGTCTTTGCTGTTTCTGAAGCCAAGCAGGAGGACCTCCTGGCCAAGAGCGTGGAAGTCTACAAGGACGCCATGCAGCGGGCGGGCATCCAGCACCTCTAGCTGCCTCTCCCCCTCCCCTGCGAAGTGCCATCTCGGGAACCTACGACGGCGGCACTCACCTGAGTGCCTTAGCCTTCCAGCAACCGCCTGCGGTGCTTGAGCTCCTTCACCCACGCCCTGGTGACCATGTCCGGGAAGGGCGAGCCGCCGTCGTCGTTCCTTCCGGCACGTGGCACGCCGGCGAAAGCCGTACCGGACTCCAGGTCAGCGATCAGGGGACCGGACGCCTTGAAGGCGAGCTCCACCACTTGGCTGGCCGTCCGGTCGGGGAGTCCCAGGTCCGTGGCCCAGCCCAGGAAGTGCCGCCGCGAAATCCCGTTCCGCTTCCCGCTCAGGGTTAGCGCCAGGGTCTTGTCGCCGTAGACAACAGTGGAGGGGATGTCGTAGACCGGCGCGATGGTCCATTCCCCGTGCGGCTGCTGGACCATGGACACGTTCTTGGCGTGCAGGTCCCCGTTGCCGCTCAGCCACGCGAAAGCCCCCTGGAGTGCGAGGTTGCGGAGGGCGGGCAGGGGAGCGGCGCAATGGTCGGCCAGCGCGTGGCACACCGTCCCGTACCCCACGTTGTACTTGTCCGCGGGGTAGAGCTTGAGTACCTGGGCGCCGTCCTCCACCGCCAGCCGCTGGACCTGGTCATGCTTACCGCCAGGAACCGGGATACGGTCGAAACGCTCCACCAGCAGGCCCGGCCTGCCCGCGACATCCCTGATCAGCTGGACGTGGCTCACGGGGATCCGCAGCTTGGCCGCGTACCGGAACATGACAAACTCGTTCTCCACCACGTGCGGAAACTCCGGAGCGTTGAGTTTGAGGATGAACCGCTTGCCGGCGCTGGCCACGGGCAGCGAAATCATCCCGGCGGACAGCTTGTCCTGCACACCCGCCAGCGCCACCGGGTCAATCAGGTCCGGATCGCCCAGCAGCTGGTCGAAATCCATGGGCAGCTTGGTGTTGAGCTCGACTGAGTGTTCGTCCGGGTCCAGCGGTTCGCCGTGCCCGACGATCTGGACGTCGCCCACCGGATTCCCGCCGGCAGCGATGAGCAGGGCCAGGTCGTCGTCGGCGCTGGTCTTGATGGAACGTCGCAGCGCATTGAGCCTGCGGCCCTCCGGCAGCAGCCCGGTGAAATACGGCGGTGCAGCTCCAGCCCCTGAGAAAACCGGCTCGGTGGTGAGCGGCAGGGAGCTTGCGACGGCGGGTCCCCCGGTTGCAAGATACGCCGGAAGGTAGCCGAACCGGGTGCCGCCGTCGTGCCGTTCGAGGCGTGCGGCCAGCACACCCGCCTTGTAGATGTCGGCGACGCGGTGCTTCATGGCTGTGCTTCACCGACGACGTTCGGGGCAATGGCCGGGTCTGCGAGTGCGCGGGCAGCCTGGCTCGTTCTGGTGTTGAGCCGGAGTTCGAGGCCCAAGGTGTCCAGGACCGCGGTCAGGGAATCGAGCTGGACGCTCGGCTTGCCCTGCTCCACAAAACGGACGAACCGTTCCGAGACCCCGGCCATGTCCGCCAGGTCGCGCTGGGTAAGGCCCAACTGTCCGCGCCGCGAGCGCACTTCTCCGGCGAGCAAGTCGGTCAAGGGTTCCATTGGCGCCTCCGATATAGGTACGAACGTGCCGTATTTGGATTCCCGGTAAGCCTACGCCCAGTACTGCCTAGCGAAAAGCCTCAGACCGGCACGAACGTACTGCTTTCGTCAGCGATTATCCTCACTTGCCCGAAAACGTCCAGCATAGTTTGAGGAAACTTTCAGGTTCAACCAAGGTTGCTGTATCTTCACGACATGATCGCCTGTTTAGAAAAGAGCTTTGAATGAAGAAACTACTCGTTGCTTCCGTGGCCTCTGCCGCGTTGGTGGCAGGGTCCATGGTCGTCGCCTCTGCGGCGAATGCAGATTCCGGCACGGTAATCCGGATCATTGACGGTGACACCCTGGTGGTCAGCATCAACAACGGCGACCACACCATCCGACTGCTCAATATAGACACCCCGGAGACGAAGGACCCCAACCAGCCCGTGGAGTGCCTCGGCCCGCAGGCCGCGGAATACCTGGAGAGACTGCTCCCTCAAGGCACGCGGGTCAGGCTTGAGTTCGACGCCGAACGTCACGACAAATACGGCCGGACTCTCGCTGGGGTATTTACACCGGATGGTTCACTTGTAAACGCGAACATAGCCCGGGAAGGCATGGGAATCCCCGTACAGTTCGGCGGCAACAGTAAATTCATGCCGCCGGTCGAAGCGGCCTACGCGGAAGCTCGGGCGGCCAAGAGCGGTCTGTTCTCCGATCAAGTGGACTGCACGATACCTGCCCAACTTGCACAGACGACAAAGGCGCTTGAAACCGCCGCTGCAGCCGAGCCCGCAACCACGTCAACTGCTGCTGGCGCAGTGGCCACAGCCCTTGTTACGGAACTGGCAGCGGCAAAGGCCCTCAGAGCTGTTCTTGCTGCCAGCAAGGACGCCCAGAGGGCAATCTACTGGGCTGGCCTGACGGCCACCGTCACAGTGGCCTACCTTTCCACGCTCGATAACAAGGTCGCGGCTGCAGAGAAGAAGCGGGACGACACGAAGTCCCTGCAGGTCACCCTGGCATCGGCGGAAAAGAAGGCACTCGAGGACCGCCTGGCCGCTGAGGCTCAGGCCGCAGCGGAAAAGAAAGCCGCCGAGGAACGTGCTGCTGCCGAGAAGAAGGCCGCGGACGACGCAGCTGCTGCCAATGCCGCAGCAGCGGAAGCGGCCCGTCAGGCCGAAGCCGAGCGCCAACGTAGGCTGCCGGCACCCGCACCATATGTCCCGCCGGCGCCCCAGCCGTACATTCCGCCCGCGCCCGCCCCATATGTACCACCGGCTACCAAGTACACAGGTCCGCGTTGCTACGCACCGGGCGGGAAGTCTTGGCGTCCCTGCTAGGGCATTTGCGGATTGCAGCGGGTCCCAAGCGCTCTTGGGACCCGCTGTTTATAGACCCGATCCGGGCCCGGATCATTCCTCGGTCAACCCCTGGATCTCCGACATGGCATTCTGAAGCCGGGCAGCGAACCGGCACGATCGCGCCGGTTGCCGACTATGGAAAGAGCGCCAGCAGGCGGGCATCCGAACAGGAAGGGGTTGGCCGCCCCTTCCAAAGGCGAAGACGGTCACCGGCATACAAAGATCGCTGACGCCGCAGATCGTTACCGCGCAGCGCTGGGTCACGGCGTGAATGTCATCCCCCTCATTGCCGTTGCTTCGGGAACCGCTTCCATCAGACCCACGTGGCGTTGGCCTTTCACGCCCGACGCGGTGTTGGAGTTAATCGGAGATGGTGCAGTGGAAAGCCTCCCGACATTCCGTGAGGGCCCTGGCGTTCGCGAGATAGTCGCTTCAACTGTCGAAAGCTACGCCTGAAAGTTCTGCCCCGATGGCCTAGTATTTCCCCATGAGCGGCTTCATTGACGGCATCCTGAACGTCAGCCCGCTCGTGGCCTACATCGCCGTCTTCTGCCTGGTGTTCGCCGAAGACGCGCTGTTCGTCGGCTTCGTTATTCCGGGTGAAACGGCGGCTGTGCTGGGCGGGGTGGTGGCCAGCCGTGGCGAAGTTCAACTGCCGGTCATGATGATTGTCGCGGTAGCGGCCGCTGTTCTGGGCGACACCGTAGGCTACGAGGTCGGGAAGCATTTAGGCCCCCGGCTCGTGAAGTCCAAAGCGATGACCCGGCATAGGAGACGTCTAAAGAAGGCCCAGGACTTCCTGCGCCGCAGAGGCGGGTGGGCGGTCTTCCTGGGACGGTTCGTTGCCTTCTTCCGCGCTGTGATGCCCGCTTTGGCCGGCACGTCCCGGATGCCGTACGGCCGGTTCTTGCTCTTCAACGCTGCTGGCGGTCTCGCGTGGGGTATCGGCTTTGTCCTGCTGGGCTACCTGGCCGGCAATTCCTACGAGGCCGTGACCAAAGCAGCCGGCCGGGACATCGCCGTCGTCATCGCCGCAGTGGCCCTGACCGCGCTGGTGGCGTGGCGCCTGCGCGCTTGGAAGAAAGAACGCACGTAACGGAGGACGGCGGAGGTCTTGGACCGCTCGACAGGACTGTCACCCCCAGGCACAAAACTCACTGTGGTGATCACAGGTGAAATCAAGTCCCAAGTAGACAAAGTCCAAAATACGTTCTGGAGCGGCGGCATCTCCAACCCGCTGGAAGTCATCGAACAGATCACATATCTGCTGTTTCTGAAGCGTCGATGAGTGAAGATTCCACCTACCGCCACCACATGAAGGATGCTCAGTTCAAGATCCCGAACGCGGGCGTGCTGAAACACGTCGTGGACATCGTCGACAGCATCAATATGGACGGCAAGGACACCAAGGGTGACCTGTACGAGTACATGTTGTCCATGCTGGCTTCGGCCGGGACCAACGGGCAGTTCCGCACGCCCCGCCACATCTTCGACCTCATGGTGGCGCTTGAGGATTGGCCTGACCTGGCGCAGCATGCCCGCCGCGCCGAACAGTTCACCCGGGTAGATCCCCGAGCGTCCATGTTCTACGCCAGGTACACCGCCGAGCGCCTTGTTGATTGGCTGTTCAAGGTAGAGCCCGCGCTCGTCCTTCCCTACAAGGACGACCTCAACGCCCTCCTGAACGAACCCGCCTTCAAGAACTAGGCGAAGAACGGCAGCCAGCTGCCGCCGTCGTTTGCGTTCGATGCCGGCCACCTCGCCCCGGCGCCCAAAGCTCCGGTCCACCAGCAGTCACCGGAGCAGCTCCAGAAGCTGGAGGCAGAGCACAAGGCCAGAGACGAGGCCCTCACGAAAGCCGCCGCGGCCAACGAGGACCTCACAGCCCAGCTGCAGCAACTGCAGGCCGAAATTGCCCAGCAGTGGGACTACCTCGACTGGCGTTGTGAAACTGTTCGGCATTCTCCGGACTATTGAGGACCGTGCCCGCGTAGGGTGAGCAGGTTCCTGAATGGGCGCCCACAACCCCGATCGGTGGCGCCATACGGGTCAGAGCCGGCGTCGGGGAGGATGTTGGTGTCGCTGGCGGGGTTGCGGCGCTCGAAGCACTTGCCGCGCCGCCCGCGGGCTCCGGCAGGGCCGCCGGGGATCCGCATCCGGAGGCAACCAAGCACAAAATGGCAGCAGCGATCAGTGTGTTCAGTCTTATTTTCCCCATAAGGGCAGTATGGCAAGGCTATTGCGGCCTATCAACCAGGCCCCCGGGCATGTCGCGGACATTGACACAGTCTGTGACCCGTGCCATATTTAAAGCGTGAACCTGTCAGACAGCCGGACAGCAGGACAGCCTGCGCATCCCGTCCGCGAGCAGCCCCTTAGCCAGCCTTCCCCCGCGGCCGGCGTGGCAGTTCAGCCCTTGGCCCGGCTCAGTGCGGCCGAAGCGGTGTTCAACGCCATCCGTGCCGACATCGAATCCGGCGTCGTGGCAGTGGGGGGCAAGCTCAGTTCCGAGGCTTCCCTGTCACAGCAGTACGGGGTCAGCCGCTCGGTCATCCGCGAAGCCCTCCGTTCCTGCACCGCGCTGGGCCTGACGGTTACCAAAACCGGTAAGGGCACCTTTGTGGTGGCCAACAAGGTGGCAAACGACCTCACGCTCGGGCAGTACTCCGCCCGGGACCTCACCGAAGCGCGCCCCCACATCGAAGTCCCCGCCGCGGGTCTGGCCGCCCAGCGGCGGACAGACGAAGAACTGGCGACGATGCGGCACATCGTCGCCGCCATGGCCACGGAAACTGACCCTGAATCATGGGTTGCCCTGGACTCCAGCTTCCATGCCGCCATCGCCCAGGCCAGCGGCAACAAGGTGTTCGCCAGCGTGGTTGCCGATATCCGGGGCGCCCTGGCATTCCAGTCCGAGACGCTGAACATGGTGGCCGACCGCCAGCACGCCTCCGATGCTGAACACCAGCGCATCCTCGAGGCCATCGAAGCAGCATCCGCAGACGCCGCCAGCAACGCGATGGCCGAACATCTGCACGCCGTGGGCGCCGCCCTCGATTCCATCCTCAACCACTAACGCTTCAGCAAGTATCCCTTCACCAGTAACCCTAGGACTCCATGCCTGCCACTGCACTTCATGCTTCCCAGACTGCTGCCTCCGGCACCGCCGGGAACCTCCCGCAGCACGCACCCCTGGTGGTCGCTACCCGCGACGGCCTCGTGGAAAGCGTCCACTACGGTTCGGCCGTCGCGACGGCTCCGGACGGCACCATCCTGGCCGCGGTTGGCGACCCCCTGGCTCCGTTCTACCCGCGCTCCTCCCTCAAGCCGCTGCAGGCCGTGGCCATGGTCCGTGCCGGCCTGAAACTCCCCGCCGACCTCCTCGCGCTGGCCGCCGCGAGCCACTCCGGCGGGGCCAAGCACCGCGGGGGCACCCAGCGCATCCTCAGCATGCATGGCCTCACGGCGAGCGACCTCGAGAACAGCACCGACCTCCCCTACGGCACCTGCGAGCGCGAAAACTGGCTGCGTTCCGGCCTCCATGCCACACAAGTGACGCAGAATTGCTCCGGTAAGCACGCCGCCATGGCTGCCACCTGCGTCATCAACGGCTGGCCGGTCAAAGGCTATCTGGACCCGTCGCACCCGCTACAGCAACTTGTCGCGTCCACAGTTTTTGAACTCGCAGGAGAGGAACCGTCCGCCCGCAGTACAGATGGCTGCGGCACCCCGCTGTTCGCCCTCACCCTCCGCGGCATGGCCCGCGGCTTTGGCACCATCGCAGCCGCTGCAGCGGGCATATCAGGAACCCCCGACGACGGCGGGACCGCCCCACTGTCGGCGGACGCCGCCGTCGGACTCGCCATGCGGCAACACCCTGACATGGTGGCCGGCGAGCGCCGGGACGTCACCGAACTGATGCGGCTGCTCCCCGGCGCCGTGGCAAAGGACGGTTTTGAGGGTGTGCAGCTGGTTGGCCTGCCGGACGGCCGCGCCGTCGCCGTCAAGATTTCCGACGGCGGCGACCGTGCCCGGATGCCCGCCACGCTGCACGTCCTGGCGGCGCTCGGCGTCGACACCGCGCCGCTGGGTGGCATCGCTACCGCCCCCGTCCTGGGCGGCGGGCACGCAGTCGGCCTGCTGCAGCCCACCGATTTCCTGCCTGCTTTAACCCTGTCCTAACCCGTCAACGAAGCCCTGTGAGGACCCTCATGACCAACCTGACCATGCTTGATGCCGCAACAGAAACCCGGTCCGAGCACGATCTCCTGGGCGACCGCGACGTCCCCGCCGAAGCGTATTGGGGCGTCCACACCCTCCGCGCAGTGGAAAACTTCCCTATCACCGGGCAGCCGCTGTCCTCCAACATGCACCTGATCCGCGGCCTCGCCGCCGTGAAGCTCGCCGCCGCCCGGACCAACCACGAGCTTGGTCTGCTGGACGCCGACCGGGCGCGGGCGATCGAACAAGCCTGCACCGACGTGATGGCCGGAAAACTCAGCGACCAGTTCGTGGTGGACGTGATCCAGGGCGGCGCCGGGACGTCGTCGAACATGAACGCCAACGAGGTCATCGCCAACCGGGCGCTGGAGATGCTTGGCCACCCCAAGGGCGACTACGCACGGCTGCACCCCAACGACCACGTGAACCTCAGCCAGTCCACCAACGACGTTTACCCCACCGCGGTCAAGCTCGGCACCATCTTCGCCGCCCGCGAGCTTCTGGACTCCCTGGCAGAACTCGAAGAAGCCTTCGGCGAGAAGGCACTGGAATTCCGCACCGTGGTGAAGATGGGCCGCACCCAGCTGCAGGACGCCGTCCCCATGACCCTCGGCCAGGAATTCGGCACCTATGCCGTAACCATCGGCGAGGACCGCCTGCGCCTGGCCGAGGCCGAACTGCTCATCCACGAAATTAACCTCGGCGCCACCGCCATCGGCACCGGCCTGAACGCTCCTGCCGGCTATACCGAGGCAGCCTGCCGGCACCTGGCCGAGATCACGGGCCTGCCCCTGGTCACCGCCGTCGACCTCATCGAGGCCACCCAGGACGTGGGCGCCTTTGTGCACCTGTCCGGCGTGCTCAAGCGGGTGGCTGTGAAGCTCTCCAAGATCTGCAACGACCTCCGCCTGCTCTCCTCCGGCCCGCGCGCCGGCTTCGGCGAGATCAACCTGCCGGCCGTACAGTCCGGCTCGTCCATCATGCCCGGCAAAATCAACCCCGTCATCCCGGAAGTGGTCAGCCAGGTCGCCTACGAAGTCATCGGCAACGACGTCACCATCACCATGGCCGCCGAGGCCGGGCAGCTCCAGCTCAACGCCTTCGAACCCATCATTGTCCACAGCCTCCACAAGAGCATCTCCCACCTCGAAGCAGCCTGCCGCACCCTCACGGCCCGCTGTGTCCGGGGCATCACTGCCAACACCAAGCACCTCCGGCTCACCGTGGAACAGTCCATCGGCCTGGTCACCGCCCTGAATCCCCACCTCGGCTACGCCACCGCCACGGCAATCGCCCAAGAGGCACTCGCCACCGGCAAGGGCGTCGCGGAACTTGTCCTCGAGCACGGCCTGCTCACCGACAGCCAGCTCCAGGAACTCCTCAGCCCCGAACGCCTCGCCAACCTCAGCAAATAGTCCCCACATCCCCTTAAGGACACAGCGCATGACGAATCCCCCCATCCCCGACCACCTCATCGACGGCGGCCACGCCCACGCCACCGAGTCCACCCTGCACGCGGAGGACAAGGGCTACCACAAGAACCTCAAACCGCGGCAGATCCAGATGATCGCCATCGGCGGCGCCATCGGTACCGGCCTGTTCCTCGGCGCCGGCGGCCGCCTAAACGCCGCCGGACCGTCGCTGGTCATCGCCTACGCCGTCTGCGGTTTCTTCGCTTTCCTCATCCTGCGGGCCCTGGGCGAACTGGTACTGCACCGGCCGTCGTCGGGCTCGTTTGTCTCCTACGCCCGCGAATTCTTCGGCGAGAAGGCAGCGTTCGTCTCCGGCTGGTTCTACTGGATCAACTGGGCCACCACCACCATCGTGGACATCACCGCGGCCGCCCTGTACATGCACTTCTTCGGCAACTACGTCCCCTGGATGGCAGCGGTTCCGCAGTGGGCCTGGGCCCTGATCGCCCTGGTGGTGGTTCTCGCCCTGAACCTTGTCTCCGTCAAGGTGTTCGGTGAACTCGAGTTCTGGTTCGCCCTCATCAAGGTCGCCGCACTGGTCATCTTCCTCGTGGTCGGCACCTACTTCGTCATCTTCGGCACTCCCGTGGACGGCCAACAGGTTGGCCTCAGCCTCCTCTCGGACAACGGCGGCGTCTTCCCCAACGGCCTGCTCCCCATGATCATCCTCATGCAGGGCGTCCTGTTCGCCTACGCCTCGATCGAGCTCGTGGGCACCGCCGCCGGCGAGACCGAAAACCCGGAAAAGATCATGCCCAAGGCCATCAACTCCGTGGTCTTCCGCATCGCCGTCTTCTACGTCGGCTCCGTCATCCTACTCGCGCTGCTGCTGCCCTATACCTCCTACGAGAAGGGCGTCAGCCCGTTCGTGACGTTCTTTGGCTCCATCGGCATCCAGGGCGTGGACGTCATCATGAACCTGGTGGTCCTCACCGCCGCCCTGTCCTCCCTGAACGCCGGGCTCTACTCCACCGGCCGAATCCTCCGCTCCATGTCCGTTAACGGATCGGCCCCCAAGTTTGCGTCCCGGATGAACAAGGCCGGCGTTCCCTACGGCGGCATCGCCATCACCGCCGCCGTGTCCCTGCTGGGCGTCCCACTGAACTACCTGGTCCCCGCCCAGGCTTTTGAGATCGTCCTGAACGTGGCCTCCGTGGGCATCGTCATGACCTGGGCAACCATCGTGCTCTGCCAGATCCAGCTCAAACGCTGGGCGGACAAGGGCTGGCTCGAGCGCCCGTCGTTCCGGATGTTCGGTGCCCCGTACACGGGTTACCTTTCGCTGCTCTTCCTCGTCGGCGTGCTGGTGATGGTCTTCATTGATTCCCCGCTCACCATGCTGGTAACGGCCATCGCCTCTGCGCTGATGGTGGTGGGCTGGTTCGCCTGCCGCCACCGCATCCGTGAAATCGCGGCCACCGGCGAGGGCTTCACGGGCACGGCTCCCATGGTGGCCAACCCGCCTGCGGACACGTTCAAAAAGTAGCGCACCGGCGCGTTTTTAAACGTACGACGGCGGCATCCGGTTCTGATTCCACGGACCCTCAGGTGCCGCCGTCGTTCGTTTCCAAAATCCTCTTGACGCGTTCCGGGCGCAGGTCTAACGTCGGCCCCATCCTGCTGTTTCAACGGCGAAACCGAGTTAAGGAGCACCAGCATCATGCCGGAATTTATGGATGTCCATCGCAACATGACCGGAATCACCCAAGAAGCCCTTCAAGAAGCCCACGACGCCGATCTCGCCATTCAGAGCGACGAAAGCGTCGAGTTCAAGTCGGCTTGGGCCGACCCTGAGTCGGGCCTGGTCTACTGCCTGTCCGAGGCTCCGTCAGCGGACGCTGTGCGGCGCATCCATGATCGCGCGGGCCACCCCGCCGACGAGGTCCACCCAGTTCCCATCAAAGTCTGACCAGGCAACAGAGTCCGGCTGCCTTAAGTCCGCCGTAACGCAACGCTCCTGCAACCCTTCGTCGCGGGCAGGTCGCCTATGCTCAGCAGAGCGCCTCACCGTACTGCGCTGTGCATTTACGACCTGCAGTTCAACGACGAACCACCCGGGAGACACCGCATGACCAACTGGCGCATCAGGGATTTCCATTCGGCGGACCTGGACGGGATCCTGCACCTGTGGGAGTCCCTCAAGGCCTCTGATGTGGAGCCCGTTTATGCTCTCTCCGAGGTCCTGGCTTCATGCGAGAAGGACCACGCGGTTGTGGCAGTGCAGGGCGATATGGTGGTGGGCGCCGCCGTCGGACGCGCCGCCCATGACCAGGGCTGGATCGTTTTCCTGGCTACACTGCCGGAGTACCGCGGCCGGGGCATCGGCACCTCGCTGCTCGCCGCCGTCGAAAACCGGATGGCCCCGCACGGCCTCAACAAACTGTCAGCGCTGATGCCCGAGTCCGAAACCCGGGTGGAGGCGTTCCTCAGCCGCGGCTTCGCGCTCAAGAAAAACCTGCGTTACTTCGAGCGGACTATCCCCGTGCAGCGCCAGGAACTCGGCGCGCTGGGCGAGCTGGGAGGCCGGATCCTGGCCCGGGACCTCTGGGAGAATGTGGCCGGCATGCGCAAGGAAAAGGAGCTCCTGGAGCGTCGTCTGGTCCTGCCGCTCGCCGAGGCCGACCTCGCCGATGAATACGGTGTGGTGCCGCCCCGCGCTGTGGTGCTTTTTGGGCCTCCGGGGACCGGCAAAACCACGTTCGCCAAGGCTATTGCGTCCCGGCTGGAGTGGCCGTTCGTGGAGGTGTTCCCGTCGCGGCTGGCGTCCGATCCCAAGGGGCTGGCGGGCGCCCTGCGCGAAACTTTCCTGGAAATCGCCGAGCTGGAGCACTGCGTGGTGTTCATCGATGAGGTGGAGGAGATTGCCTCGCAGCGGTCCGGCGAGCCGCCGTCGCCACTGCAGGGCGTGACGAACGAACTCCTGAAAATCATCCCGGCATTCCGTGAACAGCCCGGCCGCCTGCTGGTCTGCGCCACCAACTTCATCCGCGCCCTGGACACCGCCTTCCTACGCCACGGCCGGTTCGACTACGTCATCCCCATCGGCCTCCCCGACCGCCAGGCCCGCGAAGCCATGTGGCAGCGTTTCATCCCGGCCGCCGTGGTGGACGACGTCGATGTGGAACTCCTCGTGGAGCGCACCGAAGGTTTCTCCCCCGCGGACATTGAGTACGCCGCCCGCAGCGCTTCCCAGCGTGCGCTGGAAAAAGCAGTGTATGACGACGGCGGCGCAGCTTCCGGAGGCAGCGTTTCGGTCCGTGAGGCGGTCCGGAAGGGGCCCTCCACGCAGGACTATCTGGACGCCATCGGGGACACCCGGACCACCGTCAGCGCCGAGGTCCACCAGGACTTCCTCGAGGACATCGACGCCATCGGGCGGGTGTAGCCCAACCAACGCGGGGTCAGATATCGCCCAATTTTTGCCCTCCGATGGGCGATAAGTGACCCCGCGTTGCTATTGGGGGGCGTCGTAGGAGAGGTTCTCGTAGTCGGTGTCGTCTTCCTCGTCCAGCCGGTCGTCGAGTTCTTCCAGCAGCCACGGGTTCACGCGGGCCAGGATGTTCCGGACCTCTTCCACGTCCACAGCGGCATAGAGCACCGGACGCGCATCGCGGTATTTGGTGACCGGCGGCTTGTCCGGCCATTTCTCCGCCAGCGACCTGACCCGTCCAGGCAGTGAATTGTGGGCGTTGTCCGCGATCTTCACCAGTGCGGCATCGTGGTCTTCGGCAATTTCGCGGATCCCGGATGCGTAGTCGTCGGGGTTCTCATGCAGCCGGTTGGTGACGCGCTCAATGATGTCCACAGCCCGCTCAGGTACACCCATCTCAAGCAGCGCCTGCCGCGTGATTGGTGTGTCCTCCGCAATGTCATGCAGGTATCCAGCGATCCGGATGTCGTCGTCGAAATCCGCCAGGGCGTCGCCCACCGCGAGCACGTGTTCGCGGTATGGCCGCTTGAGTTTGTCCTTCTGCCGGTTGTGCGCCACCTCAGCCAGGACCTTCGCGGTCTCAACGGTGAATCGAAGTGCTGGGGTGTGCTCCGGGGAGCGCTGGTCTGACATGGTTCCAGCCTACGACCCCCAGACCGCACTGCCCCACACAGCGTTGCGCAGCAACGTCTTCGTGCTCGCCAAGTCTGTGGTGTGTGTGGAGGATGCTGCTAGGCTCCGGGCCAAACCCACGGGTTCCGCGGTAACCTGCCGGGCAGGAATACTGGCAGGGACTGCTCCAGCCTGTCCGCCGGCAGGCCCAGGGATAGGAGGATGAGGTCCCGGACGCCGCCCGCGGTAACTCCTCCGCGGGAAAGGTCGGCCAGCGTCACGGCACCGTCCCGCTTGGCCAGCCGGGCGCCGTCGGAATTCACCACCAACGGCACATGCGCATATTCCGGAACAGGAATATCTAAGAGCTTGGCAAGATATGCCTGCCGGGGCGTGGATGGAAGCAGATCATCCCCGCGCACCACCTGATCGACGCCCTGAGCGGCATCATCCACCACCACGGCCAGGTTATAGGCGGTCACGCCGTCGTTACGGCGCAGGACGAAGTCGTCCACCACGCCCGTAAATTCCCCGAGCAGTAAGTCCTGCACAGTGCATTCGGTGACGGCAGAGCGGAGCCTTATGGCCGCCGGCCGGGTGGAGCGTTTGTACTCCAGCTCGGCAGGGTCGAGGTACCGGCACGTTCCCGGGTAGGCTCCCTGCGGTGCATGCGGGGCCGATGGCGCATCCTGGATCTCCCGGCGCGTGCAAAAGCACTCGTACGTCAGACCCGCGTCGCCGAGCCGGCGGATCGCCTCGTCGTACACCGCGCCGCGGTCTGTCTGGCGGACGACGGCGCCGTCCCACGTCACGCCGATGGCTGCCAGATCGCGGAGCTGCTCGGCCTCCGCGCCGGCCCGCGCCCGGTCCAGGTCCTCAATGCGCAGCCGGAAGTCCCGGCCGGTGGATCGGGCAAAAAGCCAGGCAAGAATCGCGGTGCGGAGATTGCCCACATGCAGTTCCCCGGAGGGGCTGGGGGCGAAGCGTCCGGCTGGAGTCATAAACCCAGCCTACGCAAATGGGCCTGAAGTGACCCCGCGTTGCAGTGCGGCGGGACAACACAAGAGCCCCTCAGCTACCGATGACGCCGGAAATCCGGCGCCCGGGAGTTCAGGGGCTCTCGTCGTGGTTGGAGAATGACTTTGGTGTGAACAAGTGTCATCAGCGGCGGCCTCTTTGCGGGAAGCGTGGTCCAGTTTCCGGGTGGTGTGCCGGGGAGCCTGTAAGCCAGCAGGATCAGCGGTAGCCTTTCGCCTGCATGTTGCCATAATTTGAGCAGACGTCCTACAGTTGGCACAACCGGCAAGGAATACTCTGGTCAGAATGACCAATATTCACCGTGAAAACCGACAGGAAGTGATCAGATTGCAGGAACTGGACGCCACAGACAAGCGGATCCTCAACGCCCTCGACGTTGACCCCCGCATTCCCATCATGGTCCTCGCCCAGCGGCTGGGCCTGGCGCGCGGGACGGTGCAGTCGCGCCTGGAGCGGATGACGGCGTCGGGCGCACTCCGCCCCAACAGCAGCCGGGTGCTCCCCTCCGCCCTGGGCCGCGGAGTGGCGGCAGCTGTGAGCGCCGAACTGGACCAGAGCCACCTCAACGAAGCCATCGCCGCGCTCCGGAAAATCCCCGAAGTCCTGGAGTGCCATGCCCCCGCCGGTGACACCGACCTCGTCATCCGTGTCGTGGCCACCAGCCCGGACGATCTCTACCGCGTTTCGGAGGAAATCCGGCTTTGTCCTGGAATCGTCCGTACGTCCACCAGCATGTTCCTGCGCGAGGTCATCCCCTACCGGACCACAGGGCTGCTCGGGCCATAGACTATCCCGAAACAGAAGACCGGCGCGGGGTCACTCTTTGCCCGTCGGAGGGCCACAGATGGGCCATAAGTGACCCCGAGGTGGAGTTAGACGGGCGGGCCGGCGTTGGACTTGAGGTTCTTCATCACCAGGGTGGACGTCAGCCGCTCCACGCCAGGCAGGGACGTCAGCTCGGCGTCGTAGAAACGCTGGTATGCCGGCAGGTCCTCGGCGATGACCTTCAGCAGGTAATCCGGGGAGCCGAAAAGCCGCTGCGCCTCGACGATGTTGGGGTTGTCCGCCACCCGGTTCTCGAAGACTTCCATTGTGGAGCGATCCACCTGGCGCAAGGTGACGAACACAATCGCCTCAAACCCCAGTCCCACGGCCGCGGGATCGATGTCCGCCTTGTAGCCGCGGATCACGCCCGAGGCTTCCAAATCCCGCAGCCTTCGATGGCACGGCGCCACCGTCAGGCCCACCTTGGCGGCGAGCGCCGTGGCAGTCATTCGGCCGTCCTCCTTGAGGTACCGCAAGATATTCCTGTCAATGTGGTCAATCACGCAAGAATATTACCAAGAGGCCTGTCTCATGGGCGAAAAAGGTAAGCACTTATGGCCACAAACTTCATAGGGTTTGTCCTGTAGCCATCGGACAGGAGCCCACCATGAACCCTCAGCTGTTTTTCGCATTTGTGCTGGTCGCGGCGGCCCTCGCCTGCACCCCCGGGGTGGACTGGGCCTATTCCATCACGGCCGGACTGCGGCAGCGCAGCTTCGTCCCGGCCGTTGCCGGCCTCTGCGGGGGCTATGTCCTGCACACCCTGCTGATGGTGGCGGGCCTGGCGGCGCTGCTGTCCGGCATGCCTGGCCTCCTGGGCTGGATCACCGTGGCAGGGGCCGCCTACCTCCTGTGGCTGGGTATCAGCACCCTCCGCTCCTGGCGCGGGGCATCCTTCAGCGCGGCAGCCGCCGTCGGGAAGCCTGCCAACCAGCTCCGGACCTTCCTGCAGGGAATGGGCACCAGCGGCATCAACCCCAAGGGGCTGCTCTTCTACGTGGCGCTGGTGCCGCAGTTCGTCAGTCCGGAAGCCGCCCTCCCCCTGCCGGTACAGTCCGGGCTGCTGGGACTGACGTTTGTCCTGCTGGCCGGGACCGTCTACACCTGCGTGGCATTGCTGGCCCGCAAGCTCCTCACATCCCGCCCCGGCGCCGCCCGCGCCGTCACGCTGGCCAGCGGCATCATCATGATTGCCCTGGGCGCTGTGCTACTGGCCGAGCAAGTGGTGCCGCTCGTTGCCGGGCTCACGGCGCAAGCCTAGTCTTTGCGTTCCATGAACCATTCCGTGAACTGGGACGCGCGGCCGTCGGGCTCCAGCCGGATCACCCACAGGTTCTCGTAGCTGGGCCGGTCCCCCAGATAGTGCGTGATGCCCTGCACGAAGGCCAGGTCCCCGTCGACTCCCAGCACCCACCACTCGAAGGTCCATTCGTCGGGTTCGTCCCGCTCAACCAGCCAATGGTCCACGATCTGCTCGCGCCCCCGCCACGGATCCTTGTCGTGGGGCCGAGTGGCGTAGACAGCATCCTCAGTGAACAGCGCCCCGATGTCGTTGGGCTCGTTGGTGGTCCATGCCGCGATGTACTTTTCCATCCAGGAGCGGGCTGCGTCACTCATGCCTCCGTTGTACCCCGCGGCGGCTGGCTCCACAAGGTCATTTCCCGTCCAAGTTCTCCCACTCCTGCTCCCACAGCCGGCGCTCGTCGACGTCCTTGCGGATAACTTCGAAGGTTTCCAGCTCCGCCGGCCGGCCCCGGAGCCAGTCCCGCGGGTTGAGGGATTTGCGGCCGTTGTCCAGCACCAGCAGGGCGCGGTCGGTCAGGGCGTCGTTGCGGAGCACCACGTCTGTCTTCCGACGGCGGAGCACCTCCTTGAGTGCCTCGTGCGCCTTGGTGTGGGCTCCGAGCCGCCGCAACGCCCGGCCGCGGAGGAGCAGCAGCGCGGCCGACAGGTCATCCGAATTCAGCAGCCCCTCAGTCCAGATCACCACTTCCTTATCCCGGCCCAGCGCAAACGCCAGCGCACAGCGCGCCAGTGCGGAGGGCAACGACGGCGGCAGCCCGGCCACCGTCTGCAGCGCGGCCTCCAGCTGGCCCGTTTCCCGCAGGCAGTGCGCGAGGGCGAGGAAGACCGCTTCCTGGCCGAACAGCACGGGAACTTCGATGCGCTCGGCGACCTCGACGCGGCTGACCACCCGCGTCAGGTACGTTGCCGCGTACTGGTTGGCGTCGTCGTCGTTCCTGATGGACAGGCCCCGCTGGAGAAGTTCGGAAGCGCGCAGGTAGCCGCCGTGTTGGTACGCCAGGAGGCCGGACATGACAGAACAAAGGCCCGCCCAGCCGGGGTAGGTCCGGCCCACAGCAATGAGCCGTTCCGGTTCCCTGTTGGCGAAGATGGCGTCATGGACCGCCCTGGCCGCTTTCCCCGGCATCAGCCTGAGCCGGGGCACGTCCCCGTCGACGGTGATCAGCGCAGCATCACGGCCGCCCAGCACCCCGTGGAGCAGGCCGCCCACACTGCCGGCAAGTTCCCGGACGGGGGTCTGAAACTGGACGTTGCCGAACGGCGTCAGGTCCCGGCCGTCCCGGTAGATCGGTCCTCTGGCATCCCCCACGCTCATCTCTCCATGCTACGTGGCAGCCCCGCGTGGCGCTGCACGCGGCCGGCCTACGTAACCGCAGCGATCCACACTCCGATCACCCAGGTGCTGGCTGCCAGGCACGCCAGCCCGAACTCCGCGAGCATTCCCAGTCCGGTGGCCTTCAGGGCCGCCCAGCTGGTGGTGGTTGCGGTGCGGACCTGCCGGGTCCGGCGGAGCTCACTGAGCAGCAGGCCGGCGGCAAACCCGATAAAAAGCCCCACCACGGGGATGATAAACATACCGATCACGCCAGCAGCCAGGCCCACCACTACGCTCCTGCTGGGGATGCCTGCCTGCTTGAGCTTCCGCCCGGTCAGCACGGCACCCGCCGACAGTCCGGCGACCACAAACACGATGCCCACCGCGAAGATCACCCAGCCCACGGTGCCGGCGCCGCCCCAGATTGCCCACGCCAACAGGCTGAGACCGATCAGGAAGCTGCCGGGAAGCACGGGGACGATGGTGCCGGCGACTCCCACCAGGATCGCCAGACCACACAGGATGCTTACAATGGTTTCGGAATTCATGAGCCCAGTTTAGGGTGGCACCCGCGTCCGGACTGGCACCCGGCCCACCATCTGTCCGGGTAAACGCCCGACGGCGGCGCCTCTCCTTTGAGAGGGGAGGCACCGCCGTCGGGCGTTAGGGCAGGGTGCGGCTGCGGAGGTTATTCAGCGTCCACGGCGGCGGCCACGGCGGCCGTCACTGCGGGGGCAACGCGCGGGTCCAGCGGGCTGGGCACGATGTAGTCAGCGGACAGGTTATCTTCGGCCAGGTCCGCAATGGCGCGCGCCGCGGCAAGCTTCATGGCGGGCGTGATCCTCCGGGCGCCGGCGTCCAGCGCGCCGCGGAAGATTCCGGGGAACGCCAGCACGTTGTTGATCTGGTTGGGGAAGTCACTGCGGCCGGTGGCTACAACGGCGGCGTACTTGGTTGCCACCTCGGGCAGGACTTCGGGGTCCGGGTTGGAGAGGGCGAACACGATGGAATCAGCGTTCATCAGCTTCAGGTGCGCTTCGTCCAGCTTCGAGGAGGAAACCCCGATGAACACGTCCGCGCCGAGCAGTGCATCGCCGGGGCCGCCAGTGACGCCGCGCGGGTTGCCGCGCTGTGCCATCTGGGACTTCTTGCTCTGCGGGTCGGCGGCGATGTCGGCCCGGGCGCTGTTGATGACACCCTTTGAGTCGAGCAGGACGACGTCCTCGAGGCCTGCTGTCAGCAGGATTTCGGCGACGGCGATGCCCGCTGCACCGGCACCGGAAACTACGACGCGGAGGCTGGCGAGTTCGCGGCCGGTGACCTTGGCGGCGTTCCTCAGGGCGGCGAGGACCACCACGGCGGTGCCGTGCTGGTCATCGTGCATGACCGGGCAGTCCAGCGCCTCGATGAGCTTTTCTTCAAGTTCGAAGCAGCGCGGTGCGGAGATGTCCTCCAGGTTGACGGCGCCGAAGCTGGGGCGGAGACGGACGAGGGTTTCCACGATCTCGTCAACGTCCGTGGTGTTCAGGACCACGGGGATAGAATCCAGTTCGCCGAAGGTCTTGAAGAGGGCGGACTTGCCCTCCATGACCGGAAGTGAGGCGCTGGCGCCGATGTTGCCCAGGCCAAGCACGGCGGTGCCGTCGCTGACCACTACCACCAGACGCTGCGCCCAGGTGAGGGTTTTGGCGAGCTCCGGGTTGGCGTGGATGGCGCGGCTGACTTCGGCCACACCGGGGGTGTAGGCGATGGAAAGGTCGCGCTTGTTGGATAGCGGGACGGTGCTGCTGATCGAAAGCTTGCCGCCCTGGTGGGCATCAAAAATCTCTGCTTCGGTCAGGACTGTGGCTGCGGAATTGTCAGTGGGTGCGATTGCGTCAATGGACACGTCGTTGTCTCCTGGTGCTAGCCGTGGGCGCACGGCGCAGAATGGCTCAAGCACAGGGTGGCTCAAGGTGGTCGGTATTCACACTTCATAGGCCCGGTGGTGGCGGGCCCGGAGTGAGGTCCTTGCCGATGTGGGTTGCGAGCCACTCCGGTCCAGCAATAGTAATCAGCGGTTGGAGGCGGAATTGGCCGTCACTCCGCCTCGGTTCGGTGCCAAATCGATTAATCAGAACTTTTGCGATCCACATCACGGCATAAAGACGGATTTAATCGCCAGCCGGTCTAGACCAGTTACGCCGACCGGTGCGCTGCGCGGGTGTTCGGAGTCACGGGAGCAAGCAGGGTGCAGGCCTTTTTGAGGTCCTCTTCGGCCTCAAAGAGCGACAGTCTGCGGTTACGGACGGACTGGACCAGACCAGCTACCGTCAGCAGGAGCACCCGGGCCGCCACGGCGTCGTCGGAGGCTGCGGCCACCGCGTTTTCACTGAGCGCGTCGATTTCCTGCAGAAGCCCAGTGGCGTCCCTGCCTTTGAGGTACACGCTGCGGGCCAGGCACTGCTCGACGGCAGGCTGCATCACCCTCATGTGGAAGATCTCCATGACCACGCCCGTGAGGGCACGGCCGCCGAAGCTGTCAGCCGAAGCGCGGGCCCGGGAATGCAGCTCGTCCAGCTGCTGGCGGTAGAGGGACAGCATCAGGTGCGTTGGGGAGGGGAAGTACCGGTAAACAGTACCGAGTGGGACGCCGGACTTTTCCGAAATTTCCGCCAGGTCCACGGACTCCAGCCCTGTACGGGCAAACCCACCGGCGGATTCCAGGACGCGTTTATAACGCAGCCTCTGGCGTGGAGTGGAGGGCCGGGCGGCCATGGGCGGATGGGCGGGAAGGGTCTCGGGCATCAGCATTCCGGGGTAGTGAATTTATGGTGCAGCGGCCGTCGGATCCCCATCCCGGGCGCCCTGCAGTCCGCGTCAACTATACGGCACGCGGCGATAGTGCGCCTTAGTCAACACCCTTGATCTTGACCACGAACACAGCGCCCAACAGGCCGATGACAGCCGCCGTGGTGAACAGTGTGAAGTACCCCCCGAAGTAGGTCACGGCGAGGAATGCGAGGCCGGACGCGAACACCTGGGGCAGCGAGTTGGCCACGTTGATGACCCCCATGTCCTTGCCGCGGTCGGCAGCCTGCGGCAGAACCTGCGTCAGCAGCGCGAAGTCAACGGCAAGGTAGGCGCCGAACCCCACGCCCAGGATGCCGGCTCCAATAAGGGCGCCGGTCCACACGGGGAAGAAGGCCAAGATCAGGCCTGCCATGGCGATGGTGACGGAGGAACCGATGACAAACGGCTTGCGCTTGCCCACGCGGTCGCTCAATGGTCCGGCGAGCACCGCCGTGATCATCACCATCACCGCATAGATTCCGGTGAGCATCAGGACACCGACCGCAGGGTCCTCATGCTTGATGACGTCCCGCAGGAAAAAGAGCAGGTAGACGATGGTGAGCTGATTGCCCACGTTGACCAGGAAGCGGGTGAGCCACGCCCACGCGAAGTCAGGGTGGCGCGCCGGGCTGATCCAGAAGCCTCGGAGGAAACCGCCCCAGGTAAACGGCGGTCGGGCTTCGCGCGGGAGCGGCGGATCATTCCGGTGGAGGAGGTACGGCAGCACGGAGAACAGCAGGGCTGCCGCACACATGCTGTAGCCCACCATGAAGTTTCCCGAGACGACTGCCCCGAAGACGGCGCCGAGCAGGATGCCCAGCGTCTGGCCCATTGCCGCCAGGCCGCCCACGCCGCCGCGCTGCAGCACCGGCACGCGGTCCGGGACGGCGGCGGTGATGGCGGCGTAGGCGGCGTTGGCGCCCAGCTGGACCAGGCACCAGAACAGGACCATCAGGGCAACAGCGGTAGCACCGGACATCGCCAGCAAGGCAGCGGTTGCCAGGATGGCACCCGCCAGGACCCACGGCGCACGACGGCCGAAGCCTGAGACCGTCCTGTCGGACAGTGCACCAAACAGCGGATTGGCCACCAGCGACACGGCGGCGCCGCACCCTATAACGAGGGACAGGATGGCTTCCTTATTGGCCTCGTCGATGCCGATGGCCTGTTGGCCGATAAATATGTTGATGGGACCAAAGAAGGCCGCGTTAATACCGACGTTGACGAGCACTAGCCCGGTGACCCAGCGCGCGGTGACCTTCGTCGTCGGCTCGGCGAGCGCCGCCGCCGAACTTGCCGCCGCAGGGCTGGGATCCGCTGCTGCGGGTGTGTCGGGCAGGCTCATAACTGGTTCCCCCTGGAACGGTTGGCGATCAGAAAATCAGACTATCGTGGGCATCAATGCCCGCTTGTCATACGGCGCACGCCGGGCGGCGGGTCGCCCCGAACACGACACCGGACACCTGGAGATGCAATGAACGCACCTGCCCAACGCCCCGCCAACACAGTCAGCACCGCCGACCTCTACGACGAGCGCGGCGAGGACCTGGCTTCCGTGGCGCTCCAGTTCCAGTCCCTTGGCGGCCGTTCGCACTTCAGCGGCCCGGTCCGGACCATCCGCTGCTTCCAGGACAACGGCCTGGTGAAATCCACCCTGGCCACGCCGGGCAACGGTGCGGTCCTGGTGGTGGACGGCGGCGGCTCCCTGGGCACGGCGCTGATGGGGGACATGATTGCCGAGAGCGCCGTCGCGAACGGGTGGGCCGGCGTCGTCATTAATGGCGTCATCCGCGACCGCGAAGCGATTGCCGCGCTGGACCTCGGCGTCAAAGCGCTGGGCAGCAATCCGCGCAAGAGCGCCAAGGCAAGCGCTGGCGAAGTTGACATGGATGTGATATTCGACGGCGTGACCTTCCGTCCCGGGGCCACCGTCTGGTGCGATCCGGACGGCATCCTCGTGGAGCGCTGACAGCGGGTGCCCGGGGGGTGCCGCGGATGGGCGCCAATAAACTGTGGGCTGGGGAACAATTCGGGACGTAACATAGTTACTGAAAGCAACTATCAGCTTTGATCCCTTTTTCTTCTTTGGAGAAGCCATGTCCAAGACATCCGCCGCGCGGGCCGCCGGCGCAACCCTGACCCGGCGTCAGATCGTCACCGTGATGGTGGGACTCATGCTCGGCATGTTCCTGGCTTCGCTGGACCAGACCATCGTGTCCACGTCGATCTACACCATCGCCAATGACCTCGACGGACTGTCGCTGCAGGCGTGGGCCACTACGGCGTACCTCATCACCTCCACCGTCAGCACGCCGCTGTATGGCAAGCTCAGCGATATCTTCGGCCGCCGTCCGCTGTACCTCACCGCCATCGCCATCTTCCTGGTGGGCTCGCTGTATGCGGGTTCCGTGAACTCCATGACGGAACTGGCAATCGCACGCGGCATCCAGGGGCTTGGTGCCGGCGGCCTGCTGGCCCTGGCGCTGACCATCATCGGCGACATTGTGTCGTTGAAGGACCGGGCCAAGTACCAGGGCTACTTCATGTCCGTGTTTGGCATCTCCTCAGTGCTTGGCCCGGTGGTGGGCGGCGCATTTGCCGGCTCCGCCAACATTCTGGGCTTTGACGGCTGGCGCTGGGTCTTCTTCATCAACCTGCCTATCGGCCTGGCCGCACTGACCGTGGTGTTCCTGTTCCTGCATCTGCCGGCCAAGCACGTGAAGCAGAAGATCGACTACTGGGGCGCGGCAGCCATCACCCTCGGGATCGTCCCGCTGCTGCTCGTGGCCGAACAGGGCCGCGGCTGGGGCTTTGCGTCCCTGAACTCGTTCCTCTGCTACGGCCTGGGCGCCGTGGGCATCGTCTGGTTCCTGCTGGCGGAGAAGCGCGCCGGCGACTACGCCCTGATCCCGCTTCGGCTCTTCCGGAACGTGACCTTCGGACTGTCCTCGCTGCTGAACTTCATCATCGGCATCGGCATGTTCGGGGCCATCGCCATGCTCCCCATGTACCTGCAGCTGGTCAAGGGGCTTACGCCCACCCAAGCCGGCCTCATGATGATTACGTTCACTGTGGGCATCCTGACAGGTTCCATTACCGCCGGACGCACCATCTCGGCGTCGGGCACGTACCGGATCTTCCCCATCGTGGGAACCGCCATCCTCACCGCCGCCGCGCTGGTGATGGGTTTGTCCCTGGGCGTGGACACCGGGCTGTGGGTGCCCGGCGTGATCGCGGTGTTCTTCGGCATGGGCCTGGGTTTCTGCATGCAGCCGCTGACCCTGGCCATGCAGGTGTCCGTGCCGCCGAAGGACATGGGCGTGGGCACCTCCTCCGCCGCGTTCTTCCGGTCCATGGGCGGCGCAGTGGGCACGGCGGTGTTCATCTCACTGCTCTTCAGCGTGGCCGCCAGCCGGATCGCTGACACCATGAAATCGGCAATGACTGACGCGTCGTACCTTGCCGTCCTGAGGGATCCTGCCGTGGCAGCGGACCCTGCCAACACGAAGCTCTACGAGTTCTTCCAGAACGGCGCGTCCGACGATTCACTCAACGACACCAGCTGGCTGCACTCGGCCAACAGTGTCCTCACCCGCCCCATCACCGAGGGCTTCGCCTACGCCATCGACACCGTCATGCTCACCGCGGCGGTGCTCACCGGCGTCGCGTTCCTCATCAGCTTCGCCCTGCCGAAGAAAAAGCTGACGGACCCCAAGTCCGCTCAGGAGGCAGGCGCTGCGACGGTGGCCGCGCACTAGCCTCTCGGCTGCGTAACGTGCGTTCGCACGGGAACCCGGGCTTTCCCGGCGTGCCCGGCGTGCCCGGCCCAAAAGCCTGCTACATGTGGCACCCGGCCCGTCGCACTCAGAGGTTAGACTCGGCCACTGAACGCCGGACCGACGCATAATCGGAACCGACTCAACGACGCGACGATGAGAACTACAGCGACGCCATCGGCGCCTACGTGGTGGCGGCTGTGCTGGCGCTTATTTGTCGGGTTGACCGGCTGGTTCGGCCGGCTCCTGGCCATTGTCCCTAAACCGGTGATGGCCGCGGTGCTGGCCGGAGTCCTATTCCCCTTTGTCCTGAAAGCCGTCCCCGATTGCCGTCGAGGCGGCCGTGATCCGCTACGGAGCGCCAGTCGCAGCGTGAGCTTCATGCCCTCATGGCTGGCTTCGAGCCGCGCCCGACGTCGGCAGTCAGCAGAGGGTGCAGCGCACCTTGGTTCGGGGTCATCGCACCAGCATTCCGCAGCCGACCACGGCACTCACCGTGAGTGCCGTCGTCGTGCGTTTAAGTGCGCGAGCGTTTCCGTAAAACGCACATCCAGTGAGAGAGCGTTTCGGTTTATGGGACCTAGGCGGGCGCCTTCGCCTCCTCTGCCTGGCGCTCTTCCACCAGCGTGGACACGGCCGCGAACAAGGGGTGATCGGGCGCCAGCCCCGTGATTCGGGCAGTGGCGTCGGCCGGGGACGACGACGCCAGGATTTCCGCGAGTTCCGTTGCTTCGGTGTCGGCAGGATCGGTGAAGCGCAGCGCCGCGGCGATGGCACCCAGCAAGGCCTCGGGCACGATCCCGCGTTCTGCCAGCTCGGCCGCCGGGCCGATGAACCGCTCGTGCCGGCTGAGTTTGCGCATCGGGGCGCGGCCCACGCGGTTCACGGCGTCAGGCAGGTGCGGGTTGGAAAACCGGACCAGGATCTTCTGGACGTAGGCTTCCTGCTCGTCGTTGCTGAACCCGTGTTTGGCCACCAGCAGCTGCTTGGTCTCCTCCAGGACCGCGCGGACGTCTTCCGCCACGTCCTGATCGGCCATGGCATCGGAGATTTTCTCCAGCCCGGCTTCAAACCCGAAGTACGCTGCGGAAGCGTGCCCGGTGTTCACGGTGAAGAGCTTCCGCTCGATGTAGGGCGAGAGGTCGTCCACGAAGGTTGCGCCCGGAATTACCGGCGCCGCATCACCAAAGGCGGTCCGGTCGATGACCCATTCGTAGAATGTCTCCACCGTGACATCCAGGCCCTGCCCGGGCTCCTGGTTAGGCACGATCCGGTCCACTGCGGTGTTCGCGAACACCGCCATGGAGCCCAGGGAGCCGGCGGCGTCGTCCCACAGCGCCGCCACTTCTGCCCGCAGGATGTCCGTGGCGTTGATGGCGTTCTCGCAGGCCATGACCTGCAGCGGCGCCAGCCCGGCCTCCCGCGCCGCGATGCCCTTGGTGATGGCCGGCGCCACGAATTTCAGGATATGCGGCCCAACGGCGGTGGTGACCATGTCCGCCGTCGCGATTTCCCGCACCAAGTCCGCTTCCTGGGTGCCGGAATTCAGCGCCCGGAAACCGTCTACTGTCCGGACCGCAGGGTTCTCCCCCACCTCGTTGACGTGGTAGCTGTCCGCTGCTGCCAGCTGGGTGATGAGGGCGTCCGCGACGTCGGCGAACACCACCTCATACCCGGCCTGATGCAGCAGCAACCCCACAAACCCGCGGCCGATGTTCCCGGCGCCAAAATGTACTGCCTTCACTATGCGTTGACCTTTCCGAACAGCTCCAGGACTTCTTCCACCGATGTCGCGGCCTCCAACTGGGCCACCTGGGCCTTGTTGGTGAAGACTTTGGCGATGGAGGACAGGATGTGGAGGTGCTCGTTGTTGATGCCGGCAACGCCCACCACGAACTTGACCTGCTTGCCGTTCCAGTCGATGCCGTCCGGGTAGCGGATCACGGAAACCGCCGACTTCATGATGTGGTCCTTGGCCGCGTTGGTGCCGTGCGGGATCGCCAGGAAGCTGCCCATGTACGTGGACACGGATTCCTCACGCTCGTGCATCGCCGCGATGTAGTCCTGGTCCACGGCGCCACGGTCCAGCAGGAGCCGGCCGGCCTCGTCGATCGCGGCATCGCGCGTAGTGGCCATGCCGTTGAGGATGACGCTGCGGGACACCAGGATGTCGGAAGGCGCGACGGCGGCAGCCGGTTCTGCACCAACCGGAACATCGGCGACGTGGGCGCCGTGGCCCGCCCTGGCGGCTACGGCGGCGCCGGTTCCGCTGGTTCCGCCGGCCCTTTCAGTGTCAGCGCCGGCGGTTGCCTCAGTATTGCTTTCCCTGACGAGTTCCACGATCTCGTCGTACCTCGGGCTGTTCATGAAGTTGTCCACGGAGAAGTGTGCTGCGCTGGACGTGGCGGGCTTGGCACGCTCGGTCAGGTCCTGGTGGGTGATGACGACGTCGTACGTGTCCCTGAGGTTGGCGATGGCGGCGTTGGTGACCTTGACATCCGGGAACCCGGCAGCCTTGATCTTGTTGCGGAGCACCGAGGCTCCCATGGCGCTGGAGCCCATCCCGGCGTCGCAGGCGAACACGATGTTCTTGATGGGGCCGGCCAAGACGGCCGTGCCCACGCCGCCACCCCGCACCGCACCGGCGCCGGTCAGCGCTGAGGATACGGCGCTCTTTTTGCCCTTCATCGCCTCCATCTTGGACGTGGCGTCGTTAAGGTCCACCTCGTCGCTGTGCTTGGTGGTTTTCAGGATCACGGAGGCCACGAGGAACGAAACCGCCGTAGCCAGCACCACTGCGAGGATCACTCCGACGTAGCTGTCACGGGAGGTCTGGGCCAATACCGCGATGATCGAGCCAGGTGCCGCCGGCGCAACCAGCCCGGAGCCGGTGAAGGCCAGGGTGGCAATGCCCGTCATGCCGCCGGCGATGGAGGCCAAGATCAGCAGCGGGCGCATCAGGACGTACGGGAAGTAGATTTCGTGGATGCCGCCGAGGAAGTGAATGATCGCGGCGCCCGGCGCCGAAGCCTTGGCGATGCCCTTTCCGAAGAACATGTAGGCCAGCAGGACGCCCAGCCCGGGGCCGGGGTTGGCCTCGAGCAGGAACAGGATGGACTTCCCCTGGTCCAGTGACTGCTGGATGCCCAGCGGGGTCAGCACGCCATGATTGATGGCGTTGTTCAGGAACAGCACCTTGGCGGGCTCGATGAAAATACTGGTGAGCGGCAGCAGGCCGTTGTTGACCAGGAACTGCACCACGTTGCCGGCGCCGGTACTGAAGGCCTGCACCAGCGGGGAGATGCCATAGAAGCCGAGCATCGCGAGCAGCGCACCCAAGATGCCGGCGGAGAAGTTGTTGACCAGCATCTCGAAGCCCGGGCGGATTTTGCCCTCCCACAGGAGGTCGACCTTCTTCATGGCCCAGCCTCCGAGGGGGCCCATGATCATGGCGCCGATGAACATCGGGATGCCGGCGCCCACAATGACGCCCATGGTGCCGATGGCGCCCACCACGCCGCCGCGGACGTCGTAGACCATCCGGCCGCCGGTGTAGGCGATCAGGAGGGGCAGCAGGTAGGTGATCATGGGGCCCACGAGGCCGATGTTCGGCTTCCCGCCAGTTTCGCCAAAACCGCCCAACTGCGGGACCGGGATCCAGCCCTTCTCAATGAAGAGGGCGGTGATAAGGCCCCAGGCGATGAACGCCCCGATGTTGGGCATGATCATTCCGGACAGGAACGTCCCGAACTTCTGGACGCCAACACGCACGCTTGTGCGGGGTTTTGCAACTGTCTCTGTTGCCATGTGCTTTCCTAACCGTCATTCCTGCTGCTGCGCAGGATGGGTCCGATAGTTACGACGACGTGCTGGTGGAGATCCGGTGAAGCCATTCGAGGAACAGTTTGAGTTCCGAGCTGGAGAGCTGGTCTGAGTGCGATGCCTGGAGTGCCGCGTTCAAGGCGATCGCTGCCACCACCACCGAGGATTTACCGGAGTCGTCCGGTCCGGCACCGGCGCTCTGCTCCGCGGACACCGCAAAAATCATGGCGTCCCGGGTCATGATGGACAGTTCAAGGTTCCGTTCCGCGGCGGGTTCCGCAATCAGCATGAGTGTCACACCCACGTTGGCGGCCAGGATGGACCTGGCTGCTTCCCGCGGCGGGACATTCAGTTGGCCCGCCACCGCCGCCTTGTTCAGCATTTCCTCCATCAGGGCCTCGGCATCGGCGACGATGGCGGGGCGGCTTTCCGGGCGGATATTCCCGAACATCACCAGGTAGAGTTCCGGCTGCTTGAGCCCGAACTGCACGTGGTTGTCCCACATCCTGCGGATGTCCTCCAGCGGCTGGCCGGACGGGGCGAAATCCCTCTCGCCCGCAACATACTCTTCAAAACCTGCGGCGACGACGGCGTCGAAAAGACCTTCCTTGTCACCGAAGTGGTGGTACAGCGTTGGCGCCGTAACACCTGCCAGCTGCGTGATCTGGCGGGTGGAAACGGCCGCCCCCGCGGAATTTGCCAGCAATTCGGCTGCTGCTCGCAACAGTCGCATTTTGGGGGGAAGCTGGCCATCCAAACTCATAGCCGCTACCCTATCACCTATAGCATTGCTATATGAACTGAATCACATACAATTTTTTCAGGCACGTATTCGCTGTCGCACGCAGTCGTCGCGACGGACCCGGCATGGCGCCGGGAACCATGAGGGCGCGCCTGGCTACCGGCAGAGAATGAGGACTTCAGTGCAGACCTTCCCAGGAGTAGGCGTCAGCCCCGGCCGCATCATCGGAACCATCCGCCAGATGCCCAAACCGATCAGCGAACCCCCCGCCGGTGAGCAGTTGGCCGCCGGCACCTCCGCCGAACAGGCCACCGCCGGCCTCAAGACAGCCGCTGCCGCCGTCCACGACGAACTCAAGGCACGAGCTGAAACGGCCAGCGGTGACGGCAGGGCGGTACTGGAGGCCACTGCGCTGATGGCCAAGGACACCATGCTCCTGAAGAACGCCGCCAAGCTGATCGCCCGCGGAACTTCGGCGCAGCGTGCCATCTGGGAAGCCGGCGCCTTGGTTTCAGAAATGCTGCACAACCTCGGCGGCTACATGGCCGAACGCGCAACCGACGTCCTGGACGTCAGGGCCCGCATCGTGGCCGAGCTGCGTGGCGTTCCGGCACCCGGCATCCCCTCCGCCAGTACGCCGTTCATCCTGGTGGCCGAGGACCTGGCTCCGGCAGACACTGCCACCCTGGATCCTGAGAAGATACTGGCCCTTGTCACTGCCGGCGGCGGACCGCAGTCCCACACTGCCATCATTGCCCGTTCCCTGGGTTTGCCCGCCGTCGTCGCCGCAGCCGGCGTGGACGAACTCACCGACGGTACCGAGGTGTACGTGGATGGCGCCGCCGGCCTCATCAGCGTGAACCCCGACGGCGATCAGCGCGCCGCCGCGGACGCCTGGGCCACCAACGCATCGCTGCTGGCCGTCTTTGACGGGAACGGCACGACGGCGGACGGCCACGTGGTACCGCTGCTCGCCAACGTGGGCGGTGGCAAGGACGCCGTGGCAGCTGCCGGCCTCAAGGCCCAGGGCGTTGGCCTGTTCCGCACGGAGTTCTGCTTCCTGGAACGCGACACCGAACCCACCGTGGAAGAGCAGGCCGCCGCCTATAAGAGCGTGTTCGACGCCTTCCCCGGCAAAAAAGTTGTTCTGCGAACCCTGGATGCCGGCGCGGACAAGCCCCTCCCGTTTCTCACCGACGCCACCGAACCCAACCCGGCCCTCGGCGTCCGTGGTTACCGCACCGACTTCACTTCGCCCGGGGTACTGGACCGCCAGCTGCAGGCAATCGCCCTCGCCGAGAAGGATTCCGAAGCTGACGTCTGGGTGATGGCCCCGATGATTTCCACTGCCGAGGAAGCGGCGCACTTTGCGTCAATGTGCGCGGCGGCCGGGATCAAAAACCCCGGCGTGATGGTGGAAGTGCCGTCCGCGGCGCTCACCGCCGAATCCATCCTGCGTGAGGTGGGCTTTGCGAGCCTTGGCACCAACGACCTCACCCAGTACGCCATGGCAGCTGACCGACAGCTGGGCCCGCTCGCCGGTCTGAACACCCCGTGGCAGCCTGCCGTGCTTCGCCTGGTGGGGCTCACCGTGGAAGGCTCCCGCGCGGAAGGGAACAGCAAGCCCGTGGGCGTCTGCGGTGAGGCAGCCGCGGACCCGGCTCTCGCCGTCGTCCTTACCGGCCTGGGGGTCAACACCCTGTCCATGACCGCCCGCTCTTTGGCCGCCGTGGCGGCGGTCCTGAAAACCGTCACCCTCGCCGAGGCGCAGCAGCTGGCCAAGCTGGCGCTGTCCGCCCCCAGCGCCACCGAGGCCCGCGCCTGGGTGCGCGAAAAACTCCCGGTGCTTGAAGAACTCGGACTTTAACGCGGCCGCCCGCACCAACGCCTACCAGCGACGAACACCTACCAGGAGGAACCATGCCCGAACGCATCGCCACCATCGCCAGCCGCTCCGGCCTGCACGCCCGCCCCGCCGCACTCTTCGCGGAAGCCGCCGGCGACGTGGGAGTGGACGTCACCATTGCCATGCAGGGCGACCCGGAGGATGACGCGCTGGACGCTTCCAGCATCCTGTCGCTAATGACCCTCGGCGCCGCCAAGGGCGATGTGGTGGTGCTCCGGGCAGACGGTGACGGTGCCGACGCGGCGCTGGATTCCCTGGTCAGGCTCCTGGAAACGGACCTCGACGCAGAATAGCAGCTAGGCGGTGACGCCGAAGCCGTCTACTCCCCGCGCCCAACTGGTGATCGCTGCGGCGGTGGGCCCCGTGGCGGTGTGCTGGAAAACGTGGCCGTGGCCCGGGATTTCGGCCGCGCTGCCTTGGGGTGCCTGGGCTGCGAGCCACTGGCACCAGTCGCGGCCGGCCACCGGGTCCTTGCCGCCGCGGAGCACCAGCAGCGGCTGGCCGACTCCGCGGATCCTGGCATCCAGGGGATACTGCAGCATCACGGGCAACTCGGTGAGGTACCAGCGGGGGCCGGCCCGGAAATAGTCGGAGAAGACGAGGGTATTGGCGGACAGGCTCTCGCTGAACATGGCGTCCCGGGTCAAGGCAAGCGCCTGCCGGGCAACCGACTTGCGGCGCGGGTCCACCACCGGGCCCATCAGCACCACGCCGGACACGAACTCCGGCTCCTGCAGGGCCAGTTCAACCGCATGCTGGGTTCCCATGGAATGCCCGATCACCACGCAGGACGTCACGCCGGCGTCGGAAAGCGCTGCACGGACGAAGGCCGCGTACTCACCCACCGGCACTTGCCGCCGGGGCCTGGGCGCATCGCCGAAACCTGGCAGGTCAAAGGAGTAGACATCGGCCGCCAGGGCCAGTTCACGGTGCAGCCGCGCGAGGTAGCGGTGGGAGACGCCGATGCCGTGCAGCAGGACATACGTCCGGCGTGGACCGTCGCCGGAGGTCGCCACAGAAGGGTAGAGCCGGCCCGCGAGCCCGCCGGATTCAATGTCACGGCCGCCATTCAGTTTCACCCAGCGAGCATACCGCTGTCCCATACTGCTACCGCGCTAGGCTGTTGGCATGGCACTGATAGCTTCCAGGATGACTGCCGGCCTCCCGGCCGAGGACGCAGGAAAACTGCAGCAGGCCCTGGAGGGCGGCCAGGACATCACTGTCTTTGTGGACGGCACCGTCCACCGGCTGACACCTCAGGCGAGGGACGCCGTCGTCGACCTCCTCAGCCGGTTCGGCCGCGGCGAAGCGGTGACCGTCAGCAGCGTGGAGGAGGTGCTCACCACCTCCCAGGCGGCCGAGCTCGCCGGGATTTCCCACACGTACTTGCGGAACATGACCGATCGCGGCGAGATACCAGTGGAATACCGCGGCACGCACCGCCGGATCAGGCTGGCGTCCATCATGGCCTGGCTGGACGAGCAGAAGAAGAGCGAGCAGCACAACAGCCAGCAGCAGAAGACACCGGGGCCGGCCTAGGAATCAGGGGGCTTATGTCCCTCAGGGCACGCTAGATCCGCGGACGCGCCGCCCAGCGCCGCATTTTCAGGGCCGCGTGGAGTTCCAGCCGGGGCATGCCCTTGAGCGGGTCGACGCCCAGGAGTTGGCGGATGCGGCCCAGGCGGTTGTAGATGCTGCTGCGGTGCAGGTGGAGTTTGGTGGCCACGTCCTGGACCGCGCCGTCGTTGTCATAGATGAGCTCCAGCACAGGGAGGAGCTCGTGGTTCCGGTCATGGTCCTCAAGCATCCGGACGTAGACGGACCCGGAGTCAGCCCACGCCCCGGCACCCCCACCCGCGGATGCCAGCAGCTGGTAGACGCCCGTGGCCCGGCAATCCACCAGTTCGCCCAGCTGGGGATCTACCGCCGCCGCCTGCGCTGCCTGCCGGGACTGCCGGTACGCCTCGGCAAGCTCGCGCGGCCTCGAAAAACCCTCGCTGATGCCCAGGATAATGCGGTGCACCGGCCGTCCCGACCGTTTGGCCAGCTCCAGCTGGTAATGGACCAGGACCTGGGCATGGTTAGCGCGGCCCACGGACTCGCTGAACAGGACCACGGCGTGGGTTTCCGTGCCCGCACTGAACAGCGCCACGTCCACGCCCACGGTGGCCTGCAGCGCGGCGGACCGGTGGATCAGGGTCGAGGCGATGGGGTCGGGACCGCCGGCCCAGCCGTCGGCGTCGAGCACTGTAACCATCTGCCAGGGGCCCTTGCCCTGGATTTCCTTCCACCCCGCCACGGCGGCCACCGCGTTGACCTCGCCAACGCAGGCGGCCAGGAACTCGCGTTCGCGGCTGCGCCGAAACTCTGACTCAGCGGTGTTGGAGTCCAGCAGCAGGCCGGAAAGCAGTTCGATCCCCTGGGCCACGTCCGGCAACTGGGCGAGAATCGCCGTCGGATTTTCCTCTGCCGAGTCCTGTTGGACCCACAGGTAGCCCACGCGAAAACCGCGCACCATCAAGGGGACACAGACCCGGCCCAGCATTCCCAGGTCCGGATTGGCTGGAATCACCACCGGGCGGACCGCCGTGGCGATGCCGTGGGAAAGCTGCCAGGCGCTGACGTCAGCGGGGACCCTCTTGCTCAGCAGGAAGTTCACCCGGACCCGGTCCGCGTGGGACTGGTTGGAGCTGTAGGCGAGCAGCAGGCCGTCCAGGTCTTCGAGCGAAAGCCCGCGCCCGAGCTTCTGGGCCACCTGCTCCACCAGCTGTTCCACGTCCTGCTGCATGGGCTAACACTACTGCCCGCCCGGCCCTCCCGGCGAACGAACATCAGGCGACACCTGACGCCCGCGGACTGAACATTTGTCGATATACGAAATCCAAAATTGCCGGAATCACGCGGGACCGGTGCACTCAGGATCCAGGTTTGCTGTCAGGTGGATCACAGCGGGATTTATTCTGGAATCACAACCTTCCCCGCAATTTCGGACCCATCCGGTACGAGAACATGGAGCCCCAAATGATCATCGGTGTCCCCAAAGAGATCAAGAACAACGAATTCCGCGTTGCCATCACCGCAGCCGGCGTCAACGAGTTCCGCACGCACGGCCATACCGTCCTGGTGGAGCGCGGCGCAGGGCTGGGTTCAGGGATCACGGACGAGGAATACGCGATCGCCGGTGCAGAGATCGTGGCCGACGCCGATAACGTATGGGCCGGCGCGGACATGGTCATGAAAGTCAAGGAACCCATCAAAGCCGAGTACCACCGTTTCCGCAAGGGCCTGATCCTCTTCACCTACCTCCACCTCGCCGCTGAGCCGGAACTCACCCAGGAGCTCATCAACTCCGGCGTCACGGCCATCGCCTACGAGACCGTGCAGGAAGGCCGCACCCTGCCGCTGCTGGCTCCGATGTCCGAGGTTGCCGGTCGCCTGTCCGTGCAGGTGGGCGCCACCTCACTGATGGCACCGGCCGGGGGCAAGGGTGTGCTCCTGGGCGGCGTGCCGGGTGTCCGGCCTGCCAAGGTGGTTGTTCTGGGTGCCGGCGTTGCGGGCACCAACGCCGCGGCCATGGCACTGGGGCTGGGCGCCGACGTGACCATCCTGGACATCAACATCAACCGCCTCCGCGAACTCGACGCCCAGTACGCCGGCCGGCTCAAGACCGTGGCATCCAACAAGTACGAGATCGAGAAGTCAGTGGTGGACGCGGACCTCGTGATCGGGTCCGTCCTGATCCCCGGCGCCAAGGCCCCCAAGCTGGTCAGCAACGAGCTCGTGTCGCGGATGAAGCCCGGCTCGGTGCTGGTGGACATCGCGGTGGACCAGGGCGGGTGCTTCGAGGATACCCACCCCACCACGCACCAGGAACCCACCTACAAGGTGCACAACACCATCTTTTACTGCGTGGCCAACATGCCCGGCGCTGTGCCAAACACCTCCACCCACGCGCTGACCAACGTCACGCTGCGCTACGCCGTGGCCTTGGCCAACCTGGGCGTGCGGGCCGCCTTCGACCGCGATACCGCACTTGCAGCCGGCCTCAACATCGCCGGCGGCCACGTGGCACACCACTCCGTGTCCGAGGCTCACAACCTGCCCCTCGTCGCGGACTGGCACGAGCTCGTTTCGGCGTAGTCCTCCTTTGGCCGTTCCGGTGGTTGAGCCTGTCGAAACTTAGGTTCGACAGGCTCAACCACCGGCCTCTTTTAAGCTGAAGTTACGTGAGTTAAGACAGGAAGATCCCCGGGTTTCCGGGGATCTTCCTGTCTTTTGGTTTGGGGTGTCTGGCTACTTTCTGTGGTTGGTGGCGTGGTCGTGGATGAGGTTTAGGGCTTGGTGCTGGGTTTCGGTGGGCGCGGCGAGTAGCTCGAAGGTGCCGGTGGTGCCGGTCATTTTCATGGTGTTTCTGGTCCTGGTGCCGAGGTGGCGGAGAAGGGCTTGGTAGGAGCGCGCCGGGGTGCCGTCGTCCAGGGTGCGGGTGCTGGCCTTCCGTGCGGCGGCGGTGGAGCGGTGCACGGAGGCGACGGGCTCCTCGGGGACGGGCCGGTCTTCGTCGGTGAAGGTCAGGGGTGTGAGGGCCTGACGCAGGTGCCAGGTCAGGTGCCCGGCGAGCATGCAGAGGAACACGTGGGCGCGGGTGCGTTCCTCGGTGTGGTGGTAGATCGGGCGGATGTGCAGGTCCCGGGATTTGAGGGTTTTGAAAATCTTTTCCACGTTCGCCAGGGACTTGTAAACCCGGACCGTCTCGGCGGCGCCCATGGTGTCCTCGTTGACGCTGGTGCGGATGACATAGATCCCATCCAGATCGGCTTCCCTGGCGATGGTTTCCGGGTTCCGTTCCCAGGCCAGGGTGGTGTCGGTGATGGTGAGGGTGAAGTGCTTGGCCATATTGTTCTTCCCCAGGGTTTTCCCGACTCTGAGCCCGGTCTTCCCGGCGTCCTTGAGCCGGCCCGCGGTCACGGCTTTCTGGATGGTTTTCAACCGTTCTTCGGTCACGTCAAGGAGCTCTTCGCGCTTGCGTTTGCGCAGGGAAGCCAGGGCGGGGTTGTAGCAGGCGATCAGCCGTTCCCCCGGGTAGTCCGGGTGGCTGATTTCGGCGAGGTTCTGCTGATCGAACAGGCTCATTTGCAAGGGGCCCTGGTCCTCGGCGAGGGCCTGGATGGCGGTGTTGCGCAGGGCGCTGACCCAGCCCAGGGCGGTGTTTTTCAGGTCCTGGATGCGGGCGGAGGTGATCATGCCCCGGTCCCCGACCATGACCATGTCTTCCACCCCGGCGAGGGCCTGGATTTCCTTAGCGATGGCAATGAAAGCGGTCGGATCCGCCGTGTTCCCCGGTAACACGCGGACCGCGACGGGGATCCCGGCACGGGTGGCCAGCATCCCGTACTCAATCCGCTCCACCCCGCGCTTTTTGTCCCGGGAATAGCCATGCGCGGCCAGGGGGTTGTGGGTGCCGGTCACCCACGAGGAGGAAAGATCAAACAGGGCCAGTTTCTCCGGGTTCGCCTCCGGGCGCAGATAGGTGAGGACCAAGGCTTTTTCAATCTGTGCTTGGCGGGTGCCGAGCCAGTCCATGGCCCGGTACAGGTCATCGGTGCTCACCGGCCCCAGGTCAGCCCCGAGGGTAGAGTCGGCGAACCAGGACAGGGTCGCCAGCTTCGAGGACGGCGCGCAGATCCGTGCGGCCAGCAACGCCATGACCAGATCCCGTTCCCGGCACGCCGGACCCACCATCGCCTCGAACCCGAGTCCTCGGGCCATGGCGTACACGGCTTCGATATGGCCGTGAGGCAGGGAGCGGGTGATCTGCAACGCCACTCCGGCCTCCACCATCGTCTTGCCCGCCAACGACGCCTTCAGCGTGTCAATGGCTGGAGCCGGCAGCGCCGAGAGGTTGGCGAGGGTTTCGTGTTTGACCTTCCCGTCCTCCCGGAAGGAGCGGCGCAGCAGCACTGAGCGGTACTCGACCTCCACCCCGGACTTGTTCGTCCGGCGGGAAGTATTCACGGCTACATGCATGGCAGGCGCTGCCTTGGTCATACCCCGACAATACGCTTCACCGCGGTCAAAGTGAAGAGATATTCAAAATAATTTAGTGGCTACAAATGTCGGTACAAAAATGGTCCTTCCCCCGGAATCCAGAAGGAAAACGAGGAAAGGACCAACGTAACTTCAGTTTAAGCCAGGTCCCGTGCTCCTTCTATGAGTTTAAGGACGTCGACGGCGGCTGTTGGGTCTACCGGGAGCGGCAGTACGGAGGTGGTTCCGCCGGCGCGGATCTTGTCCGCCAGCAGCCGGTAGAACTCCGGATAGGCGCCGCGTTCGGTGGGCAATGCGTCCAGGTGGCCGTCGCGGCCCAGCACACCCGCCCATTCCGGGGCTTCAACGCCGTAATCTGAATCCAGCGGGCTGCCTCCGGCCACGATGTACGGTTCCTGCGGGTCGATCCCGTGCTTGGTGAAACCGCCGGTGGAGCCGAGGACGCGGAACCGGGGACCCTGCTGGGCGCAGAGCTTGTTCATGGCCAGGTGGCTGAGGACGCCCGACTCGTGCCGCAGGACCACAAACGCGTCGTCGTCAGCCTTCTCCTCGGGCCTTCGGATTCGAAGTTCAGAATGGACCACCGTGGCGGGCCCGAACAGCTGCAGGGCCTGGTCGATCAGGTGGGTGCCGAGATCGAACAGCACACCGCCGCCGTCTGCCGCCGTCGCGCTGGCTTTCCAGGCTTTAGAAATCTGGGGAGTCCAGCGCTCAAAGCTGGATTCAAAGCGCGTCACGTTGCCCAGCGCGCCGCCATTCAGAACCTTGCGGACGGTCAGGAAATCCCCGTCCCAACGCCGGTTGTGGAAGACCGTAAGGACCCGGCCCAGCTGTTCAGCCAACGCGATGAGGTCCTGCCCCTGGGCGCTGCTGACGGCGAAGGGCTTGTCCACCACAACGTCCAGGCCGGCCTCCAGCGCAGCCTTGGCTAGCGGGAAATGGGTGGCCGGCGGCGTCCCCAGCACCACGAGGTCAAGGTCACCAGCCAGCTCAAGGACGGCACCGCCGTCGCGCACGGTTTTGATGCCCGGGTAACGCTCCGTTGCGGCAGCCTGGCGGCCGGCGTCGGACGTTGCGATGACTTCCAGCGAGTAGCGGCTGTCCGCCGCGATGAACGGCGCGTGGAAAACGCTTCCGGAGAGGCCATAACCGACGACGGCCGTCCGGATGGTGCGTTCAGGTTCAGGCCAGGTCATAGGGTAAACGCTACCTGCACGCTCTCTCACTTCCTGCATGTTTAGGACGTACGCTCTCGCACCCTTTAAGGGTCGTTGACCGGCGACGGCCCGACGGTGAGCGAGCGTCCGGGAAAAACCAGCAACACGTGAGAGAGCGTCCGATGGGGCGGGAGTTCTACTTCTTTACCCAGCCGAGGGTGGTCCAGTCCGGAACCTGGGACAGGCTCTGGAAGAGGGACGGGCCGTAGTTGGCGAGGCCGGTGCGAACGAATGAGATCTGCGGGCCGTTCATCACCACACCCATGGAGAAGTACTTCGCCATGTGCTCTTTTTCAACGTCCATTGCTGCCTTGTTGCGCTCGGCGTTGTCCTCGATGGAGGCCAGGGCGGCGATCTTCTTGTCCAGCTCGGCATCGCCCAAGCCGTTCAGGTCGGTCTTGGAGTCGTAGTACTGCTTGACGGCATCCGTGGCGTCGGGGCCCACGGTGTAACCCGAGACGCTGAGGTCGAACTCGCGTGAGCCCAGGACTTTGCCGAAGTCGGCAGATGCTCGCTGATCGATGCCAACATCCATGCCGCCGGCCTGGAGCTGCTTCTGCAGGGTCTGGGTGAAGGCGAGGGTGGTGGGATCGTCACCGAAGTTGCTGATCTTGAAGGCGGCAGGCTTGCCGTCCTTCGCCATGATGCCCGCGGAGTTGGGTGTGTAGCCGGCATCAGTGAGCACCTTCTTGGCTGCGTCCGGGCCGGTTTCCTTCACGGGGTAGTTGTCCTGGTAGTAGTCGGAGAAGGGCAGGAGCATCATGGAGCCGGAGCTGGGCTCTTCCCAGTTCAGGCCGTTGAAGCGCACCTTGCGGAGAGCCTCGCGGTCAACCGCGGCAAAGATCGCCTTGCGCACGTCGACGTCGGTGATCCTCTTGGCGTTGATGTTCATGCCGCCGGCAAACAGGCGCTGGCCGCGGCGAACCTCTGCGTCCTTGGTGCCGTCGAGTTGCTTGTAGAGGGAGATGGTGTTGGCCGACATGCCGTCGATTTCGCCGTTCTTGAAAGCAGCGACCTGTGCGCTCGTCTCCAACTGGCGGAAGACCACGCTTTCCAGGATCGGTTCAGTGCCCCACCACTTGTCGTTGCGTACCAGGCTGACCGTCTTCGCGGCAGCATCGTACTGGTTCAGCTTGAAGGGACCGGCCATCCACTCGGGGTGCATATTGCCGTTGAAACCTTCGTTGAAGATCTCGGGGGTGTTCACGGCCGGGTGGATCAGGCCGAAGAAGAGGGAGTCAATGGGGTAGACCGGCTGGGTGGTCTTGACGATGACTTCCTTGTTGCTGCTGCCGGCCTCCACCGATTCAACGAACTGGTACGCACCGGAGCTGACGATGTCGTAGCCCGCGTCGGGGCTCTTCAGGACGTTCCAGGTGTTCTGGAAAGCCCTGACGTCGATCGGCGTGCCGTCATTGTAGGTGGCCTTGTCATTGACCTTGATGGTGATGGTCTGCTTGCCGTCGACCACTTTGCTGTCCACAGACTCGCAGAATTCCTTGTTGGGCGTGACCTTACCCGCGAAGTCGACCTTCCAGCAGCCGCCAATGCCTCCACCTGTGACCGCGACTGGATTTATCGGGGCCATCAGTGCGGAGTTGTCCGAGCTGTTACCGTTGTTGGAGAACCCGTTGAAGTCCGGCCCGATGCTGCCAAGCGGCAGGGTGACCTTGCCGCCCTGCTGGAGATCGGCTGCAGGCTTTTCGTTAATGCTGATGAGCTTGGAGAGGTCGCTGCCTGCCCCCTGACCCTTAGCGGTTTCCGGTCCGGTGGGCGAGCCTCCACCGCCGCAGGCCGTCAGCGTGAGGGCCGCGGCAATGGCCGCGGCTCCGCCGATCTTGGTCAGATTCCTCATAATTTTCCCTTCATAAGTGCGGGTGGTGCTTGTGATGAGTGTATGAAAGCTAGGGTGCATTGTGGTCCACCCGGTCGTAGACAACCACCATGTCCGGCTCCAGCTCCCCGTCCGGGAAGAAGCAGGCGAACTGCTGGTCAAGGGGCGCGGTGGGTCCGGCTTCGAGGGCCTGCACGGCGGCAGAAGGGCGCACAGCTTCCAGTGGCGGCTCGAGGGTGAGGCACTTTTCCTGCTTCGCGGCCGGAAGCGCAGTATATACGGGGCACCGGGTGGCGAAGTTGCAGCCTTTCGGGGCGTCCAGTGGCGAGGGAGGGTCGCCCTGCAGGATGATGCGTTCGCGGGTGCGCTCCAATTGCGGATCCGGAACGGGGATGGCTGACAGCAGGGCCCGCGTGTACGGATGGCGCGGGTTGTCAAAGACCCGGGCCACCTCGCCGATTTCCACGATCTTGCCGAGGTACATCACAGCCACGCGGTCGGAGATGTGCCGGACCACGGAGAGGTCATGCGCCACCATCAAGTAGCTGAGGCCCAACTCGGCACGGAGCTTGTCCAGGAGGTTGATGACCCCGGCCTGAACCGAAACGTCCAGGGCAGAGACCGGTTCGTCCAGGACCACGAGCTTCGGGTTGACCGCAAGGGCACGGGCAATGCCGACGCGCTGCCGCTGGCCGCCGGAGAACTGGTTGGGGAACCGGTTGACGTGGTCAGGCTGCAGCCCCACAAGCTTCATCAGTTCCATGATGCGCTTCTTGATGGCCGGCCTGTCCATGCCTGCGTTCTGGAGTGGTTCAGCCAGGACCTCGTAGACGGTGAAACGCGGGTCGAGGGCTCCCGTGGGATCCTGGAAGACCATCTGCATTTCCCTGCGCATGGCACCCTTGGCCTTGGCATCGACGGCCTGCTTATTGCTGATGCCGCCGATGACCACCTCGCCGTCCTGATCCTTGTGAAACTCCATGATTTCCAGGAGGGTGGTGGTTTTGCCGGAACCGGACTCCCCAACGATGGAAAAGCATTCGCCTTCGCGAATGTCGAAGCTCAGGCCGTCCACCGCTTTGACGGTCCCGATGCGTCGCTTGAGGAGGGCGCCCTTGGTCAGCGGAAAATGCTTGCGGACGTCTCTGAGTTCCAGCACGGTGGCACGTTTCCCGCGGGGAATGGCGTCAAACCGGGACATCGGAACCGGAGGCGCCGAGAAGATTTCCAGGGCATCCGCACCCGCACCAAGCTCGTCGGACCGGATGCAGGCCGCCCTGTGCCCGGCGTTGCCGTCGGCTGCCAGCAGCGGCGGTTCGCCGGCGAGGCAGGCGTCTGTGACCAACGGACAGCGCGGCGCAAAGGAGCAGCCGGTGGGCGTGTGCAGCAGGTTCGGCGGGATCCCGTCGATGGGGACGAGCGAGGATTTCTCCGCGACGTCCACCCTAGGCACCGCGCCGAGCAGGCCCATGGTGTACGGCATCCGCGGGTTGTAGTAGATGTCGTCCACTCCGCCGGTTTCCACCGGCTTCCCGGCGTACATCACCATGATGTCGTCGGCGATGCCCGCCACCACGCCCAGATCGTGGGTGATCATCACGACGGCGGCGCCCGTTTCCTCCTGCGCCGTATGCAGCACCTCCAGCACCTGAGCCTGGATGGTGACGTCCAGCGCCGTCGTCGGCTCGTCCGCGATCAGCACCCGGGGATTGTTGGCGATGGCGATGGCGATCATCACGCGCTGGCGCATGCCGCCGGAGAACTCGTGGGGGAAGGCTTTGAGCCTGTTCTTTGGGCTGGGAATGCCCACCATGGCCAGAAGTTCGACGGCGCGGGCTTCCTTCGCCAGTTTGCTCATGCCCGGATTGTGGATGGTCAGGGCCTCGGCGATCTGTGCTCCCACCGTGTACACCGGGGTGAGGGAGGAGAGCGGGTCCTGGAACACCATGGCCATGTCGTTGCCGCGGTGCGCACACATGGCTTTGTCGCTAAGGCCAAGCAGTTCCTTGCCGTTGAGCCGGACCGAGCCGGAGATCTCCGCCGTTGCCGGCAAGAGGCCCATGATCGCCAGCGACGTCACCGATTTGCCGGACCCGGATTCCCCCACGATTCCCAGCGTCCTGCCCGGCAGCAGGTCGAAGTCCACACCGCGGACCGCGTGCACTGAGCCGTTCTCGGTGTTGAAGCTGACGTTTAGGTCCCGGACGGACAGCACGGCGTCCGACGGCGCGTTCAGGCCTGCGACGTGGAGCCGTTCGACGGTCGTCCGGGCGGCGTCAGCCGGCTCAATGAAGGTTCCGTTGCTCATTTGCCCTTCCCCTGTCCGCGCTTCTTCCTGGCTTTGCCCACTGAACTGGAGCTCGGATCGAAGGCGTCCCGCAGGCCATCGTTCATCATGGCCAGCGATCCGGTAAGCAGAAACATCACCATCAGGGGAACCCAGAACATCCACGGGAAGGTCTGGACCTGCGATGAGGCACCGCCGATCAGGACGCCAAGGCTGATATCGGGAACCTTGATGCCGATACCGATGAAGGAAAACGCGACTTCGGCGAGGATGGCTCCGGTGACGCCCCGGGTGACGTCCAGGACGAGGAGTGACCCGATGTTTGGCACCAGGTGCCGCCACACGATCCGGCGCGGCGGCACACCCATGTACTGGGCCGCCTTCACGAAGTCCCGCTGCATCAGGGACATGGACATGGACCGGATCAGCCTGGCGGTACCCATCCAGCTGAACACCAGGAGCACAATGATCAGCAGCAGCCAGGACGGCAGGTTCTGCTTGAAGTTCGCGCCGCCGCCGCTCGTGGCAACCGCCACCACCAGGAGGGCGGGCATCATGATGAGCGCTTCGAGGACAAAGAGCATGACCCTGTCCACTTTGCCGCCGAAATAGGCCATAGTGCAGCCGTACACTGCCGCTATCAGGACGGAAACGAGTCCCACGATCAGGCCGATCAGGATGGAGATGCGGGTGCCTTCAACGGTCATGGCGTAGAGATCTATGCCCGCCTGCGACGTTCCCAGGAAGTGCTCCCCGGAAGGTGGCATGGCAATGTTGAAGGGATCGATGGTCTCCTTGTCCCACTGCGTGAAAAAGCCGCCCACGAAGGAGAAGACGGTCAGCGCCAGAAATATCGCCAGCCCCGCGACCGCCGTCTTATTGCGCATAAAGCGGCGGAAGATGATGGTGGACTTGCCGATCACCGCATCGGTGCTCTCCAGATGCGCGTCCTGGGCAACAGCTGCCGGGTCAACGGCGTTGAGGTTCGTCATGGTTACTGCACCCGCACTCTCGGGTCAACAAGCGTTGTGGCGAAGTCGGCCAGGATGGCGCCAAGGGCGAAGATCACCGAGCCGTAAGCAAGGGTGGCCGTGGCAGCATTGACGTCCTGCAGGGAGATGGCGTCGATGCTCCAGGACCCGACTCCGGGCCAGGCAAAGATCTTCTCGGCGAAGAAGCCGCCGGCAAAAATGGCGGGAATGGTAAATGCGATGCTCTGGGCGACGGGAATAAACGACACCCGAAGGGCGTGCCTGGAGATGGCCTGGTTGCGGGTCAGGCCCTTGGCGCGGGCCGTCCGGACAAAGTCCGCGTTGACGTTGTCCAGCAGGTACTGCCGCTGCGCGATTTGATACGAACCCCAGCCGACCAGGGTGATGGCGATGGTGGGTACCGCATAGTGCGCCAGCATGTCCACGAACTGCCCCCACCCCGGTGCCATGCCGGGAGTGGAGATACCGGTGACGAAGAAGATGCGTTCACCGACGGTCTCGTTGATGTTGATGGCACCCAACTGCACCAGGAAGTACGCGATGGGTGCGGGCACGATGTAGGCAAGGTAGCTGTAGGACGTGATGGCCCGGTCCTGGAACTTGTACTGGCGGGCCGCCGAATACACGCCGAGGGCAACGCCGATGACCAGCGTCAGAATGATGGCAGCCAGGAAGAGCCGGGTGGAGATCCAGACGCGGTCGCCGAATTCGGCGTTGATATAGGCGCCGTTGGGGCTGCGCCCCCAGTCCCAACGGGTCACAATGCTTATCAGCCACTCCACGTAGCGCTCCCACGGGCTGAGATCCGGGTCCAGCCCCTTCAGGCGCATGGAGTTGGCCACCTGCTCAGGGGTGGGCCGGGGAATCCGCTCCTGTTCAAGGAGGGCTGGCTTGAGGGAGCTGACCGCCAGGAAGTATCCGGCCGAAGTGGTCAGGAAAATCATAAAAATGTAGGTGATGCCACGTTTGGCAAGGTACCGGAGCATATGGCGTCTATCTCAGGATCGAGGCCGCTCGGGGTGCGGAAGGAATCCCCAGCGGCTCGTCCTGGTGGGCCACCGGATAACTTGCCTTGACTTCATCCATGTTCCAGATCCTTCCGATGTCCGGCAGCCTGCGGATCTTGCTGCTGCCGGGTGTCCACCAGCGCGTCGCTGGCCTCCAGCGACCCCAGGCACGCCCGGATAGTGGACCATGTTACGGGTCACAGTCCAGAGGAAAGTACCACATACACGGAGCCGCGGGGCGCGCCATTGCACCAAAACCGCCGGCCCGTATCAGATCGTTATGAAGAATTCCTTAAAACTGATTTGACTGGGCGATGCCGGAATCTGGAATATCCTATTGGCCGCCGATCACCCGTGTAACAAGTTCGCGCCACGAGGCTGTCAACCGTTCCGGCGCCAGGCCCCGGGCCCGGACGGCGTGCAACAGCCGCTCCGGTTCCAGCGTGGCCATCAGCGCCATGGCCATGAGTGCGGGGTCCGCGTCCATCCCTTCCTCCCGCAGCAGGATCTCCACGTGGCGCTGCCAGAGAACAGCTGCGGGTACGTCATGCCGGTTCTGGGCCAGCTGAACGCCCCCGAGCAGGTTGACGTGGTCATCCACGAAAGCCTGGACAACATCCCGTTCTACAACGAGGACATCGACGTCGAAGGCCAGGTCCCCGCCGCAGCGGCCGCCCTCCGCGCCGCCGCCAACGATGCCGACACCCTCCTCCTGGTCACCCCGGAGCACAACGGCACGGTTCCGGCATCGCTGAAGAACGCCATCGACTGGCTGTCCCGCCCCTACGGTGCAGGCGCCCTGTCCGGCAAGCCCACCGCCGTCGTCGGTACCGCCTTTGGCCAGTTCGGTGGCGTCTGGGCCCAGGACGAGGCCCGCAAGGCCGTCGGCATCGCCGGCGCCCAGGTCCTGGAGGACGTCAAGCTGGCGGTTCCGGGTTCCATGGTCCGCTTCGCCGAACTGCACCCGAAGGACGACGCCGAGGCTGTTGAGCAGATCAAGGGCGTCTTCGACGCGCTGACCGCCGCCCAGCCCGCAGCGTAGGGCCGCCGCAGGCGTAAGCCCGCGATCAAGCCAACTGCATGCCCCGGACACCCAAGTGGTGCCCGGGGCATCAGTCTGTGCCGGTATTTTGTTACCGCACCGTGAGCATGCAAGTGACCATTGGCGCCTGCGTGACCAACTCTTGCCCCAACCGGTACCGCGCGGACATGTTCAGCGCCCCGAGAGCGCCGTAACGTTAATGCACGGTAAGCACGGGAATGGGAACGCGGTGCGGACATGGCAGGCACACGGACGGCCGGGGGACTCATGGCGACGGCGGCGGCGCTGACTCTTCCGCTGTTGCTCGGCTCCTGCAATCCCGGCTCAGTCCCATTCGCCGGCGGCAGCATCCCCGCCGGGGCCACCGCGGTTGAACCCACAGAGTCCGCAGCGGCAGTTCTGGTCCCGGCGCCCCAGCCGCAGGCACCTCCCCCGCCCCTGACAACGCCTGTTGAAGCCGAAGCCGCCGCGCCGCCCCCGCAACAGTCTGCGGTACCCTCCGCCTACGGGAGCACCCCGGATGCCGGCGGAAGCACTGCACGGGTGCCGGGGTCCCTGTCCGGCGCCGCCCAGCCGCGGCCTTCGCCAAGCCCTGAGGCCTCCGCGGCACCGCCGGGACGGCCCTCCGCCGGGAGACCCGCCGGGCCGCCCAGCCAACAGACCGGGGCCAGGCCGGTCACGGCCTACTACGTGCTGCTTGACGACGGCGGCGCCGGCGGGGTTCGCTTTGGCTGCAATGACAGCCTGGCCAGCGTCCGCCGCTCCGAGAGAGGATCCGCCGACCCGCTGGCCGCCGCCATGAACGCTCTGCTGGACGGATCCGCAGAGCCTGCGCCCGGGCTGCACAACGCACTGGCGTCCTCCACGCTGACATTCCTGTCCGGGACGTTCGACGGCACCACCGTCACCGTCTACCTGGCCGGAAAGCTCCGTCCGGGCGGCGTGTGCGACATCCCACGGGTCGAGGCCCAACTCACGCAGACCGCCGTGGCGTCAGTGGGCGCCATCCGCGCTGAGGTCTACGTCAATGGCGTGGGCCTCGCCAAAACCCTGAGCCTCAGGTAACGCCGTCGGCGCGTTGGGGCAAGTTCAAGAAACAACAGGTGTTGCCTTATTGGCAACTGTCGGCTGTATCCTGAGGACGTGACCCACGAAACACTTGACGCTGCAGAAGTGCCGCTCCCAGCCGAAGCCATTGACGCCATCGAACGAGCCGCCACGTCCGCCCACCGCTCGGCCCATCCGCACGAGGCGCTGTTTTCGGAGCGGGCAGCCAATATTAAGCAGTCCGCCGTCCGGGACGTTTTCGACATCTCGCTGCGCCCCGGCCTCGTGTCCCTCGCCGGGGGCAGCCCCTACCTGCAGTCCCTTCCCCTGGCGCGGCTGGCAGCCACGGCCGCCGGCATCATCGCCAACGACGGGCTGACCGCGCTCCAGTACGGCGGCGGGCAGGGGACCGAAGAACTGCGCACCCAGATCTGCGAGGTCATGGCGGCCGAAGGAATCCCGGATGCCCTGCCGCAGAACGTGGTGATAACGGCAGGCTCCCAGTCGGCCCAGGACGTGGCCACGAAGGTCTTCTGCAACCCTGGCGATGTGGTGCTGGTGGAGGACCCCACCTACGTTGGTGCCCTCAATACGTTCGAGTCGTACCAAGTGGAGGTGGCCGCCGTGGAGATGGACCACGAAGGCCTTGTGCCCGAGCTGTTGGAGGCAAAGATCGCAGCACTTCAGACGGCAGGAAAGAGCATCAAGTTCCTCTACACCATTCCCAACTTCAACAACCCCTCCGGAATTACCCTGGCCGGGGATCGCAGGCAACAGATTGTGGATATATGCCGGAAGGCGAATATTTTGGTGCTGGAGGACAATCCCTACGGCCTCCTGCGCTACAGAGGCGAGCCACTTGAACCACTCCGCGCAGCCAACGCCACCGACGTAATCTACCTGGGTTCCTTCTCCAAGATTTTCGCTCCCGGCTTGCGCATCGGCTGGGCCCTTGTCCCAGAACATCTCCAGCGCCGCTACTATCTGGCGTCCGAGTCGGTCACACTGTGCCCGCCCACCCTCAACCAGATGTTGGTGTCCGCGTACCTCCGGGACTACGACTGGAAGGGCCAGATCGAAACCTACCGCGGACTCTACGCCGAAAGGTGCGCAGCGATGCTGACGGCGCTGGACGAACACATGCCGGCCGGCACCAGCTGGACCAGCCCCGAGGGTGGCTTCTTCGTGTGGGTCACACTGCCGGAGGGCGTGGACACGTACCCCCTGCTGCAAAAGGCGATCGACGCCGGTGTCGTCTTTATCCCTGGGGCTGCCTTCACCCCCTCCGATGAACCCTCCAACAGGCTGCGGCTGGCGTTCAGCGCCGTGCCGCCGGCCGCCATCGAGGAAGGTGTCCGCAGGTTGGCCGGGGTACTGCGGGATTCCGTCGCAGCGTTGTAACGTTGGCCGGACTGAACTATGGCCTATTTCATCTCTACCAAGGAGTGCAAAGCATGAGCGGAATAATCGTCGTGGGCGTTGACGGCAGCGGAACTGCCAAGAAGGCCGCCGAAGCGGCGCGGGATCTCGCCGTCGCCGTCGGCTCCTCGCTGCACGTGGTCTCAGCCTTCGACAGCGACCGCACCGAGGTCTTCGGCTCCGGCAGCGACCGGTGGATCGTTTCCGATGCCGACGGCGCCGAGCACGTGGCCAAGACCGTTGCCGATGCCCTGGCCGGTTCAATCAAGGTGACCTACTCGGCGGCCCGCGGCAAGCCGGCCGACGCCCTGATCAGCGAAGCCGAGCGCCTTGGCGCCCGGATGATCGTGGTGGGCAACCGGCGGATGCGCGGCATTGGCCGTGTGCTCGGAAGTGTGGCCAACAGTGTTGCCCACAATGCCACCTGCGACGTCTATATCGCCAACACCTATGACGCCGACTAACTGATGACCTGACACCATGCACCGGCCACACCTATCCGGTGCATGGTGTCTGTTCTCACCCCTTTGAGGCCGGATCCGGCACAGCCGAGGCGATAAAATCGAAGTGCCCCCAACGGAGCGGACAACCACCTCCCACTCAGCCAAAGGGGCCCTCCTTGCTTACTCTCCAGCGCCGCCAGCTTGTTGGCCACGACATCCTCCTCGCCCGCCACGGCAACCACATCTGCTCCATGCGGGTGGACCACGGCAGCGGCCGGGTGATTGCGCTTCTGGATGACGGCTCCGTGGACAGCGCACCCAACCTCATCTCGCCGGATCTTCGCCTCCCGGCCACCATACGGAGTGTCCTGCGCGAGGACCGGAAGTTCTTCGCTGCCGTCACAGCCGCCGCCCTGATCGTTGTCGGCCTGCTGTTCGGAACGTCCGCGGCCCTGGCGGGGACTTGGGCCGGTGATCCTGAAATGGTCGAGATGCTTACGGCCTACTCCGCACACCCCTTCTAAGGGGTGAGAGTCTCTCACCAACGCGGGCACGGAGCCCGTGGACATCTCCGCTGGATCAGGCGCGACAACAAAGACGGCGCCGGCGACGCGTTCATTGAGTTCGTCCCCGGTACGATCATCCAGCCCGGCGCCTTCGAATCGTTCGAACCCGAGCCTGCGTGGCGCCGTTGTTGCGCGTCAGCGGATTCAGCCTGAAGGACAACGACCCCACCAGCGAGGTGCGGGTCGCAGCGGGCACGGTCATCGGGCGGGTACCTTGTGGACGGACGAACGCGGCAGCTGCCGCGTCAGGCTCGGCAAGAATGACGAAATCACAGTCCTGACCGCGGACGGCCTCGGCCTCGTCGACCAGTGCGCCTTGAATCCGGGCCTCTTTCGTCAGCAGCCGTACGTGCCGCCGCTAGAGAAGCCAGCCGCGCAGAAGCAGCCATAAACAGGGCATCACTATCGCGCCGAAGAGTGAGCCGGCCACCACCTGGGCCAGAGTGTGCGCGCGGAGCACCACGCGTGACCAGCCGACGGCGGGGATCAGCAGCAGGAGGGGCAGCCATGCCGGACCGAGCATCAGTACAAAAATGACGGCCGCCGACGATAGAGCGGCCGCGTGTCCGCTGATCTTCCAGAACGGGCTGACTGCGGCCAGCACTACGATGCCAGCGACGAGGGCGAGCACCATGACCACCACGCTGCGCGGCGAACCGACGGTTTCCAGCACCACCAGCCCCGCGATGACAGATGCCAGCGCCATAATCAGCACGGGTGCACGCTGGTGGCGGTTGCTGATGTGATGGTCGGAGACCTTGCCCAGCCTGACGAGGGCGAGCAGCACGAACAGCGGAAGTACGCAGACAAAAAGGGCCGCCAGCGCGCCATACCCCAGTGTGCCCGGGAAGCCCGGTTCGATCACGGAGCTGATGAGCAGCTGCAGCGTCACCACCACCGGAGGCTGGAACAGCTCGGTCAGCCATCTGGCCGCCCGGTTCCTACCCCGGACGGCGGCTGGGTCCACGGACTTGTTCTTCCTAGTCAAGAAGGAGCGCCGGCTCCTCAAGGATGGCGGCGACGTCGGCCATAAAGCGGGCGGACAGGTCACCGTCAACCACCCTGTGGTCGAAGGAACCGCCGAGCGTGGTAATCCAGCGCGGAATGACTTCGCCGTCCAGCACCCACGGTTTCTGCTTGATGGTTCCAAAGGCCACGATGGCCACTTCGCCCGGATTAATGATCGGTGTTCCAGTGTCGATTCCCAGCGCACCGATGTTGGTGATGGTGAGCGTACCGCCCTGCATCTCGGCCGGCTGGGTCTTGCCCGCGCGCGCCGTGGTGGCCAGGTTGTTCAGCGCCAGCGCCAGCTCTTTGAGCGAAAGATCCTGCGCGTCCTTGATGTTCGGAACCATCAGTCCGCGCGGGGTGGCCGCTGCGATGCCGAGGTTCATGTAGTGCTTGACCTGGATCTCGGCGGTGTCGGTGCCGTCCACGTTGTCCACCCAGGTGGCGTTGACGCTGGGGTTCCGGGCAGCGGCCCAGATGACGGCCTTGGCCAGGATCAGCAGCGGAGAAACCCTGATCCCCTCAAAATCGCGCGAACCCTTCAGCCGCTTGACGAATTCCATGGTGCGGCTGGCGTCAACGTCAACAAAGATGCTCACGTGGGGCGCCGCGAAAGCCGACTCCACCATGGCCTTGGCCGTCGCCTTCCGGACCCCCTTCACGGGGATCCGTTCAATCCGCTGGCCCTGCGGCTTGCCGGCTTTGCCCCAGAACCCGTCGGCTTTGTCCAGCTCTGCATCGCGCTGGGACTGGTAGCTGACCAGGTCCTCGCGCGTCACTTCCCCGCGGAAACCGGTGGCCACCACGTCGGCGAGATCGATCCCCAGGTCCCTTGCGATCTTGCGGACGGGTGGTTTGGCCAGGACGCGGTTCACGAGGCCGGTGATGGTTCCACCCAGCGTGGGACGGGTATCGACCGCCCCGGTAATTGCCTGGGTCGCACGAGGATTGACCACCGGCGGACGGGTGACCGCTCCCGTGGCTGGGCGGTTCTCGGCAGGCTCGACCACTGAGCTGGTGGCGGCGGGAGCCGCCTTCCGGGGGCGCCGTTTCAGGGCGTCCGCCTTGGGACCCGATCCCACCAGCGGTCCGCCGGCAAGGGCAACGCCGGACGAGTCGCCGTCGTCCGCGGGAAGCTTGCCGTACAGCGGCTGGACGGGAGTGGCGGGCGCCGGGACATCGGCGGGGCTCGGGTCCCCCGAGAGGGCATCCGAGACACTGATGATGGCGGTGCCGACGTCGATGGTCACGCCCTCAGGGACCAGCAGTTCGGTGACAGTGCCGGCAAAAGGGGACGGCAGCTCAACGAGCGACTTCGCGGTCTCGATCTCGCAGAGGACGTCGTTGACGGCCACCATGTCCCCCGGCTTAACCTTCCAGGCGACGATTTCCGCCTCCGTGAGACCTTCGCCCACGTCGGGCAGGTTGAACTTGTTAAGCGTCATGATGTCCTCTTTTGCGACGAGTTTTGCGGCGAGCGCAGGCGGGGCCGGGCGCTTAGTAGGCCAAGGCGCGGTCCAGCGCCTCCAGGATGCGGTCGATGCCGGGAAGATAGTCTTCCTCGACCTTAGCCACGGGGTACGGCATGTGGAAGCCGCCAACGCGGATCACGGGAGCCTCCAGTGACAGGAAGGCGCGTTCGCTGATCCGGGCCGCGATCTCGCCGCCGATGCCGCCGAACGTCGGGGCTTCATGGGCCACCACGAGGCGGCCGGTCTTCTTGGCGGAGGCCGTGACGGTGTCGAAGTCGATCGGCGAAATGGAGCGGAGGTCGATGACCTCGACACTGCGGCCGTCTTCTGCGGCGGCCTCCGCCGCGGCGAGGGCCACGGGGACGAGGGGACCGTAGGCCACCACCGTGGCGTCCGTCCCCTCGCGCAGCACGTGGGCCTTAAAGGGATCGGCCGACGCACCCGGGGATTCCGTGTCAACCTCCCCCTTGAGCCAGTAGCGGCGTTTCGGTTCGAAGAAGATCACGGGGTCCTGGCACTCGACAGCCTGCCGGATCATCCAGTAGGCGTCGTGGGCGTTGGACGGCGTGATGATGCGCAGGCCCGCCGTGTGGGCGAACAACGCCTCCGGTGATTCCGAGTGGTGTTCGATTGAGCCGATGCCGCCGCCGTACGGAATGCGGACCACGACGGGAACTGACAGGTTGCCGTTGCTGCGCGCGTGCATCTTTGCCAGCTGGGTGGTGATCTGGTTGAAACCGGGGAAGACAAAGCCGTCGAACTGGATCTCGCAGACAGGCAGGTAGCCGCGCAGGGCGAGTCCTATCGCCGTGCCGATGATGCCGGACTCCGCAAGCGGGGTGTCCACCACGCGGTCTTCGCCGAATTCCGCAAGGAGGCCGTCCGTGACACGGTAGACGCCGCCGAGGGCGCCGATGTCCTCGCCCATCAGCAGCGAGCGGGGGTTGTTGCCCAGGGTGGCGCGCAGGCCTTCGTTGATGGCCTTGGCTATGGTCATGGTGGTCATCAGCGGGCCGCTCCTGTTCCTGCGTCATCGGATTTGGCCCTGTCAGGCCCGGCGCCGCCGGCGTCGGCTTCGTCCGCGAATCCTGCGCTGTACTCCTCGAACCAGGCCAGTTCCTCGGCCACCAACGGGTGCGCTTCGACGTACGTGTTGGCGAAGGCGGTCCGGATGTCCGGGGTTTCCAGGTCATGCGTGGTTTTGCGCACATAGGCGGCGAGGTCGTCGCCGTCGGCCTTGACCTGCTCGAAGAAGGCGTCGTCCGCCAAGCCTTGGGCCCTGAGGTACTTTTCCAGGCGGTCTAGGGGATCTTTGGCACGCCAGAGTGTTTCTTCGGCTGACTCCCGGTATTTTGTGGGGTCATCGGCTGTGGTGTGGGCGCCCACCCGGTAGGTGAAGGCTTCGATGAGCACAGGCCCGTGGCCCTCGCGGGCATGCTCCAAGGCCCACTCGGTTACGGCGTGGACGGCGATGACGTCGTTGCCGTCCACGCGGATGCCCGGGAAACCATAGCCCTTGGCACGGTTGGACAGCGGAATCCGGGTCTGTACGGAACTGGGCACGGAGATGGCCCAGTGGTTGTTCTGGCAAAAGAACACCACCGGCGCGTTGTAGGAGGCGGCAAACACCATGGATTCGTGGACGTCGCCTTCGGAACTGGCTCCGTCCCCGAAGTAGACCATGACCGCGGCCTTCGGCTCGGCCGGGCGGTCTGCCGCCGCATCAGTCGCCGCAGCCGCCATTTTCTGGTCGCGCTGGATCCCCATCGCATACCCAACGGCGTGCGGGGTCTGCGCGGCAAGGACCAGGGTGTAGAGGTGGAAATTGGTGTCCTGAGGGTTCCAGCCGCCGTTGGAGACGCCGCGGAACTGGCGCAGGAGTTGGGCGAGGTCCACATTGCGGGTCAGTGCCACACCGTGCTCCCGGTAAGTCGGGAAGATGTAGTCCTGCGGCTGGCTGGCCCGTCCGGAACCGATCTGCGCGCCTTCCTGGCCGGTGAGCGGAACCCAGAGCGCGAGCTGGCCCTGGCGCTGGAGTGCAGTGGCCTCGACATCAAAGCGGCGGATCGTGGCCATATCAGCGTAAAAGCCACGGAGCTTGTCGCCGTCCAGCCGGTCCGCGTATGGCCAAAAAACCGGGTCTGTGCCCAGGGTCCCGTCGGGCGCCAGCAACTGCACCATGGGCTCGACGGGATCACCCAGCCGGGCCTCGGCCTCGGCCTCGAGCTGGTCGTCTACCGCTGTTCCATTGAACTCGGTGGAGGGCAGATGTGTGGCGCCCATACCGTCTCCTTGCTTGCCGCACGCGGATGCGCCGCAATCTCGCTGGGATATATGCCGCGCGGGGAATGCATTCCGCTGATGGCATATATGGTGGCTTTCTGGTCCTTACTTTATCTTCAGTAGGCGCCGCTCCTGACGCAGGTTAGGCGCTAGGAATGCCGTGGCGGCCTTGTGTAGTTCGCACAGAGCTGGAGGAACCGACTGTTGGCTTCCGGTTCGCCGATGCTGACGCGCACTCCCTCGCTGCCAAAGGCGCGCACCGAAAGTGCCTGCTTCCCTGCCAGCTCGGCGAATTCCCCACTGTTTTCGGCCAGATCCAGCCAGACAAAGTTGCCCTGCGCGTTGGGAACTGACCAGCCCAGGTCATGCAACCCGGAAGTCACCCGGGCGCGCTCGTCCACGATGCTTTGTACCCTTTCTACAACCTGAGGGTAGTTCTGCAGCGAAACTATCGCGGCCTGTTCGGCAACCTGCGAGACGGCGAAGGGCGTGGCTGCCACCCTCAGGTACTGGGTCAGCGCCGGGTTCGAGACACTGTAGCCCACCCTTAGGCCGGCGAGGCCATGGGCCTTGGAGAACGTCCGGAGCACCACCACATTGGGGTATTTGCGGTACATCGCGATGCCATCCACAGCATCCTCGGCGCGGACAAACTCCTGGTATGCCTCATCGATGACCACCACCACATCCGCCGGGACGGCCTGGATGAACCACTCCATTTCGGCGGTGGTCAGGATGGGACCAGTGGGGTTGTTGGGCGTGCAAAGGAGAATGACTTTAGTCCGAACGGTGACAGCCGCGGCCATGGCGTCAAGGTCATGGCGTCCGTCTGCTGTGAGCGGGATCCGGACGCTTTCCGCACCCACCAGGCCCACGCTGATGGGATAAGCCTCGAAGGAGCGCCACGCGTAGATCACCTCGTCAGCTTTGCCGTCGTCGTTCTGGCCGGCGAACGTGGTGAGCAGTTGGTTCAGTGCCCCGAGGCTGCCGGCGCCGGTGACGATGTCCGCCGCCGGGACATCCAGGAATTCGGCGAGCGCCATACGCAGCTTAGTGCTGAGCGGGTCCGGGTAACGGTTGAAGTCTGTCTGGCCAGCGATGGCCTCAAGCACTGCCGGGAGTGGCGGCAACGGGTTCTCGTTGGAGGAAAGTTTGTAGCTTGCCAAACCGTCCACGGCGGCCGGGGGCTTTCCTGCGGCGTAACGGGGAAGCCGGTCCACCACTGGACGGGGCCGGATTTCCCCGGACCGGATCTCTGATGACGTCATGAAACCAGCCTACTTTGCTGGGCAGGCATGCCCGCTGGCATGCCTGCCTGCTGTGTGCAGGACCGGATACTTTTGACGGTACCTGCAGCCGAAATGAGCCGGAAGCCTGAACTCCCGGCGGAGGCTCAGCTCGCCCAGGCGCCCTTGCAGACGTACGACGTCGTGGAAGTGTCTCTCTTCGACCATCCCGTGGGCAGGGATGAATCCGTGTCCGCAGTGGATTCGCTGTGGCTCCGCAGGGCGGCCCGCAGGGCTGGCCGAGGGACAGTCCGCATGTGACAGCATTGGCTCATGCTCTCCTTCATTGTTCGGGTCCTCATCAACGGACTGGCCCTCTGGATTGCCGTCTGGATCCTGCCGGGCCTTGATATTTCCACCACCGCTACTACCGAGGCTGTGGTCAGCACGGGCGTAAACCAGGGCACGGAGACTGTCGGCATCATCCTTGCCTATCTGTTTATCGGCCTGATCTTCGGCGTGGTTAACGCGTTTGTCCGGCCGCTGGTCAGCTTCCTGTCCCTGCCGATCACCATCCTCACGCTGGGCCTCTTCACAATCGTCATCAACGCCGCCATGTTGTACCTGACGTCCTGGCTCAGCAGCTACACACCGGTGCATTTCACCATCGACTCGTTCTTTTGGACAGCGGTCTTCGCGGCCATCATCATCACCCTCATCTCGCTCGTCGCGGGAAGGGTGCCGGGCGGCCGCAGGCGCTAAAGCCACGATGCAGGTTGGCCAGGCCTGCTGCCTGGCGCAGCTCTTGCAGTTAGCTGCTGCCCTACGCGACCGGCCGGCCCGACTCCGATTGCTGTGGTGAGGGCTGGCGCGTGGGTTGCAGCCTCGGCCCGGGCGCACTCAGCGTTTCAGCCTTGGTCCGCGTCAAGGCGAAGCGCGTGGCCGTGGCCGTTCCGCCGGCACCAAGCACACCGGCGAGGACAGCTGTGGAATCCTTCAGGGTGGGATCGTCGCTGGCCCCCACAAGGCGTGCAGCGTCCTGGTAATTCGCCAGCCTGTGGCCCGGACCGAGGCCTAAGTCTTCACCCTCCTGCGTGGCCACCGGGCTGCTCAGCGTTACCGTGACCCGATCTCTGGTGTCCGGGTTCGGTGTTCCGTCAGCCCCGGGCACCCAATCCTGTCTATGCTCCAGATGTAGGGAACTGACGGCTGCGGCCGGAACGATGCCACCTACGGGAGACCCTGCCGTCAGCACATATTTCATGTCGTAATCGTTGACGAACAGCTCATCGGCGGCAAGATTCATGGCGTGGATCCCGCCCTGGCTGTAGCCGACTGCCACCACCGAAGCCCCTTTCTCCGCGCCGGCGGACTGCAAAGCGTCCAGTATGGCCGCCTTCACTTCCGCGGAACGGTTACCCAGGCCCTCCGCAATGCCTGCCTCATCGAAGGGGTTGGTCCCGCCCACTACTCCTCCGGCCTGCGTTCCGGGAATAACCACCACGTAGGCCTTCTGGCCGCCGTTATCCACTTCGATAACCTCGATGTAGCCCGCGCCCCGCGCATCGATGATCCGGGCACGTTCCAGAAGGGCGGCTGGAGAGCCATCGAACTCCACAGACAATGACTCTTTGCGGTCCGCGATGACCGGACGCGTCCGGAGACTGCTGGCCGCGCTGCCGAACATACCGGTAAGCAGTGGAACCGCGGCCGCAATGTGCCTCCCTGCCGCCAGGTCCACGCTGAGCGCAATGAAGAAGCGTTCCGGCGAGAGAGCCAGTAAGGCAACCATGGCCAAGGGCCCAGCGGCGAGTTCGGCCACTTCCCTGTTGGGAACGAAGCCCAGCCCAAGGTCTTGTGCCTGCCGGCTCATTGTTCCGGTACTGGTCAGCCCGCCGCCCAGTCCACGCGCGACACTCGCCCACGCCTCCGCCGCCTCGTAGTTCTGCTTGCTGGCGCGCACTTGGCTGCTGATTGTCCGCAGTTCTTCACGGACAGCCTGAACGCTCCACTGGGCCTCCCCGACCGACATCAGCGCCTCCGTCCCGGACAGCCGCGAATCGTTCTGGTATGCCCCGAGGTCTCCCCAAATGCGATGAATTTCGACTTCCACGGCGGCCAGCGCATCCGCAAGGACATCGAGTTTGCCAGCCCCGACCATGAGTTCTTCAAGCTGGAAGGCAATACCCCCGAGGCCGCCCCTGATTTCCAGCCCTCCGTCCACGGCTGGCCCGGTCAGCTCTATGGGCCCCCCACTGCCCGACGGCGTCACCTCGGCCATCAGTTCCGCCCCGCGGCCGTGCCGGCCGACGCCGCGACCGCCCGCGCATGGCGGCCCACGGCGAGCTGGGCGTCCGTAATCCGTCCATGCGCCCGTCCCAACGCGGACGCCTGGAGGGCCAGGGAATCTCGGTATGCCCGCCCGGCAGGCGACTGCCACGTCAGAAGCTGGATATCCCAGGCCCTCGCCATGACCGTTTCCACCTGTTCAGTACATTGGGCGAGCCGGGACGCCAACCGCTGGATCTCATAGGCGCGAGCCATGCGCCCCGCGTCAGCTCCCGTCATCTCACCACCCACGCGTCTCCCCTTGCCTAATGCACTGCCTTTGGCTGACGAACCGTGCTGCCTGCCGCATCACGTGTCGCGTCGCCCATGAACTCCGAGGCTACGGAAGCCGCCCAGGCGCCGGAACCACCGCAGTCGGCTATGTGCATAAGCCACCCCGGACTGACCGCTTAAGCGACCGCCCGGACTTCGTGAAAGAATCAGGACATGCCTGAAACTGCCGCCACAGCTGATACCCGAACGCCCTCCGGACGCCTGGCCCTCGCCGCGTCGCCGGAGCCGATCGCCCTGGGCCCGCTGGACGGCCGCTACCAGTCCGCCGTCGGACCCCTCGTTGACTACTTGTCCGAGGCGGCACTGAACCGTGACCGCGTAGCCGTGGAAGTCGAGTGGCTCATCCACCTGACCAGCAACAACGTCCTCCCCGGCGCAGGCCCGCTCACTGCGGAACAGCAGGAAAAGCTCCGCGCCATCGTCACGGAATTCAACGCCGCATCCGTCTCAGAACTCGCCGAAATCGAAGCCGTCACGGTCCACGACGTCAAGGCCGTGGAGTACTACATCAGCCGCCGCCTGCCCGCGATCGGCATCGAAAACCTGACCGCCATGGTCCATTTCGGCTGCACGTCCGAGGACATCAACAACCTCTCCTACGCCCTGGGCGTCAAGGGTGCTGTGGAGGACGTGTGGCTGGCCGCCGCAGGTGCCCTCGTGGCCCAGATCAGCAAGATGGCCGAAGACAACCGCGCGGCTCCCATGCTGTCACGCACGCACGGCCAGCCTGCCACGCCCACTACGCTGGGCAAGGAACTGGCAGTCATGGCGCACCGCCTGACCCGCCAGCTGGACCGGATCGCCAAGACTGAATACCTCGGCAAGATCAACGGCGCCACCGGCACCTACGCCGCACACGTGGCATCCGTTCCGGGCGCAGACTGGCAGCACGTGGCCAAGTCCTTCGTCGAGGGCCTGGGCCTGACGTGGAACCCGCTGACCACCCAGATCGAAAGCCACGACTGGCAGGCCGAGCTGTACGCCGACGTCGCACGCTTTAATCGGATCCTGCACAACGTCTGCACGGACATCTGGAGCTACATCTCCATCGGCTACTTCGCCCAGATTCCGGTGGCGGGCGCCACCGGGTCCTCCACGATGCCGCACAAGGTCAACCCGATCCGCTTCGAAAACGCCGAGGCCAACCTGGAGATCTCCTCGGGCCTCCTGGACGTGCTGGGCTCCACGCTGGTGACCTCCCGCTGGCAGCGCGACCTCACCGACTCCTCCAGCCAACGCAACATCGGCGTGGCGTTCGGCCATTCCCTGCTTGCCATATCCAACGTTGCCAAGGGCCTGGACCGGCTGGACGTTGCCGAGGACGTCCTCGCGGGCGACCTGGACCACAACTGGGAAGTCCTGGGCGAGGCCGTCCAGATGGTCATGCGCGCCGAGGCGATCGCCGGCGTCGAAGGCATGGAAAACCCGTACGAGCGCCTCAAGGACCTCACCCGCGGACAGCGTGTGGACGCCGCCCGGATGCAGGAATTCGTCCAAACTCTGGGCCTCTCCAAGGACGCCGAGTCGCGGCTGCTCGCCCTCACCCCCGGCAAGTACACCGGCATCGCGGACCAGTTGGTGGACCACCTCAAGTAAGACCCTTCCCGCGGTTGAGCTTGTGCGAACCGCGGGGACCAGGAAGTACGACGGCGGCGCCGGGCTCAATCGGGCCCGGCGCCTTCGCTTTAAGTGCCAAACTGGAGTCATGAAGCTCCTCCTCATCCGCCACGGACAGACCCCCGGAAACGTACTGGGCCAGCTGGACACCGCCCATCCGGGACCCGGGCTTACAGGACTGGGTGAGCGGCAGGCTGAAGCCATGGCGCGGTCGCTGGCCAACGAGCAGATCGCGGCGTTGTACGCGTCCACGCTGGTGCGGACGCAGATCACCGCCGCCCCGCTGGCCAGGAAACAGGGCCTCAAGGTTGAGGTGCTGGAGGGCCTGCACGAAATCGAAGCCGGGTCACTGGAGAAACTGACCGACCACGAGTCGCACATGCGCTATATGGGCACCGTCTTCGCGTGGGCTGCCGGCGACCTTGAGCGCAGGATGCCGGCCGGGCCGGACGGCCACGAGTTTTTTGAACGGTACGACGCCGACATCGCCCGGGTGGCCGAACGCGCCGCCCGCAACGGGGACTCAGCCGTTGCCGCCGTGGTCAGCCACGGCGCCGCAATCCGCACCTGGGCAGGCCTGCGCGCCGCCGACGCGGACGCTGATTTTGTTGCCCGTCATGTCCTGGCCAACACCGGGATCGTGGCCGTGGAAGGCGACCCCGACTCCGGCTGGAAGCTCATTCACTGGGACGGCAGCCCCATCGGCGGCCTGGCCCTGGCAGATCCCACCGCAGAGGACCCCACCGGGAAAATGTGACCCGTGGTCAACGCGGCCGGCTGCCGGTGGCAAGCTACCTGGCCAGCCTCCGCGCCTTGACGGCCGCCTCGGCAGCGGAAGGCCGATCTGCGCTGCCCATGGCAGTCACCGCATGCAGCAGCTCACCCCAGCCGGATCCCAACGAGGTTGGGATGACGGGCCCGCGGAGGGTCCGGGCCACCAGTGACTCAACGGCCGTGCCGGAATAGGCCCGGGTCCCCGTCAGGAGCTCCAGAAGGACCAGCCCTAGGGCGTAGACATCCCACGACGGCTGGGCTGCCCCGCCCGAGGCCTGCTCCGGGCTCATGTAATGGACCGTGCCCGAGGAAATGCCGGGCTCAGGTGCCGCACCAGCATCCACGGCAATGCCAAAGTCCACCACTCGCACCGGGCTTCGCCGCAATCCACTCAGCATGAGGTTTCCTGGCTTGATATCGCGGTGAACCATACCCTTGCCGTGAAGATAAGCGAGGGCGTCAAACAGGCCCCCGGCCCATGTTGCCACGTCCCGGGGAGAACATGGCGGGCCACTGAGCGTCGCGGCGAGGGAGGAGCCAAGCGCCAATTCCTCCACCAGGTAAGGCCGTCCGGACCACCGCCCCTCCACGGGCATGGTGCCTTGCCCCAAAAACGTGATGATGGACGGGTGATCCAGCGCCGCCAGGATGCGGGCCTCGCTGTCGATCCTGGCTCGATGCTTCGGGGAGGCATCAGCGGCCACTTTCACCGCAACGTCACACCCGCCGGCGAGGTCGACGGCACGGAACACATCCGCCATGGAGCCCCTGCCCAACCGCTCCTTGAGGTCGAACCGGCCTTCCAACACGACTTCCCCGGCTGGCAGGAAGTTGGCGTCGCCTGATGCCGGGCGTGCGGGTGACACCGCGATCATGCGTGCAGGGCGCCGCTCAGCGCTGGGAACGGTTCACCCCAGGCTGTGGGTTCTTCGGACATGTCGGTTTGGCCTGAAACCCAGGCGTCGAGTTGGAAGCCGCAGCTGCAGCGCCACACGGGAGGCAGCAGCACAGGGTGGTCCTGTGGTTCGAACGTGGAGCCAACGGCAGCCGCCCCCACCGCAGGTGTGGTTATTTCCATTTCTGTGGAGCAATGGACCGGCCAGGTGGGCGGCGCGTTGCTGCCCTCAGCGGATACAGAAGGTAAAGAACCCGGCGAAGCCGCCTCGGATAATGCTTGGATCGCGCTCATGACTCCCTCTGGATTCTGTCAGGATCAATCATAAGCCTACATATTACTAGTTCAGCTAACTAAAACGACGGGCCGCTTTCTTGCCGGCTCTCCTTTTCATCCTGGATTGCAGACGTCATGTGCTGCAGGAATTCGACCACCACGCGTGCGTCGGCGGCGGACAGCCCTTCCGCCACGGCCATCATCCGCCGATGCATGGACCCGAGAGTAACCCGCACCTCGCGGTCGGATTCGACAGTGGGAACCACCACCACGGAGCGCCTGTCCGTGGGATGGGCTTCCCGCCGGACGTGGCCGCTGCCCACGAGCCTGTCGATGAGTGACGTGGTGGAGGCGCTGGTAATACCGAGGAACCGGCTGAGGTCCTTGGGCACTACGGTGCCTCCCGAAGCCTGCACCCGCAGGAGGTACCGCAACGCCAGGATGTCCGTTTCACCCATTCCCATGGAGTCGCGGGTGGAACGGCGGACTGCTGTCTCGGCGGTGCGGTAATCCCGCAGTGCCTTCAGGACCGCGACGCTGGAGTCCAGTTGGCCATCCGGCCCATACCAATATCCAGAACCTTCATTAGCTGCGGGACTCATGCACTGATCTTAGTCGGACGTATAACTAGCCTATCGAGAATGTTTCGCCACGCACCGCAGTCCGGGAGGGCGTCGTTCGCCCAGTCCTTGCCGCAAAGAAACACACGCGTAACCACCCGCCCATAGGCTGGGCAGGAATAACCCTTCGGCGAATCGAGGCAGTCATGCAGACCAACCCCGTCTCAACATCAAGGTCGTGACCTGGTCCAACCCCGTGGGCGCCGATCTGCGGAAGGCCCAGCAGGCGGAACTGGACACCCGCTTCGGTACGCCTGACCACGACCCGGGACCCCGCCGTCGGCCGCCGACTGTGCAGTGTTCCTGGTTGCGTACGGTAAAGGCTCCGGCCAGCCCGTAGGCTGCGGCGGCCTCAGGATCCTGGACGATGCCGCTGCCAAGATCAAGCGGCTCTGCGTACTCCCACCTTCCGGACGCGCAAATGGGTCCGGCCCGAGGACCTCAACGCCAACGGCACACTGTTCGGTGGCAGCCTGCTGAAATGGATCGACGAGGAAGCGGCCATCTACGCCATCCTCCAGCTCGGCAACGGGCGCGCGGTGACCAAGTACATCTCCGAAATCAACTTCGTCAGCTCCGCCGTCCAGGGCGACCTGATCGAGATGGGCCTGACCGCCACGCGCTTCGGCCGGACGTCCCTGACCATGCGCGCCGAAGTGCGGAACATGATCACACGCCAGAGCATCCTCACCATTGAGCAGATCGTTTTTGTGAACCTCAGCCCCTCCGGCCAGCCCGAGCCGCACGGCTACACCGAAATCACCTACGACCGGGACCGGATCCCCTCTCACCACCTCACCGAAACGCTCAACCAGGACTGACGACGGCGGGACGCGCCTTCGTGATCCGGTCTGCCTTCTCCCGCAACGTTCACCGCGCGTTTACGCACTGTGCCCGGAATGTTCGGGCAACTGGACCAGACTCAACAGCCGGGTTGTTTATCGAATCGATAGCTTTTCAAGCCCATATCTCTCGAATCCAGCTATAGGCTAGCCGGACCATGCTCCGAACCAAGTCCAGAAATGAGTCCTGACCGTGCGTAAATTGCAGACTTTGATGGCAGCCGCCGTCGCCGCCAGCCTGTTGGCCGGCTGCGGAGCCGGTACCGCAACCCCGGCGGCGTCCGGGGCTCCCTCCTCCACGTCAACCGTTCCTACCGGCGAAACCCTGGTGGTCTACACCAACTCCAACGGCGAAGGCCGCGGCGACTGGTTGACCGCTGAGGCCACCAAAGCCGGCTTCAAGATCGAAGTGGTGGGAGCTGGCGGCGCAGACGCCACGAACAAACTCATCGCGGAAAAGAACAACCCCATTGCCGATGTCGCCTTCGGGCTGAACAACATGTACTTCGCCCAGGTCAAGGCCGCTGGCGCCCTCGAGCCGTTCGAGCCCGCATGGGCGGGCGAAGTGGACACCGCCGTGGGAGACACCGGTGATGGGAAGGCGTACTGGCCACTCGTGAAGCAGGCAATCCTACTCGGCTACAACTCGGACAAGTTCAGCCCAGACGCCGCGCCCAAGGACTGGACGGACCTCTGGACCAAGGATGAGTTCAAGTCCCGCTACGAGCGGGTCACAGGCCTCGGAACCGCCACTGCGCAGCTGGTTTTCGCCGGCATCCTGTCCCGCTACAAGGACGCTTCCGGTGACCTGGGCATCTCCGCCGAGGGCTGGAAGCAGGTGGAGCAGTACTTCCGGAACGGCTCCCCGGCCGTGGCCAAGACTGACCTCTTTGCACGGATTGCCTCCGGCGACGTGGACATGGGCCAGATGCCGTCGTCCATCATTGCCGAGCGTGAGAAGTCGTTCAAAGTCAACGTGGAAACGGTCATTCCCTCCGCCGGCGTTCCACTCGCTGTGGAGCAGATTGCCCTGGTGAAGGGGACGGACAAGAAGGCTGAGGCGGTGAAGTTCATCGACTGGTTCGGCAGCGCGGACGTGCAGGCTGCCTTTGCCAAGAAGTTTAACTCGATGCCTGTCAACAAAGTCGCGGCAGAGCAGGCCAACCCTGACGTGGTGAAGTTCTTCTCCACCGTGAAGCAACAGGACATCGACTGGGGATTTGTCCAGGAAAACATGGGTGCCTGGGTGGAGAAGATCGAGCTCGAATACATGCAGTAGGACTCACCTACCGCCTCGTCCCCGCACCGCAGCCGGGCCAGCCGGCTTTCCCCCAGACAGGAACCCATGATCCGCCTAGACAACATCGAAGTTACCTTCGGCGATTTCGTAGCCATTCCGAACCTTGACCTGCACGTCAAACCTGGCGAGTTCTTCACACTGCTTGGTCCCTCCGGGTGCGGAAAAACGACGGCGTTGCGCACGTTGGCGGGCTTCATCGAACCTTCTGCGGGTACGGTCCACGTGGACGGGAAGAACGTCACCCGGCTTCCAAGTGACAAGCGGCAGGTGGGCATGGTGTTCCAGAACTATGCCCTGTTCCCCAGCATGAGCGTCTGGGAAAACATCGCCTTCGGGCTGCGGGTCCGGAAGGAAAAGTCCGCCGAGAGCGACCGCCTGGTGCGCGACATCGCGCGCCGGGTGGAGCTCAGCGATGAGCAGCTGCATAAGAACGTGGCGGAACTTTCCGGCGGCCAGCAACAGCGTGTGGCCGTGGCCCGCGCGCTGGTGTTGCGGCCCAAAATCCTCCTGTTGGACGAGCCGCTCTCCAACCTGGACGCCAAGCTCCGGCATCAACTCCGCCAGCAACTCAAGGACCTGCAGAGCGAGTTCGGCATCACCACCGTATACGTCACCCACGACCAGGATGAAGCCCTGGCCATGAGCGACAGGGTGGCCGTCTTCAACAAGGGCGTCGTGGAACAGGTGGGGACTCCGCAGTCCATCTACGATCACGCAGCCACCGAATTCGTGTGCAACTTCATCGGTGACAGTTCGCCGCTGACACCGGAGTTCATCGCTGAACTGAACAGGCTCTCCGGCGCAGGACTCAGCCCCACCGCCAACTCCTACCTCCGGGTGGAAAAGGCGTCACTGACGCCGCCCGAGGATGGAGGCGCCGCCGTCGGGCTCTCCGGGCAGGTGGTCTCGCGCACTTATCACGGGCTCCACAGCCGCTACATCGTGCGGAGCCACGGCGCGGACCTCCGGCTGCTGGTTAAGGAAGACGGCGCCGCGCACCCGGAAGCAAGAGCGGAAACCACCGTGTACGTCCAGCCCGGGCACGTGCTGCAGTACCACCCGGACACCGGCAACGCCCTGGAGCGACGGGGCCGGGAGGTGGCCCTGCCATGAGCCGGTCCTCCGCGAAAAGCATGCTTCGTTCCCCGTTCATCCTGATCGTGGGAACGGTGCTGACCTGGTTCATCGCCGCATTCCTGGTCTGGCCCAACCTGAATGTCCTGATCTCAACGTTCTTCCCGGACGGGAGCTTCTCGGGCCGGGCCGCGGAGAAGCTGTTCTCCTCCCAGCGCGCCATGAAGTCCCTTGGAAACAGCTTTATGCTTGCCGTGGCACTGTCCGTCACGGTGAACGTGGTGGGCATTTTCATTGTGCTGGTCACGCACTACTTCAAGATCCGCGGGTCCAGGATTTTGTTCCTGGGTTATGCCTCCACCTTCATCTATGGCGGAATCGTCTTGGCAGCCGGCTACAAGTTTATTTACGGCGACAAAGGCATTGTCACGTCGCTGCTGCTGAAGGTCTTTCCGGGCATGGATGCGGCATGGTTCTCCGGGTTCTTCGCAGTCTTGGTGGTGATGACGTTCGCCACCACCACCAACCACATGCTGTTCGTGGCCAACGCCCTCAAAGGCGTGGACTACCAGACCATCGAGGCCGCCAAGAACCTGGGCGCCTCCCCCTGGACGATTCTGCGCAGGGTGGTCCTGCCCATGCTTAAACCCACGCTGTTCGCCGTCACCATCCTGTCCTTCCTGACCGGGCTGGGAGCACTCAGCGCACCGCAAGTACTGGGCGGCCGCGACTTCCAGACCATCACGCCCATGATCCTGACCTTCACCAACAGCCCCACCTCGCGGGACCTGGCGGCCCTGCTGGCCGTCATCCTGGGCGTGGCCACCATCCTGATGCTGGCCGTGATGACCCGGCTGGAGAAGGGCGGCACTTACTTCTCGGTGTCCAAAGTTTCCTCTGCCCTGCAAAAGCAGCAGATCACCAACCGGGCAGCCAACGCCGCCGTGCACCTGGTCGCCTACCTGCTGTTCGCCGTGTACACCCTGCCCGTGCTGCTGATCGTGCTGTACTCCTTCGCTGACGGGGCAGCCATCCAGACCGGGCAACTCTCGCTGGGCAGCCTGACGCTGGACAACTACATCCGCGTGCTGACCCAGGAATCCGGCCTGCGGCCTTTCATCATCAGTGTCATCTACAGTGCACTCGCCACGGCGATTGCCGTGGGCGGGCTGCTGTTTGTGGCGCGCCTCCTGCAGAAGTACCGGAACTGGGTCAGTTCCCTCTTTGAGTACCTCCTCCACATCCCCTGGATCCTTCCCTCGGCCCTGCTCGCCCTGGGGCTGATCATCAGCTACGACCACCCCAACCCCCTCGTTGGTGGCGCGGTGCTGACCGGAACCACGGTGATCCTGCTGATCGCCTTCGTGACGGTCAAGATCCCCTTTACGCTCCGCATGCTCAAGGCGTCGTTCGCGTCGGTCAACTCCTCGCTGGAGGAAGCCGCGTCAATCATGGGCGCGAAAACCCTCTATGTGTTCCGCCGCATCCTGCTGCCCCTGGTGCTTCCGGCCGCCGCAGCCATCGCCGCGCTGAATTTCAACAGCATGCTCGATGACTACGACACGGCGATCTTCCTGGCGCACCCCCTGGTCCAGCCGTTGGGCCTGGTGATCAAGGCGAACACTGACGGCGCCGAAGGGGTGGAGGGCGTGGCCAACACATTCGTTTACACCGTGCTGCTGATGGTGATCACGGGCCTGACCATGTACCTTGTCTACGGCCGGTCCAGCCGGCGCGGCGCCGGCAGTAGCCTCAGCGGTACCGCCGGGAAGCGCGACGGCGCTTCCGCCGGCAAGGTGACCGTGGCAGAGGCAGCGCCCGCGCCCGCGCCCGATGTGGCGGTGCTGCCCGCCGGCCGGCCATAAGCAGGCGCCGCGGGGTTCGGCATAGGATCGATAGCCGGACCCATTGAAAGGACCCACTTGTCCAAGCTTTACTTCCGCTACGGCGCCATGAACTCCGGGAAGTCAACCGGGCTCCTGCAGGCCGCGTTCAATTACGAGGAACGCGGGCAGCGGGTCCTGCTGGCCAAGCCCGATGTTGACACTAAGGGCGACACCGACATTGTGTCCCGGCTGGGGATGACGCGGTCCGTGGACTTCCTGGTCTCCCCTGACGCGTCCGTCCGCGGGCTCTTCGCCGCCCAGGCCGCCGGTGACGACCCCAACGCACTCCTCGAACATGTGGACCAAAAGCCGGTGGCCTGCCTGCTGGTGGACGAGGCGCAGTTCCTCACGCCCGAACAGGTGGATGACCTGTTCCGTATTGCCGTGCTGGACAACGTGCCGGTGCTGGCCTTCGGCATCCGGACCGATTTCCTGACCCACGCGTTCCCCGGCTCGCGCCGGCTGCTGGAAGTGGCGCACACGCTGGAGGAGCTCAAGACCATCTGCCGCTGCGGGCGCAAAGCCATCTTCAACACCCGCCGCGTAGGCAACGAAGTGGTGTTCGACGGCGACCAGGTGGCCATCGACGGCAGGGACGTCTGGTACGAGTCGCTATGCGGCGCCTGCTACCTCGAAGAATCCGGCGGCCGGCTGGGCTCCTAGACGGCGCCCGGCCAGCCGGTGTACGCCTCGGCGAGATAGGCCATCCCGTGCCGTGAGGAGACCACGGAATGCAGTTCGCCGAGCTGACGGGCACGGGAAAAGTCATCCGCGTCAGTGGGGGTGTGCAGCATGGTGGTCATCCAGTAAGAGAACTGCTGCGCCTTCCATACGCGCTCGAGGGCACGGTCGCTGAAGCTGTCCAGCAGCGCAGTGGAGCCGCTGCCGTAGAAGGATTCCAGTCCCTCAAAAAGAACTTTGACATCCTGGATGGCCAGGTTGAGGCCCTTGGCGCCCGTGGGCGGGACGGTGTGTGCTGCGTCGCCGGCCAGGAACAGGTTCCCATGGCGCATCGGGGTGTGTACAAAGCTCCGGAACGGCAGGACCATCTTGTCGATGACCGGCCCCTCCTTGAGCTCGAAGCCGTTACCGTTCACGCGGCTGCGGAATTCGGCCCAGATCCGATCGTCGTCCCACTCGGCCACACTTTCCGTGGGAGCACACTGGAAGTACATCCGCTGGACGGTTTCGGTCCGCTGGCTGATGAGGGCGAAGCCGTTGTCCGAGTTGGCGTAGATCAGCTCGTCAGAGCTGCGCGGGGCTTCAGCAAGGATCCCGAACCAGGCGAACGGGTACTCGTGGAAGTACTGGGTCCGTGAGGCCTCCGGCACCTGGCGGCGGCAGTGGCTGCGCGAACCGTCCGCGCCCACGAGGAACTCGGCCTGGATCTCGTACTCGACTCCGTCCGAGTCGGTAAACCACACTTTCGGCTTACCCTCGAGGTCGTGCACGGAGGTGTCCGTAACGCTGTAGCGGACGTCGCCGCCGTCGGCCTTCCGGCGTGCAGCGAGATCCAGGAAAACGTCCGTCTGCGGGTAGAGCCAGACTGACTCCCCCACGAGATCCTTAAAGTCGATGCGGTGGCTTTCACCGTTGAAACGCAATTCGATTCCGTCGTGCCGGTCGCCGTCGCGCAGCACCCGGTCCGAGACTCCGCTGTCCACGAGCAGGTTGACCGTGCCGTGTTCCAGGATTCCGGCGCGGACCGTTTCGGAGATTTCCTTCTGGCTGCGGACCTCGATCACCCTGGACTCGATGCCGGCCTTGGCAAGCAGGTGGGAAAGCATGAGGCCAGCGGGACCGGCGCCCATGATGGCCACCTGGGTGGTGATGGCTTTGCGTGGTGCCATGACTAGTTCTCGCTTCGTTGCGGGGGCGGGCGCTGGTGGCGGGCCGATGATTGGGTCTGCTAACAGTTTGGGCCGGGCAACGTGCCAGGCGTTACGGCAATTCCATTCAACGGAAGAGCGGACTACGTTCGCTGTTGTCGAGCCTTCGCGCAATGCCCCGCGCGGCTGTTTGCAGCGCCGGGACCAGCGCCTGGAGCCGCACCTCCCGCAAGGGCACCACGACGCCGAGTGCAGCCACGGCGCGCTGCCTAGGATCCATAACAGGGACGGCGATTCCCCAGGTATCCGGATCAACCACGCCGGCCAGCTGCGCGAAGCCCTGGTGGGCCGCTTCAGCAAGCAACACCCGCACGGTTTCCGGCTGCATCTTTCCCGCCGGATCGCCGAACTGCTTCAAGTAGTCCCGTTGCGTGACTTTGTCCTGGTATGCCATCAGGGCGAGTCCTGCCGAGGAGATATGAACGGGCATCCTGCCGGCCACCTGCGCCCGGTTGGCCACGGATCCGCGACGGGACAGCCGCTCCACAAACAGTGCCTCCCAACCGTCCAGTACCGCTAGGTTTACGTTCTGGTTGAGGACCTGCTGGATGTCCTCCATGAATGGCATGGCGGCCTGACGGAGCGCCAGAGTAGGCGAATTGCGGTTCACGAGTTCCCACAGGCGGAGACCCAACCGCACCGTTCCGGCGTCGCCGGTTTCCAACAGTCCGTGCCCGGCCAACTGCCGGACCAGCCGGTGGGCGGTGGTGAGCGGGAGTCCGGCGCGGACTGCCAGGTCAGAGAGCTGGAGTGTGCTGACTCCCTCGGGAAAGGCGGAGATTACCCGGACCACCCGGTCCACCACCGAGTCGCCGGAGACTGAATTTGCCATGCCTGCCGCTTCCATTCAACGGTACGGGTGAAATGCCCCCAGACTATACCCGGCGCAGGCGGCGCCAAGCCACGGGTGCCAGCACCACGGCAACGCCAACGGCCGCACCGATCACCGTTTCGACAATCCGGTCACGAAGCAAGATGCCAGGCGAAGAGGGCACCACCAGCAGGGTGGAAATCAGCGCCAGCGGCGTGACAAACAGCTGCGCCAGCACGTACTGGCGGGCAATGAACAGTTCCGCACCGAACTGGCACACCGCGATCACCAGCACCGTCTGCCACGGCGCCAGTCCAACCAGCAGGACACCGGCGAGCAGGGCCAGGCCCAGGATCGTTCCCATAATCCTTTGGATGCCGCGGCTGACGCGGTGCCGCGTCGTGTGCCCTACAAGGGGCACCACCGCTGCCACCATGGCCCAATAGTTATGGCCGAAACCGAGCCATTGACCAGCCACCGTGGCCAGCGAACCTGCCACGCCGGCAGCCACGAGATAACCGAGGCCTTCGAGCCAGGTGGCCCGCCGTTCATCCGCCAGGAGCCGCAGCGGCGGTGGCCAGGTCCAGGGCGTCCGGCAGCGGGGCATCAGCCTGGCCGAGAATCCGATCACCAGGGCCAGCGCCGTGGTCAAGACAGCCACCAGCATCCCGTCCCCCAGCGGCGGCTGGTTGGGGACGGACGCGATGGCCGCAAACGCGAAGATGTGGAACAACGAACCGGCAGGGCGCAGGCGCAGCAACGAGATGGCCACCGAACACGAGCCCGCCACCAGCGTTGTAGCCAGGACCAGAAGCCAGGTGGACGCCATCCCGTCCAGCCCCCACGCGTCCCCCATGCGGCCGGCGAGCGCAGCCAGGAACATCACCAGCAGCATCAGGAGGCCGGCACGGAGCTGCAGCACCAGCCGGGTTCCATGCGGTTCGTTGCGTCCGTAGATGCCGGTAAACGCACCGAATGAGGCGAAGATTGCCAAGTCCAACCGGCCGAGCACCACCAGCAGTATCAGTGGTACGAAAATACCAATCGCGCACCGGATTGCAGGGTGGTGATCGTTCTTGCTGGGGCCAATGGTGAACATGCCCTCGAGGACTTTCACGGTCTGGTTTGCGCCTTTCCTCGACGGACCGCACACAGCGCTCCACCTAAATCCTATGTCCCACGCCGTTCGAGGATCGGAACAGCGGGGCAACACCGCCGAAACACCCCCTGTGATCCTTGAGGCATGAAGCGAACTGCCAGCAACACTCCCGCTGCCCAGCTGAGGTGTGAGGTTGGCGGCCCCGCACGGTTCTGCACGACCAGCCGGGTGCGCTGCAGAAGCCCACCCGCGCCCTCGCCCGCCTGGATACCAACATCCTGAGCATCCACGTCCACCCGGTGGCTGGCGGTGTATTGGACGAGTTTGTGCTGTCCGCCCCCGGAAACATCAGCGAACGCCAACTGCTGGATGCCCTGCACGACGGCGGCGGGTCCAGTTCCCGTGTCTGGCCTACCACGGCGCTGGCCATGGCAGACGGGCATACCAGGCGTTGAGCCTCGCTGCCAGGATCGCCGGCGCACCGGACGAACTGCCGCTGGCAGTCGCCGAACTGCTCCGCGCCCGGATCCTCACCCCGGCGGAAGTTGCCTTGGAACGGCACGACGCCGGGACGCACCTGAAGATCCCCGCCGCCCGGCGCCCCCCAAGTGACTGGCACTTAACGTCGTGAAAAGCGCTTTTCACGACGTTAACTGCGAGTCAGTTGGGCGGGTTACAGGCGCACGGTGAGGGCCCCGGGATCGATAGTCATGACGACTTGCTTGGCATCGCCCTCATGGTCGCCGTCGATCTGGTAGTCGTCGTTGTGTTCAAGCCTGATCTCCACGGATTTCCCCTGGAAATACTCCACCGCAGTGTCCTTGTTCCGGCCCCGGCCCCGGCCCCGGCCAATGATCCCGACGATCACCGAGAGCCAGCCCAGGCGCCCGTGGTGGGGCGCCAGCACCGCCACGTCCACCAGGCCATCGTCCATTTTGGCGTCGGGGAAGATCTCCAGTCCGCCCTGGACCTTGCCGCAGTTGCCCACCATCACGCTGCGCACCCCGCGGTGAACCACGTCCTTGCCGTCGATCTCGATGGTGGCCTTCACGGGCCTGCCGGGCAGGTTCCGGATGCCGGCATCCACGTAAGCCAGCCAGCCCACCTTGTCCTTAAGGTCCTCGTTGGTGTCGGCCATGATGGTGGCGTCGTAGCCCACCCCGGCCATGACCAGGAAGACCTGCTCCTTGTCGAGGTCGTCCCGCCGGGCACGGACCACGTCGATCTTCCGCTCAGTTCCCGCCAGCGCCCCGGCCATGGCACCGTCAAAGTCCGTGATGTCCATACCGAGGTTGCGGGCCAGGAGGTTTCCCGTCCCCAACGGCAGCAGCCCCATGGGCACGTCACCGCCGGCCAGGACCTCAGCCACGCACCGCACTGTACCGTCACCGCCAGCTGCAATCACGACGTCGGCCCCTTGCTTAAGTGCCTCCTTCGCCTGCCCGACGCCGGGGTCCCCCTTGGTGGTCTCCAGCCAGATGGGCTCACCCCAGCCGTTATCCGCGCTGTGCTTGGCTACGAGTGCTTCGACGTCCACGTCCGCCGTTTTGGCAGGATTGATGATGATGGCCGCGCGCTTGAGGGCCGTGGGGCTGTTGGCAGTCATGGTGTCCTTCGCTGGGGTGGGGGAAGTGGGCCTGTGGAGAAGCGTACTTGGCTACAGCGCTTTCACGGCTCCCAGCACTTTGGCCAGGGAATCTTTGGCGTCACCGAAGAGCAGGGACGTCTGCGGTTCGTACAGGAGTTCGTTCTCTATCCCGGCGAATCCTGGGCGCATGGAGCGCTTCAGGAAGATCACCTGGCGGGCGTCGGCCACTTCCAGGATGGGCATGCCGTAGATGGGCGAGCCGGCGGATGTCTTCGCTGCCGGGTTCACCACGTCATTGGCGCCCACCACCAAAGCGACGTCGGCCATGCGGAATTCGGAATTGATCTCGCCCATCTCCTTGAGTGATTCGTACGGCACGTTGGCCTCGGCCAGGAGCACGTTCATGTGCCCCGGCATCCGGCCGGCCACGGGGTGGATGGCGAAGTCCACCTCGATGCCGCGGGCTTCAAGGGCCAGGGCCAGCTCTGCCGCGGTGTGCTGGCCCTGGGCCACGGCCAGGCCGTAGCCGGGGACGATGATCACCCGCTGTGCGTACCCCAAAAGCACTGCCACGTCCTCTGCGCTGGAGGACCTGACTGGACGTTCGCTCACGGCGGTGGATCCCGCCGTCGAACCTCCCTTGAACGCACCGAACAGGATGCCGGCCACACTGCGGCCCATCGCGGCCGCCATGGCCCGGGTGAGGATGGTACCGGAGGCGCCCACCAGCGTGCCGGCCACCACCAGCAGCACGTTGCCCAGCACCACGCCCGACGCCGCCACGGCCAGGCCGGTGAACGCGTTCAGGAGCGAAATAACGATGGGCACGTCGGCCCCGCCCACCGGCAGCACCAGCAGCGCGCCGGCGGCAAGGCCCAGCACCATCAGCAGCACCGCGAGTGCCAGGGAACCGGTCAGGACGACGGCGACGGCGGTGCCCACGGCGGCGAGCAGCACGGCGGCCATCACCACGGGGAGCCCGGGGAACACCACGGGGCGGGTGGTCATGAGCTCCTGGAGCTTGGCGAAGGTGACCCCGGATCCGGCGAACGACACTGCGCCCACCAGGAGGGTGAAGACGATGGCGAGGCGGACCCAGGGGTCCGCGGTGTGGCCGAGTTCCAGGAGCGCGACCAGTGCCGCGGCACCGCCGCCCACCCCGTTGAACAAGGCCACCAGCTGCGGCATTTGGGTCATTTTCACCCGCCGGGCCACGGGCGCGGCCACCGCCGTTCCCAGCGCGATGGCGGCAATGATCCAGGGAATGTTCTCCAGCCTGGCCGACAGGAACACGGTGACGACGGCGAGCAGCGCGCCGAAGGCGCCGATCAGGTTGCCGCGGCGGGCGGTGCGGGGAGAGCTGAGGCCGCGGAGGGCCAGGATGAAGAACACTGCGGCGGAGAGGTAGAGGAGCGAGGTCCAGACCGGACCGAGGAGGCTCACTTTCGGTCCCCCTTGGCCGTAGCTCCCGTGCCCGCCGCTTCCTTGCCCGCTGCATCCTTGCGGACAGGCTCCGTCCGGCCATGGAACATGTGCAGCATCCGGTCGGTGACCACGAAACCGCCCACGAGGTTGGCGGTGGCCAGCACGACGGCCAGCAGGGCCACGGCCAGCACCCACGGATCGGCTGCCTGCCCGGCCACGATGACGGCACCCACCAGGATTATGCCGTGAATGGCGTTCGCGCCGGACATCAGGGGCGTGTGCAGGGTGCTGGAGACCTTGGAGACCACTTCGAAGCCCACAAACACCGCCAGCACGGTGACCGTCAGCAGGCTCATGCCATCCATCATCAGATTCCTCCCTCGTTCCGGACCCCGTCGGCCTCTAGCCTGGGCGCATGGTCGGGCAGGGCGGGAATGAGCGCCGCCAGCGCCTCGGCCGTGGGCCGGTGCCGAACCCCGCCGTCGTGTGTGAGGCACGAACCCGCGATCACGTCGTCCTCGAAATCGGGCGCCACCGTGCCGTCGCGGGTCATCAGGGCGAGCAGGTTGGCCACGTTCTTGGCGTACAGGCGGGACGCGTCCGAGGCCATCGCGGACGGCGCATCCTTCAGCCCCACCAGAGTGACGTGGCCCTGGCCGTCAGCGGTGGGCACCAGGATGTCCGCACCGGGAACGGCACCCTCCACGTTGCCGCCGGACTCTGCGGCGAGGTCGACGACGACGGAACCGGGGCGCATGCCCTGCACCATTTGGCGGCTCACCAGGAGCGGCGCCCGCCTGCCGGGGACGGCCGCCGTCGTGATCAGGACATCAGCCTGCGCGACGTGCGGGGCGAGGAGTTCGCGCTGCAGGGCGCCGCGGTCGGCGCTGAGCTCCCGGGCGTAGCCGCCGGAGGCCTCGGCCGTTTCCAGGTCCAGTTTGATGAAGGTGCCGCCCATGGACGCCACTTCGTCGGCGGAGGCGGGCCGGATGTCGTTGGCGGAAACGCGGGCGCCGAGTCGTTTCGCGGTGCCGATGGCCTGGAGCCCGGCAACGCCGGCTCCCAGCACCAGGACGCGGGCCGGCGGAACCGTGCCGGCAGCGGTCATGTAGAGCGGGAAGAATCTGGGGAGCCGGATCGCGGCCTCCAGCACGCACCGGTAGCCAGCCACCAGGGCCTGGGAGCTAAGGGCATCCATGGACTGGGCGCGGGAGATGCGCGGCACCAGTTCCAGGGCGAATGAGGTGACGCCGGCTTCGACGAGGGCCTGCACCGTGGCCAACTCGGACGACGGCGAGGCAAGGCCCACTGTGACGGCGCCCCTTTTCAGGGCCTTCGCCGTCGCGGGTTCCAAGGGCCGCACGTGGGCGAGGATGTCCAGGTCAGCGAGGTTGAGGGCCTGGACGATCCGGGCTCCGGCCTGGGCGTACTCGTGGTCTGAGTGGCCGGCCGCGGCGCCTGCATCCGCTTCAACCAGGACCTCCAGGCCCAGCCCTGACAGTTGTTTGACCGTTTCCGGCGTGGCGGCCACACGCCGCTCACCTTCATGCCGTTCCTGCGGTATGCCCAGTTTCAACCGCCAACTCCCTTACGGACGTAGTTGGCTCGAGTCTATGGCCCCCTGCGCGAACTGGCAGCTAATTCCGTCAGTTTCGCGTTGGGCGTCTGCTGCCGGTTGGCGCCTCAGCCCCGCGCGGTCAGGTCCGCGGAAACCAGCTTGGCCGTGGCAACGATTTCGCGGGCAGCCGCAGCCAGGTACGCCTCAGGGTCAGGCTGGGCCGCGACGGATTGGGCCTGCAGCGACACGTTGACCGCAGCCACGACCTTGGTTGGGCCGTCGTACACCGGGGCGGCCACGGACATCAGCCCAAGTTCCAGTTCCTGGTCCAGCAGGCACCAGCCTTGGGCGCGGACCGTGTCTTGTCCGTGTACACGCGGGTCACGCAGCCGACGCCCGTGAGCGGGTAAGTGCAGGCTTCCACGATCTTCGCCGCGCCCTCACGGGTCAGGAGCGTCATCATCACAAAGACGTCCTTGGCACCGGTGGCCAGGTCCATGGCCCCGCCAACGGCCGGGATGGCGTCCGGTGCGCCGGTGTGCCAGTTGGCGAGGTCGCCGGTGGCCGAGACCTGGAACGCGCCAAGGACACAGATGTCCAGGTGGCCGCCGCGCATGATCGCAAACGAATCGGCGTGGTGGAAGTAGGAGGCACCCGGCAGCTCGGTAACGGGGATCTTACCGGCGTTGATGAGGTCGCCGTCGATCTGCTCACCCTCGGCGGCCGGCCCCATGCCCAGCATCCCGTTTTCCGTGTGGAGCGTGATGTTCTGCTCCGGCTTGAGGTAGTTGGAGACGAGCGTGGGCTGGCCGATGCCGAGGTTCACGAACGAGCCGGGCACAATGTCCCGCGCCACGAGTTCGGCTAGTTCGTTGCGGCCCAGGGGCTTGTCGCTGGTCTGGATGCTGGTTGCGATGCTCATGGTCAGGCCACCTTCACGATGCTGTTGACGTAAATTCCGGGGGTGATGACATTTTCCGGGTCGAGTCCGCCGGTGGGAACGATCTCGGACACCTGGACCACGGTGTGCTTGGCGGCGGCTGCCATGATGGGGCCGAAGTTGCGGGCGGTCTTGCGGTACACGAGGTTCCCCACGCCGTCGGCCTTCAGTGCCTTGATCAGTGCGACGTCGGCGTGGATGGGCGTCTCAAAGACCTGGCCGCGGCCGTCGATGATGCGGGTTTCCTTGCCCTCGGCCAGCATGGTGCCGTAACCGGTGGGCGTGAAGAACCCGCCGATGCCGGCGCCGGCGGCGCGGATCCGCTCGGCCAGGTTGCCCTGCGGGACGAGCTCCAGTTCGATTTCGCCGGCGTGGAACTTGGCGTCGAAGTGCCAGAAGTCGGACTGCCGCGGGAAGGAACAGATCAGAAGACGGCCCAGATCTCCAAACTCCCGGTGGCCGATCTCCTCAAGGGCCACTGGCGCGACGTCCTCCGCGTCGTGGCCTGTGCCTTTATCGCCGCCGTGTCCACCGTGTTCGGGACCCTGGCCATCAGCTACGCCAAGACCGTCGCCGGCGTTGACGGCACCACCACCCTGTGGCTCGTGGTCGGCGCCAACCTGGTGGCCCTGGGCACCCAGCCGCTGTTCGGCAAGCTGGCAGACCGCATCGGCCGCAAGCCCGTCTTCATCTACGGTGCGGTAGCCAGCGCGATCCTCACCCCGGTGTTCCTGCTCAGCCTCGAATCCGGCAGCATCCCGCTGATGTTCGTCGCAGCCATCGGCTTCTTCTCCTTCGGCTACGCAGCCTCCAATGCGGTCTGGCCGTCCTTCTACGCCGAGATGTTCAGCACCAGGGTCCGCTTCTCCGGCCTGGCGATCGGCACGCAGCTCGGCTTCCTGATGGCAGGCTTCGCCCCCGCCATCGTGGCCGCGATGGGCGGCATCAGGCCCGGCGGCTGGGTCCAGATCAGCATCTTCACTGCCGTCATCTGCGGTATCGCGGCCATCTCCGCGCTGACCGCCAAGGAAACCTTCAAGGTCCCCACCAGGGAGCTCGGCCTGAAGTAAGTCCGGCGCTTCAGCGATCAGCCCGCCACCTTCCGGGGTGGCGGGCTTTTCCGTGCCTAAAGCCTGCCGGTCTCCAGCACCTGCGCCAGGTCGAAGGTGACTGGCTCCTCCAGCTGTTCATACGTGCAGGACTCGGGATCGCGGTCCGGCCGCCAGCGCGAGAACTGGGCCGTGTGCCGGAACCGGTCGCCCTCCATGTGGTCGTACCTGACCTCCACGACGAGCTCCGGACGCAGGGGGACAAAGGACAGGTCCTTGCCGGCGCTCCAGCGGCTGCCTTCAGCTTTGCGGGGCGTCCGTTCGCCTTCTTCCTGCTTGGCCCAGGCCCACGGGTGGCCGTCAAAATCGGTGACGAGCGCCTGGAGCTCCTCGTACAGTTCCTGGCGGCGTTTCATCGGGAAGGCGCCGATCACGCCCACACTGGCCAGGCCGCCGTCGTCCTTGTATAAACCGAGCAGCAGCGAACCGATCAGGTCCGGCCCGCTCTTGTGCACCCGGTAGCCGGCCACCACGCAATCGGCGGTGCGTTCGTGCTTTATTTTGAACATCACCCGCTTGTCCGGCTGATAGCTCCCGTCCAGCCGCTTGGCCACAATGCCATCCAGCCCGGCACCTTCGAACTGTTGGAACCAATGTTCAGCGGTGTCCTTGTCCCGGGTGGCCGCGGTGACGTGGACGGGCGCATTGCTGCCGGCAAGCGCCTTCTCCAACGCGGCGCGGCGCTCAGTGAAGGTTCGGTCGGTGTAGTCGTCGTCGCCCAGCGCCAGCAGGTCGAACGCCACGAAACTGGCAGGGGTCTGGGCTGCGAGGAGCTTGACCCGGCTGGCGGCGGGGTGGATCCGCTGCTGCAGGGCGTCGAAATCCAGCCGGTCCCCGGAGGCTCCGATGAGGACAATCTCGCCGTCGATCACGCACCGCGGCGGCAAGTTTTCCTTCAGGGCTTCCACGAGGTCGGGAAAGTACCGGGTCATGGGCTTCTCGTTGCGGCTGCCGATCTCCACCTCATCGCCGTCTCGAAAGATGATGGAGCGGAAGCCGTCCCACTTGGGTTCGTAGCTGAGCTCCCCCTCCGGGATGCCGCTGACGGCCTTGGCGAGCATGGGCGGGACGGGCGGCATCACGGGAAGTTCCATGGTGCCCATTCTTGCCCGGGAGCCGTTCCGTGGGTAGGCCTGGGACAACAAAAGCGCAGGTGAACGCTCGACGGCGGTTCGTCCGTTGAGCTGGACCGTTACGGCTGCCGCCGTTTCCAAGTGCGCTGTGAAATGATCTACCATGCGCGAAATGCAGCACTCCAGCAAACTCCAGGACGTCCGGTACGAACTCCGGGGGCCCATCCTCCAGGCCGCCAAGAACATGGAAGCCGAAGGGCACCGGATCCTCAAGATGAACCTGGGCGATACCGCGCCGTTCGGCATGGAGGCGCCCGAGTCGGTGGTGGTGGACATGATCCATCACCTGCGCGGCGCTCAGGGCTACAGCGATTCAAAAGGCATCTTCTCGGCGCGGACCGCCATTTCGCAGTACTACCAGACCCGCGGCCTCATGCAGATCGGCGTCGAAGACATCTTCATCGGCAACGGCGTCAGTGAACTCATCTCCATGTGCCTGCAGGCCTTTATGGAAAACGGCGACGAAATCCTGGTCCCGGCCCCCGACTACCCCCTGTGGACCGCCGCGGTGACACTGACGGGCGGCAACCCGGTGCACTATCTCTGCGACGAGGCCGAACAGTGGTGGCCGGACATGGCCGACGTCGAGGCAAAGATCACGCGCCGCACCAAAGGCATCGTGATCATCAACCCCAATAACCCGACGGGCGCCGTGTACCCGCGGCACATCCTGGAACAGTTCGCGACGCTGGCCCGCAAACACAACCTGGTGCTGTTCTCCGACGAAATCTACGAGAAAGTGCTCTACGAGGACGCCCAGCACATCCACACGGCGTCGGTGGCGGAAGACGTGTGCTGCCTGACTTTCAGCGGCCTCTCGAAGGCCTACCGCATGCCCGGCTACCGCTCCGGCTGGGTGGCCATCACGGGTCCGCTCGCCGCCACGGCGGCCTACCGTGAGGGCCTGGAGCTCCTCGCGTCACTGCGGCTCTGCCCCAATGTCCCTGCCCAGCATGCGATCCAGACCTGCCTGGGCGGTTACCAGAGCATCGAGGCGCTGGTGCGGCCCGGCGGCAGGTTGCGCGATCAGCGGGACCTCGCCTACAAACTCCTGACGGCGATACCCGGCGTCACCTGTGTCCCGGCAGCGGGTGCCATGTATCTCTTTCCCCGGCTCGACCCGGAGCTCTACGCGATCAGGAGCGACGAGCAGTTTGTCCTCGACCTCCTCCAGGACCAGAAGATCCTGGTCTCCCACGGCTCCGCTTTCAACTGGCCCACGCCGGACCACTTCCGCTTTGTGCTCCTTCCGTCCGTCCTGGACATCGAAGAAGCCGTGCGCAGGATCTCGACGTTCCTTGCCGCGTACCGGAGCAGTGTGGCGGACTGACCGACGCCGGCAGCGTCACGGTGGTGTGGCCCGCCCCTCGGCGGCTGCAATAAGCTTTTCGGTTTCCCGCAGCACGAGACCCGCCGTCCCGGACCCGACCCGCACCGTCATGTTCCGCGAGGGCAGGTGGACCTCCCGTGGCACGGCCCCGGGGCGGATGCCCTGGGTGGCCTCCGCCGCGGCAACCCGGCCGAGTTCCTGGTCCTGTATTCCCACGGCCAGCGCGCTCATCAGGTCAGCGTCCTCCGGTGTAGCCAGATCGCTGCCGATCAGCTGCACCAGGACCTTGATCCCCGCCAGCCGCCGCGGGGGATCGATGGCGTTCAACGCGGAGTCGATGCCCCACTGGGCCCGTTTCCACCATTGGTCGCGCCTGTCCGCGCGCGCCCTCTGCCGGTAGGTCAAATACGCCACCAGAACCACTCCGAAGGTCGCAAGCGGCGCCACCGCCGCCACGGCCAGCAACCCGGTCCAGACGCCCGTTGCGATCTCCATGCCACCACCTTAGGCTCCAAGCTGCAGGATGCGGTTGACGCCGCCGAAACCGGCCCGGCGCAGAGAACTTACCGGGCCCTAACCGTCAGGAAACAAGGCCGCAACAATACGCCGCCACACTGGAAGTGCCGGCAAGTGCAGGCATCAGCTCCAGCCAGGAGGCCCAGCCATGTTGAAGGAAGCCAAAGCCAATGTGACCCGGATCCGCGCCCTGGACCAGCTACACCCCGGCGACGAAATCGAAGCGCGCCTGGCAGTTGGCCCGAACTACGACGACGTGGTCATCCGCCGCGGCAGCGTCCAGGAAACAGCACCCGGGATCGGCGTTGTGTGGATCATGGACCACCACACCGGCTCGCGGAAGGCCATCAACACGGACGAATGCAGCGTGTGGCGTCTCGCGAGGCTAACCGCCGGCCACTGACTGGATGACCAGCACCTCCTGGCCGGCAGCCACCTCGGTTTCCAGGCCCTGGAGCCGCCGCACTTCGTCGCCGTTCACGTAAATATTCACGTAGCGGCGAAGTGCTCCGGTTTCGTCCCGCAGCCGCCGAGCCAGCACCGGGTAATCCCCGGTCACCGTTTCCAGCAACTTTCCCACCGTCAGAGGTCCTTCGGCGGGCGCAGTCAGGATGGACTGCCCGCCGGCCAGCGGCTGCAGGACGCTGGGGAGCACCACCCTGATGTCAGGCACCGAGGGCCGCTGCCGCTTCCGGAACCGGCAGCGCCGCACCCGAGATCACAGCCGCCCTGACACAGAGGACGTCCGGGAGGTGCGATGCCACCTCGGCGAATGTTTCACCTTCGTCCGCACTGGCGTACACCGTGCCGCCCCGCGTGCCGAAGTAGACGCCTGCCGGTTCAGCGGAATCGGCAGACGCGGCGTCGCGCAGCACGCTGTTGTATTCGTTGGCGGGCAGACCGGAATCCAGCCGCTTCCAGGTGGCCCCGGCGTCGTCCGTGCGGTGCACCGCGAGCTTGCCCTCCGGCGGAATCCGCTCGCCGTCGGCCTTCAGCGGGACAACCCAGGCGGTGCCCTCCCGCCGGGGATGGGTCAGCATCACAAAACCGAAGTCCGCCGGAAGGCCTTCGGCGATCGAGTTCCAGTTCTCGCCATTGTCGTCCGTGCGGTACACGCCGTGGTGGTTCTGTGCGTACAGGCGGCCTTCGACGGCGGCATCCGCTGCGATCTTGTGCACGCACTGGCCGAACTCGGGGTTCGGATCCGGCATGAAGTAGGCCGAGATCCCCTTGTTCCGGGGCTCCCAGGAAGTCCCGCCGTCGAGCGAGCGGTACACGCCTCCGGTACTCATGGCGATGTGGACGGTATCCCCTGCCGGGTCCACCACGATCGAGTGGGCGGCCGCGCCGCCGTACCCGGCGCCCCAGTCGCTGCGGTGGGGATGGTCCCAAAGCCCGCGGTTGAGCTCAAAGTGCTCACCGCCGTCGGTGGATTTCCAGACTGAAATCGGCTCGGCCCCTGCCCACACCACGCCGGGCCGGGACTCGGCGTCCGGGTAGATCTGCCAGATCCGTTCCACCGCCGCGCCGGTGTCTTCGGGAAAGGTAATGGCGCCCTTTTCGGGTTCGGACCACGTGGCACCAAGGTCATCCGAATGGGCCACCGTGGGACCCCAATGCTCGGATCTGACGCCCACCATGATCCGCGTCCGGCCGTCCCGGGTGTCTATGCCGATGCTGGGTATTTCGCTCATGAGGAAGTGCGGGCCGGAAAAGGACCAATGCTGCCGGTCCTGGCTCGTAGCCAGCCAAAGGCCCTTTTTGGTCCCGATCGCCAGGACAAAACTCTCTGCGGTTGCCATGCACCCTATGCAACCACCACGGCCGGGGAGGCCGCAACGGTTTTTTGGCTATGTGGGTCAGGCCCGCAAACGCGCCGGCTCAGTCGACAAATTCGGACTGGGTCTCGATAAAATCCCAGTCCGCCTCGGTGAGGACCGCGACGGGAGTCCCGGGATGCGGTCCGCCCGCTTCGGCGATGCCCTGCAGCACCGGCAGCGGCAGCTCCTCAACGCGGAGGTTCTCCCGCAGCCATTCCTTGCTCTCCAGGCTCAGGTCCAGCCACCACATGTAGATTTCCATGCCAGTCACGCACCTTTCGTATGACTCAACGTTAGGCGCGGGCAGGTCACCGTTCAAGGGTGCTGGCTACCCGCGCGGCCCGAGTGTTCGACCCCGGGAATGTGCCGCCGTTTCCGCGTAGGGGCAGGTATCACCGCAGCTCAAAGGCGCTTAAAGACGAGTACCCGCTACTCACGACCAGCCCTCGCCCACTCCCCTAGCCTGAAGTCTCACGCAAAGCTGACCGTGCTGCTGGGGCACAGGTAGTCCGCTACTCCACCCCGCCACGGTCCGTGTCAAACAGACTGGGGAGAAACACCATGAAACGAGCCTTTCCTATTTTGGGGGTCGCGGGGCTGGCATTGCTCAGCGTCACGGCCCCGGCCTACGCCACGAATGAAAAAATCGACATTTGCCATAATGGCAAGATGAACAGCGTCAATTACAACGCTGCCTCACTGAACGGTCACATCGGTCACAGCGACGACATCATCGCACCCAACGAATTCCTGAAGGCCGGGCTGAACTGGGATGTTGCTTTGGGTTACACACAATGCGGCGGAACGGCCGTACCGCCGGTCGACCCGCCCGTGGACCCGCCGGCCGTACCGCCGGTCGACCCGCCGGTCGACCCGCCCGTGGACCCGCCGGCCGTACCGCCGGTCGACCCGCCGGTCGACCCGCCCGTGGACCCGCCTGTCGATCAGCCCGCAAAGGAACAGCCAGCCGTCCAGCCTGAAACACCGGTAACTCTGACACCAGCAGCACAGACGCCTGCAGGCCAGGCGGTAGCAGTGCCGCAGGGTGCGGTCGCCAGGACGCCGGCAGCAGTGCCGCAGGGTGCGGTCGCCAAGACGCCGGCAGCAGCAGTGAGCCGCGGCACCAACCAGGGCTTCAATGCGCAAACGGCAGTGGGCGGATCCAAGGCGAACACCACCTGGCTGGCCGGGCTGGGCCTCATGCTGGGTGCGGGTGCCCTGGTTGCGGTGCGGCGCACGTCCCGCAAGGAATCGCCGACGGCGGGCTGACGCCCCCAGAGCGTCCAAACGGCTCCACTGAGGGCGTCCTGCCAGACCTGGCGGGACGCCCTTGGACCTTTCCCTATCTTCAGCACCTGAGCACCGAACGAATATAGAGGGGGCATCATGGCGAAGCAGCCCGGCAGGCATGGCGCCCGGGGGCGCAAGCTCCGGGGATGGAACCGGGGCGACCTTGCCATCCTCCTGTGCGGCGTTTTGGGGTTCCTGTCGCTGACCTTCGGAGGTCCGCTGTTCAACGCCGGGGATACTAGCAACCACGGGGCTTCCAGCGCCCTGGCGGCGGAGCGGCCGGCACTGTCTGTTGGCCCGCCGTCGCACCTTCCATGGCCGCTGTCCCGCACGGGACAGGCCTACGCGGGGCCGCCCGAAGCGCCCGCCTCCAGCCCCACGCCGGGAGCCGCAGGCCCCGGACCGGCCCTGCCCGATGCGTCAGCGCCGGTGCGCATCCTGTACCCGGCGGCGGCAATCGATACCGCGGTCCACCCACTTGAACCGGATGGCTCCGCTGTGGCCAGCCGCACGGTAGTGCCGCCAGCCACCGTGGACGGTTACTGGCTGACGCCGTTCGGAGTTCCGGGGAACGGCTCGGGCAACACCACCTACATCATCGGGCACAGCTGGGAAGACCGGGACGCGCCGTTCAACCACCTCAGCTCCAACGCGGCCGAAGGCGACGAGTTCAACCTTTTCACGGCATCGGGCAGCATCCGCTACCGGGTGGACAGTGTCACCACATATCTCAAGGCCAGCCTTAAGGACAGCCCCATCTGGGAGATGGTGCCCAACCGCGTTGTGCTCATCAGCTGCTACACCGAAGATCCGTGGGGGAAGAACGTGGTGGTCACGGCATCGCCCACCATGGCGTAGGCCGCACGATCCACATTGCGGGGCCTGTTCAAGGACCGCCGCCGGGGACAAAATGGGGTTATGACTCCCGAACGGTTCATTGGGCCGCCCCCTCTCCTGGTGGGGGTGCTGCCCGATCAGCACCCGGAAGTACTGACCGCAGCGGCAGTCCTCGCGGCCAAGCTGTCGGCGCCGTTGCTTTGCGCGTATGTAGATGAGGCCAGCTACCTGGTGGAATGGGATCCTGGCAGATCGGCCCACCGACTCTTACTCCATCCGGAAAAGGACGACGACGACCTTCGCGCGGTGACCACCGGCCTCAGGGCCTCGATCGAACGCGTCGCGGCCAATGCCGGCACCGGAGGCGTGCCAGTGGAGTGGACCCTGCGCACCCTCGCGGGGGATCCGGGCCGCGCCCTGGCCCGGCTCGCCGCGGAAAACAACGTCCCCATGATCATCGTGGGGACGTCGGAACGCGGTTTGTCCCACCGGTTGTCCGAATTGCTCAACGGTTCAGTGGGCCTCTGGCTGACCCATCATCAAAGCAGGCCCGTGCTGGTGGTCCCCTACCGAGTGCCGGCGCATCAGGACAGCGAATAACCCCGGCGGAGCGCCCCGGAAGGGGGCTCAGAAGAGGCTACGAAATACGCTGCGGGGAGGGGCCGAAATAATAAAGCGAAAGTAGTTATTCAAGGTGGTGGCGCACAGCCGTACTGGCAACTAAGCTGGTTCAAGCAGAGCGATCCGGCAGCGAGCTGGCGAGAATCTGCCCAAAGACTGCTCCGGAGTGCGTATCCCCCAATAACGCACTCCGGAGCTTTTTTGTGGGCAAAATCCCTGCCAAAGATACCCCCAGGGGGTACTTGCGGTATACCCCTATGGGGTATATGTTGACTTTATGGAATCTCCACAAGCAACCGTTTCCAACCGCGAGGGCGCCGCACCCGCCCCGTCGCACGGCTACACGGCCAACAAAGAGGCCTATCTACGGAGGCTCAAGCGGATCGAGGGCCAGGTCCGGGGAATCGCCCGGATGGTGGACGAAGACAAATACTGCATCGACATCCTCACCCAGGTCTCTGCGGTGACCAAGGCCCTGCACGCCGTAAGCCTTGGACTGATGGAAGAGCACATCGGACATTGCGTGGTGGGCGCCGCCGCGGAACCCGATCCTGACCTCAGGGCGGAAGCCATCGACGTCAAGGTCAGGGAGGCGGCAGAGGCCATCGGCCGCCTACTGCGCTGATGCCGGTCCCTTCGTCGGGGCACTCAATAGACAGAACACACGAGCCACCAGCCGGCCAGCCGCCGGCCCTCCCAGAGGAGCCCATCATGAGCATCATCACCACCACCGTGAGCGTATCCGGCATGACCTGCGGTCACTGCGTTTCATCCGTCAGTGAGGAAATTGAGTCGCTTACAGGAGTTGAAGGGATCGACGTCGACCTCAACGCCGGGGGCATCTCCACCGTCACCATCACGTCCAGCCAGGAGTTGTCACCGGCCGATATCGGCGAAGCGGTGGCCGAGGCCGGCTACCTCGTTGTGGCCACCAACGCGTAATCACGTAAAGATCGGGGGTCCGCCATGAGCACCGAGCACATACTGGACCAGGCAGCGAGCCGGGTCGTGGAACTGGACATCGAAGGCATGACCTGCGCGTCCTGCGTCAACCGCGTGGAACGCAAGCTCGGCAAGCTCGACGGCGTGGAAGCCTCGGTCAACCTTCCGCTGGAGTCCGCCCACGTCACCGTCCCGGCCGGCATCTCAGACCAGCAGATTGTGGACATGGTCAACGCCACGGGCTACAAGGCAACGCTCCGAGCGATGCCCCCGGCCCCGCGTTCATTTACCGAGCACGGCGATCAGCATGTGCTCCACGAAGACCACATGTCCCACGGCGGAACTGCCGCGCAACTGAGGCCGCGGCTGATCGTGGCCGCAATCTTGACGGTACCCGTGTTCCTGATCTCGATGTTCCCGGCCCTGCAATTCCCTCATTGGGGCTGGGTGGCTGGGATATTGGCCCTTCCGGTGGTCAGCTGGGCTGCGTGGCCCTTCCACCGCGCCGCGGCCGTCAACGCGCGCCACCTTGCGTCCACCATGGACACGCTCGTCTCCATAGGCGTCGGGGCCGCCTACCTCTTCAGTGTCTGGCAGCTGGCCCTGGACCCCCGCATGACCGGGCACCCGGCTATGGAGGGGATGGAATCGGGCGGACTCTACTTCGAAGTGGCTGCCGTGGTCACCACTTTCCTGCTGCTGGGCCGGTTCCTGGAAGCGAACGCCAAGCAGAAGGCCGGCGACGCCCTCAAGGCCCTGCTGAACCTTGGCGCCAAGGACGCCTCCGTCCTGCATAACGGTGCCGAGCGCAAAGTCCCCGCCGGTCAGCTCCGCGTGGGAGACGTTGTGGTGGTCCGCCCCGGCGAGAAGATCGCCACCGACGGCGTGGTGATCGACGGCAGCTCCGCCGTCGACGCTTCCCTGCTGACCGGCGAGTCCGTCCCGGTGGAGGTGGGGCCGGAGAGCAAGGTCATCGGCGCCACCATTAATACGTCCGGACGGCTGCTGGTCCGGGCCACCAGGGTGGGTTCTGAAACCACCCTGGCCCAGATGGCGCGGCTGGTATCGCAGGCGCAGACCGGCAAAGCCCCCATCGCGCGCCTCGCCGACAGGATCAGTGCCGTTTTTGTCCCGATCGTTCTTGCCCTCGCGGTGCTCACCTTTGCTCTGTGGCTCCTCGTGAGCGCCCCGGTGATCGATCCCGCCGAGCTTCGGGCCGCGTTCACCGCCGCTGTAACGGTCCTGGTCATTGCCTGCCCCTGCGCGCTGGGGCTCGCCACCCCGGTGGGCCTGCTCACTGGAACCGGACGGGGCGCCCAGCTGGGCATCCTGATCAAAGGCCCGCAGGTCCTCGAAGACACCCGCGCCGTGGACACCATCCTGCTCGACAAGACCGGCACCGTCACCATTGGCAAGCTCGCCGTGGACGACGCCCTGGCGTTTGACAGCTACCAGTGCCGGGATGTGCTGCGGCTCGCCGGCGCTGTCGAGGCCGCCTCGGAGCACCCGATCGCGCATGCCATCGCGGTGGCCGCCCTGCACGCACAAAACGGGCACGACGACGGCGCGCGGCTGCCCGCCGTCGAACACTTCCGTTCAGCACCCGGCGGCGGAGTCGCCGGAACCGTCGAAGGGCGGGCTATTATCGCGGGCCGCACCGGCTGGCTCAGCGAAAACGGCGTCAGCATTTCCCCAGTGCAGCAGGAGGCGCTGGCGGCTGCGGAAGCAACCGGAGCCACGTCCATCTGGCTGGCGGTGGACGGTTCACCTGCGGGGATCATCAGCCTCCGGGACACCATCAAGCCCAGCTCCGCGGCCGCTATTGCCAGGCTCAAGAACCTGGGGCTGCGGCCCATCCTCCTGACCGGTGACAACGCCGCAGTGGCCGCACAGGTGGCCGCCGCCGTCGGGATCTCCCCCGGCGATGTCTACGCGGGCGTCCTGCCGGCCGGAAAGGTCGAGGCCGTCCGGAAGCTGCAGGCCGGCGGCGCCACCGTGGCCATGGCCGGCGACGGCGTCAACGACGCCGCCGCACTGGCGCAGGCTGATCTGGGCATCGCCATGGGATCAGGCACGGATGTGGCCATTGAAGCGGCGGATCTCACCGTGATGGGCGATGACCTTGGCCAGGTGGCCCAGGCCATCGAATTGTCCCGGCGGACGCTGGCCACCATCAAGACCAACCTGTTCTGGGCGTTCTTCTACAACGCAGTCGGCATTCCGGTAGCCGCCCTGGGCCTGCTGAACCCGATGATTGCCGGCGCTGCGATGGCGGCGAGTTCGGTCCTGGTGGTGGCCAACTCACTGCGATTGCGCAGCTTCGGCAAATAGCCGGCGCTCAGGCGGTACCGAAGCGGACGGCGGACCGGGCTTTGGCTTTCGCCGCCTCTTCGTCGCGGTCCTTGGCGGGCGCGTGCGTCACCAGCGAATCCAGCAGGTGCTGCGTGATGTGGGCGATTTCGTGCACCGCCATTTCGAAGGCGTCCTCGTTAGCCTTGGACGGCTTGGTGCTCCCGCTCACCTTGCGGACGTACTGCAAGGCGGCGGCGTGCACTTCCTCCGAGGTGGCGTGCGGTTCGTAGTTGTGGAGGGTTCGGATATTCCGGCACATATGCACATGCTAGGCTCTGGAACGCTTGGAATCGACCCCCTTGGTCCGGGCGGTGATCGAGCTTGTCGGGCGCCAGGTTCGGCACGCTGAAACCACCGAAATGCTGTCCGGCATGGGCAGCGGTGCCCATCGACGGGTTTCCGGGGCCGGGATAGGTTTCAGGTAATGGATCTTCCGGATCAGCCGGGGGCCGCTGGGGATGCCGATCTGGATCGGATCCAACGACGCATGAGGAGAAACTGATGGCTATTTGGGGCGCAGATGTAGAGCAGCTCAGGACTCTTGGCACGAAGCTGCAGGCCGGTGCTTCGGAGATCGAGCAGCAGAGGTCCAACCTGTCCCGCCTTCTGGACAGCACCACCTGGGAAGGCCCGGACGCGAAGAACTTCCGCAGCGAATGGTCAGGCACCCACACCAGTGCGCTGAACCAGGTCATCCAGGCGCTGAAGGATGCCGGCCAGAAGGCCACCAAGAACGCCAACGAGCAGGACCAGGCTTCACGCTAGCCAGCACCGCTTGACTGACCCGCTTGACTGAGGGCCCGGACACCACAAGTGCCCGGGCCCTCATTGGTTATGGGGTGCTTATGCGGCGGATCTGCACTTAGGGGACAGGTTCGACGTCGTTCGCGTGTTCCAGCGGCGCGCCAGACCCCGCGGGAACCGCGGCAGCCGGACGCAGCTCGTCCAGCCGCACCAGGACCACGCCACCAACAATCAGCAAACCGCCCAGAAGCTGGACGGCGCCGGGCAGCTCACCCAGAAGCAGCCACGCCCAGATCACGGCGAACAGGACCTCAGTCAGCGAAACGAAGGAGCCAACCTTGGAGCCGAGCGCGCGGGCAGCCATGATGCCGGACACGTAGGCAAGGACAGTGGCCAGGATGACCAGGCCGCCCAGGGCAACCCACCAGGGCGCAATCCACGGCCCCAGCCGCGTGTCCGCGTTACTGAAGGCCATGGGGAGCAGTCCCGTGGCTGCCGCGAGCCACATCACAGCCGCACCCGCCAGCAGTCCGGCTGACGCGAGGACGATCGGCGGCAGCGAATCGTTTTCCTTGGCTGTGATGAAGAAATAGATGGCCAGGCAGACCGCAGCGGCCAATCCCCAGAGGACCCCGACGACGTCGATCCTGACGGTGCCGGTGAGGTCCAGCACCAGGACCAGGCCGGCAAGGGACAGCGCGGTTCCGCCGAAGGTCAGGACTCGCGGTCTTCTGCGGCTGGCGGCCCAAAGCCACAGCACAATGAGCACCGGGGCCAGGTACTCCAGCAACAGCGCCACGCCCACGGAGAGGCGCGCCACCGCGTTGAAGTAGAAGAGTTGGCACGCGGCCACGCCGATCAGGCCGAAAAGGCCGATGGTGACCCAATTGTCCCGCAGCTGATGCCAGCGTCCCCGCAGTGCCAGGATGGCCGGAATGGCAAGAATCAGCGCGGCGCCGGTCAGCCGGGCCGTCACGGCCGCGCCCGGCGACCAGCCGCTCTCCAGCAGTGCTTTGGCGAAAGAGCCGGACAGACCGAAAACAGCCGAGGAGAACAGTGCGATCCGCAGGCCGGAGCCGAGGAATCCCCGCGCAGATGCACGGTTGAGGGCGGCAGACACCGTCGCCTCCTGTCAGGAGTAAAGTGGGATAATGGTCCTGACATTACGCCCGTACTCAGTAAGGAGTCAAGGTGGTCTTTGCCCCTGACACCGAGATTGCCCTGCGCACCGTGGTCAACCTGATCAACACGGCCGCGAACGGGCGGGAAACGCTGGCCACCGGGGCGGATCTGGACCAGTTCCTTGAGGCCGAGCGGTTCAGCGGTTCCCGCACCCACAACGCGGCGGAAGTGGCCAGCGTCCACGGCCTGCGCAGCCAGTTGGCGGCGCTGTGGACTGCAAACGAAGACACTGCGGTGGCCGCGGTCAACCGGCTGCTGCGTGAGGCCAATGCCCTCCCCCAGCTTAAGAAGCATGACGGCTGGGACTGGCATCTGCACGCCACCACCAGGGAGGCTCCCCTCGCAGACCGGATGGGCACTGAGGCCGCCATGGCGCTGGTGGACGTCATCCGAAGCAAGGAGATGGACCGGCTGTTGGTCTGCGAAGCGGAGGACTGCGATGCGGTGGTGCTGGATCTCAGCCGCAACCGGTCGAAAAGGTACTGCGATACGGGGAACTGCGCCAACCGTGCTCACGTCGCGGCCTACCGCGCGCGGCAAGCCTCAGTGCGCTAGGAGTGGCCGGGGCCGTCGGCGTCCGGCGCCCCGGAGGTGCTGCCCTGCTGGCCCTGGCTGTGCCCGCCGAATCCATGCGATGACTTCTTGGCCGAACTTCGGTTGACCCCGGAGCCCTTGCCCAAGTGCTCGGCGTTTTCCTTGTGGCTCATGGAGAGCATGGCCGCTATGACCAGTGTGACAATGAAGGCGATGCCGGCGCCGGTGAAGGCAAGATCGAAACGCAGGGGGCGGGCACTGCCGCCGGAGGCAAAAATCAGCACTGAGACAAAAGTGAGGATGGCCCAGAACGCAGAAAACATCAGCGGCCCCTTCACCGAGGTCCGCAGCTTGCGCGGTTTGCCTGGTTTCTGGTCTGCCACGATAGTTCCTCTCCTACAGTCACGCCGCAATGGCCTGCTGGTTCGAATGTGGGCGGTGGTCCCGCCCAGTGCGATTTCTACACCGGGTAGAAACGTTTGCCTCTAGTTTACGGCGTTGGGGCGGCGGTCCGGGAATCGTGCCGCAAGGTCAGCCCGGACAGGACCCACAGCACGCCGGAGATGAGGGCGCCGCCGCCGGCGACGCCGAGCAGGGCATGGGCTCCCAGGCTGATGAAGAAAGGCAGTGTGGCCGCAGTGCCGAGTCCGATGATGCCCGAAGCCAGCCAGTCGCGGGCCAGCACGTGCCGGCCCCGGTTGCGGATGCCGCAGTAGATCTCCACCGCGCCTGCGAGGCCGAGGCCCAGTGCCGCGACGATGCCGAAGACCCTGTCGCCATGAAGCAGTATCAGCGCTGCGCCCGCACCGGTCAGCAAGGCCCCCGCGGCGGACAGCACCTTGCCGGGCATGAGGTCCCGGGCAAAGCCGGCCTTCGGGCTTCCCCAGAGCAGCAGAAGCCCCGTGGCCAGCAGGTACAGTCCGCCAGACCAGCCCATGGCCTCAATCGACGGGCCCGGCCAAAAAATCGTTACGGCACCGAAGACCAGTGCGGCCAGGGCACGGAGCAGTACCGGCATCCACAGGTCAGGCTGCTGGGCGGTGCCGGCGGCTGTGTCTACGGGTGTCTGGGGTTGGTTCACCGGTCCAGTTTAGTGGCCGCGGGTCCTAAGGCGAACCCAGCACCATCCAGCGGTCCGACCGGGCCCGGAGCCCCAGCGTCACAGCCCGGGCGGCCATATAGGCCAGGGCAAACGCAGCCCACAGCCAAACAAGCCCGGCGGCCCCCGTCACCCCGGAGACTGCCACCGCCACCAGCAGCGGAGCGTAGACGGCCAGGTTGGCCAGCCCGGCCAACGCCAGGTATTTGGCGTCACAGGCTCCGATCAGCACCCCATCCAGGACAAAAACGTAACCGGCGATGGGCTGGCCCGCCGCCAGGATCCACAGCGCGTACGTCAGCGCCGACTGGACGCCGGAGTCGGACGTGAAGAGCACCCCTGCCCACGGCGCAGCGACGGCCAGCATGGCCCCCGTCACCACACCGAAGCCGGCCCCCCAGCGGATCATTGTCCCGGTCAGCCGCCGCGCTTTTGCCGGGTTTGCTGCACCCAACTCCTTGCCGATCAGGGCCTGGGCGGCGATGGCCAGGGCGTCCAGGGCAAAAGCGAGGAAGGAGAAGATGGTCATGGCCAGCTGGTGCGCAGCGAGATTGACAGCGCCCTGGCCGGTGGCCACAAAGACGGTGGCAAGGATGGCGATGCGCAAGCTCAGCGTGCGGAGCATAAGCCACGAACCAACACGGGTCATGTTCCGGATGCCTCGCCAGTCTGGCAGCAGGCTGACGCCGTGGCGTGCCGCGTTCCGCTGGACCATCACCAGATAGACGGCGGCCATGGCCCATTGCGCCACACTCGTGCCTATTGCCGATCCGGCCACTGACCAGCCGAGGCCATAGACAAGCCACAGGTTAAGCACGATATTCAGGGTGAAGCCGGCGGTGGCCACCACCAGCGGCGTTCTGGTGTCCTGCAGACCGCGCAGAACGCCCGTGCCGGCAAAAATCAGCAACATAGCCACGAGCCCGGGCATGGACCAGCGAAGATAGTCCACGGCGAAGGTCCGCACGTCCCCCTCCGCCCCCATCACGGTCACCAGCGGTTCGGCGGCCCAGAACCCTGCCACCGCAAGAACAACCCCCAGCAGAAATGCCAGCCAGACGCCGTCGCGCCCTGCGGCGAGAGCCTTGCCCAACTGGCCGTGGCCCATTGCGCGGGCCACCGCCGGAGTAGTGGAGTAGGCCAGGAAAACCATCAGTCCGACGGCGGTGTGCACCACAGCGGAGGCCAGCCCCACTCCTGCCAGCTGGGCAACGCCCAGATGCCCAACGATGGCCGAATCTGCCAACAGAAAGAGGGGTTCGGCGATCAGCGCACCAAACGCCGGAATGGCCAGTCGCAGGATCTCCCGGGTGTGGCTCGTGGACCGTTCCACGGCAGGGGCGGATTGATTGGGCATCGAGCCAGTTTAACGACGTCGCCGGCGGGGCAACCGGGCTTCCGTGACGCCCAGCGTCATGACATGGAACACAAAACCGGTCATTAGTTGATACTTCAACCAATTATCCCGGACACTCGGACCATGAACCAGTCACGCCTCACCACCACTGCCCTGACCATCCTGCGCGTCGCCCTCGGATTCCTCTTTGCTGCCCACGGTTGGCAGAAGTTCAACGAGTGGACCATCGCCGGCACCCAGGCCGCGTTTGCCCAGATGGGCGTTCCTGCAGCGTCTTCGCCGACAAGGGCGGCTACGAACTGGTGCTGCTCCTTGGCGCCGCTGCCTTGGCCTTCGCCCTGACCGGCGCCGGCCGCATCTCCGTGGACCGCGCAGTGTTCGGCCGCATGAACAACAAACTGGCAGTCCTCGCCTAAGCACCCCTCCCCCCGGACGCTCTTTCACTTAGTGCGCGTCTGAACGCAACGCTCTCTCACTTTCGATTGAAAGTGAGAGAGCGTTTTATTTTTTAAGGCCCGTAAGTGGGAGAACGTCCGGCGGGGGCGTCACAAGTGGGGCGGAGCAGGGGGAACCCCTAAGGTGGGCAGCATGATTGAGACCGCGGCCAATTCCGTCACCCTTCGATTCCTGGCAGCACCCACGGATGTGGGCCACAGCGGCTCAGTGGACGCCGGGACCGTGCTTGAGTGGGTGGATAAGGCCGCCTATGCCGCCGCGGTGGGCTGGGCCAAGTCCTACTGCGTCACGGCCTACGTGGGGAACATCCACTTCGCGGACCCCGTGAACAGCGGCGACATGGTGGAGGTGGAAGCCACCATCGTGTACACCGGCCGTTCCTCCATGCACATCCGGACGGTGGTCTCTTCCGGCGACCCCAAGGGTGGCCCGGCTACCATGCGAAGCCAGTGCATGGTGATCTTTGTGGCGGTGGGCGACGACGGCAAGCCCATCCCAGTCAAGCAGTTCGACCCGGTGACCCCTCCCGAGATCGAGGAGCGCGATCACGCCCTGGCTCGGGTCAAAATCCGAGAACAGATCGTTGAAGCCATGAATGCCCAGGAATATACCGACGCCGGAACGGCCGAACGCGTAACGCTGCGGTTTATGGCGGCACCCACTGATGTGAATTGGGGGGGGAAAGTCCATGGCGGCATCGTGATGAAGTGGATCGATGAAGCAGCCTACGTCTGCGCTTCACGATACTGCGGGAGGGACACCGTGGCCGTGTTCTCCGGCGGCGTCCGCTTCTACCGACCGCTACTGATCGGCCATGTGGTGGAAGTCGAAGCACGGCTGGTCTACACCGGGACCAAAGGTATGCACATCGCCGTACACGTCCGCTCGGGAGACCCCAAGGGCGGAGAGTTGAATCTCACCACCTATTGCCTCACCGTGATGGTGGCGCGCGACGCCGACGGCAACTCAGTGCCCGTCCGGGCCTGGGTACCAGTCTCGGGGGAGGACAAGCGCCTGCATGCACACGCCCGCGAACTGCTTGAGATACGCGGGACCGCCCCGGGGAACCGGCTGCCCAACCACCTGCTGTCACCGGGCTAAGCCGGCGGGCTACTGCAGGGGCCGGTCCCTAGAAGCCGCCGCCTCCGGCGTCGGCCGCCATGTTGGCGAAGCGCGAGTAGTGGCCCTGGAAGGCCACCACGATGTCCTTCGTGGGACCGTTGCGGTGCTTGGCGATCAAGATGTCCGCCTCACCGGCACGCGGTGACTCCTTGTCATAGACGTCTTCGCGGTGCAACAGGATCACCATGTCCGCGTCCTGCTCGATGGAGCCGGATTCGCGGAGGTCAGAGACCATGGGCCGCTTGTCCTGGCGCTGCTCGGAGCCACGGTTCAGCTGCGAGAGTGCGATGACCGGGACCTGGAGCTCCTTGGCCAGAAGCTTGAGCGCACGCGAGAATTCGGAGACTTCCTGCTGGCGGGACTCCACCTTTTTGCCGGAGCTCATGAGCTGCAGGTAGTCCAGAATCACGAGCTTGAGATCGTGCTGCTGCTTGAGGCGGCGGCATTTGGCCCTGATTTCCATCAGCGACATATTGGGGCTGTCGTCGATGAAAAGCGGGGCGTCGTTCATCCGGCCCATGGTGGTGGCGATTTTGGACCATTGTTCGTCCTTGATGGTGCCCTTGCGCAGATCCTGGAGCCCAATGGTTGCTTCGGCGGAGAGGAGGCGCATGGCGATTTCGTTCCGGCCCATTTCGAGCGAGAACATCACGGTGGCCAGGTTGTTCTTGATCGCTGCTGACCGGGCGAAGTCCAGGGCGAACGTGGACTTACCGACGGCGGGGCGGGCTGCGATGACAATCATCTGGCCCGGGTGGAGGCCGTGGGTGAGCTCATCGAGCTCATAGAAGCCCGTGGGCACGCCTGTCATGCCTTCGCCGCGGTGGCCGGACGCTTCGATCTCGTCCACCGTGGCTTCCATGACGTCTTTGAGGACCACATAGTCCTCGGCGGTGCGTCGCTCAGCCACGGCGTAGACCTCGGCCTGCGCCTGGTTGACCAGGTCCTCCACTTCGCCGTCGGAGCCGTAGCCCAGCTGGACGATCTTGGTACCGGCGTTAACCAGGCGGCGCAGGACGGCGCGCTCTGCGACGATCTCGGCGTAGTAACCCGCGTTGGCTGCGGTGGGGACAGTCTGGATCAGTTCGTGCAGGTAGGCGGGGCCGCCGATCCTATTGATCTCTGCACGCTTGGTCAGTTCGTCCGAGACCGTGACGGCGTCCGCGGGCTCGCCGCGGCCGTAGAGGTCGATGATGGCCTCGTAGATGGTCTCGTGCGCGGGCCGGTAGAAGTCCTGGCCCCGGAGGATCTCCACAACATCGGCAATGGCATCCTTGGACAGCATCATGCCACCGAGGACGGACTGCTCCGCCGGAATGTCCTGGGGAGGTTTTCGGCTGGCTTCCGAACCGCGGGTGCCCTCGATCGAGTCCAGGTGCGTTACTGACAAAGCTGCCGTCCTCCGTTGTGCCGCTGATGCGGCGGGTAAGCCATTTATCCTGTGGGGACCGTCCTGCGGAACTTCCACAAAGCGGCGTACATTCAGGTCTACCAGTGCCCACTGACATCGACGACCGTCCCTGCCTACAGAGAATCAGCGCGGCGGGCGCAGGAGTTATCCCCACAATCCACAGGTTATCCACAGAAGGTACCGCACCATGGGCGGGACCTGGCCCGTTGCTGGTCCCACCTCAAGGCAGCGGGGTTCCCTCGCTCCCCAAAAACAGGTATCCCGCAACGGTAGCCGCCCCTGCCTCAGCCTCCAAGCCAGCCATCGTCGGGGCCTGTGGATAACCTGTGCACTACATGGCACAGCTTGTGCACAGCCTGTGCATGAACCTGTGGATACAAAAAAACTTTTGCGCCAACCGGGCATCTGACCTGCGGAAACGTTCTCAGAGCATGTGGACTAAATATTCTTTTCGGGAACCTTCATCCACAGCTTGCAGCACGGCTCTGTTGAAACGCGGGCGGCTTTGGGGGCACCGCGGCGCCCATTCAGGCGGTGTTGGTGATGAACCCCCCAGGTGGCGGAGATGTTTTGACGGTAGGGCCGAACGGATGTATGCAATGGGAAGAATGTGCTGTGGATAACAGCCATCTGACATAAGCTCTAAGCATGGGCGACATACTGATGGTGTTATTGCCTGCCGGAATACTGGTGGCAGTTCTATGGACGCTCGCAACAGCTCTCCGGCCGCGCGATTCCGGGACCTCGGACGCGGAAAAGTACCAGCAGGACCTCGCCAGGCGCTCGGCAGAGCACTATGCCGAGCAGGTACGGGTGGCAACGGCAGTGCGTGCCCGCCTCGAAGCCAATACCCGGCCAAGCCAGAATGAGCAGCAGCAGTCCCAGCAGGAAGACCACGCCCGCGCGGCACGGAATGCCCAGTCCGGGCCGGGGGCCGGTCCCTATGGCCAACTGGCTCTCCCTGGCGGGCAGCTGGATCCACAGCTGGCCATGCAGCTGCAGATGATGGCGCGCGACGGGCATAAGATCCAGGCCATTAAACTCCTGCGCCAAGCAACCCACACAGACCTGGCCACCGCCAAGAAGTACATAGATCGGCTTTAGAAATGGAATCGCTCGTGATCCCCGTCATCATCCTTGCGGTCGTGGCCGCCGGCGTAGCCCTGGCAGCCCGCGCGCTTGGCAAACGGCGGGCTCCCGCCAGCCAGGCCGGAACCGCCCCGGCGCCGGACGCAACCGAGCTGGCGCGCATAGCCGCCGCCAAGCTCAGCGAAGCCCAGCACCGCAGGCTGTACGCGCTGATTGCCCAGGGGCAGGCGATGGCGGCCATCAAGCTCTACTACGAGTCCACGGGGGACGGCCTGAGGGCCTCCCGGGACGCTGTGGGGGCGCTGGCCGCCCACCCGCAGCCCTACCGGCGCCCCGATGCCAAGGCTGAGGACGTGGAACCCGACGACGATGACACGCCCCAGCGGTTCCCGTACCGCTACCGTGCCATTGCCAGCAAAGGCGACGTGACGCGTGAGGTCAGCAGCAACATGCTCAACGATGAGATCTACGGACGGATCCGCACGCTGGCGCGCAGTGGAGACGCTGAGGGCGCCGCCACGGCACTGACGAAACACTCTGATATTTCCCTCAAGCAGGCCCGCGAGTTCATCGCCCTCCTGGACGATTAGAAGTCGAACAGGTAGCTTAGCCACCCTTCCTTCGTCTTGGGCTGCCTGCGGTCGTAGTCGCGGTCATGTTCCTGCTTGCCGTATTTGTGGTCATCCTAGCGCCGCTGGTCGTACGGCGCCTCGTCGGACCGCGGCTGCTCGCGGCGCGGGGCGCCGCCGGAGCGCTGGCGCCCATGGTGGCATTGGCGCGGTCGATGATCTTGTCCAGCTCTCCGCGGTCCAACCAGACGCCACGGCACTGTGGGCGGTAATCGATCTCCACTCCGCTGCGCTCACTCATGATCAGGTCAATTGAATCGACCGGCGGCAGCAATTAGTTCGGCAGCCTGAACCGGAGGCGGCAGGTAGGTCCTACCGTCCGCCGGAGATGCCCGCCAGGAGCTGCTCAAAAGGCAAGGACTCCGCCGCTGCGGGCTTCAAGCCGGGCTGCGCGCCTTTCAGGAGCCCGGCAAACTCCGATGCTGCCCGCTCCACGCGGTCCGAAAGCGGTGATCCGCCGTCGTCGGTGTGTCCCCAATCCTGGGGGCCGGCGAAAACGGCCGTGGCGGCCATCCGGGTACGCAAGTAGCTGAACAGCGGACGCATGGCATATTCGAGGACCATCTGGTGGCGGTCCGTGCCGCCGGTGGCGCCCAGCAGGACAGCTTTGCCTTCCAGGGACTTGGGGTCCAGGACGTCGATGAAGGATTTGAAGAGGCCGCTGTAGGACGCGCTGAACACCGGGCTGACAGCGATGATGCCCTCGGAAGCCCCGACGCCGGCGATGACCTCTGCCAGACGCGGAGCCGCGTAGCCCGTGACGAAGTTGTTCGCGATGTCCACCGCGAGATCCCTGAGTTCGACGACGTCCACGGTCACCTCGTAGCCAGCGTCCGCCAAGTGGTGCTCTGCGGCAGCAGCGAGCTGGTCGGCGAGCAGCCGGCTCGACGACGGCACGCCCAGGCCGGCGGACAGTACAGTGATGCGGCGGGTTTCCACCATGGACTCCTCAGATTCGGAACAGTTACACAATGCATGTGTTTGCATGTACTGAGGTAGCCGGCGATGCGCGGTGTTTATTCCAGCGGGATTACAGCAGCACTGTTCCGCTGATACACGTGGTGGAGTTGCCGCCCACCCAGACGTCGCCGGTGGCAGCGTGCACGTGGACGCGGCCCGCCCGGCCCAGCACGGTACCCTGCGCGGCCGTATACGACGACGGCGCCCGGCCACTGCCGATCAGCCATTGAGCCGCGCCGGCATTGAAGCTGCCCGTAACCGGGTCCTCGGCAGCGGCATCGCCCGGGATGAATGTCCGCACTTCATAGTCAGATCCAGTGTCCCCGGTGTGCGGCCCGATCACGCCCACGTTCAGGTCGTCCAGGGCACCAAAGTCGGGCCTGATGCCGAGCACCTGCCCGGCGGATTCCAGGAGCACGCCGATCCATTGGGGCCCGTTCACCAGCCAAGAGGCATCCAGAAGTTCATGGCGGGGCAGGCGAAGACCTTGGGCGATCCGCGCCATGTCCGCTTCAGCCACCGGTCCGGTGCGCGTCAGGGGCGGCGCCGCGAACGCCAGCCGCCCGCCGTCGCGCTTCACACAGACCAGTCCGGCCCCACATTCCTGGACCAGCACGCCGTCTTGCTTGGGGACGCCGCCGGCTTCCAGCCATGCATGGGCCGAACCCAGTGTGGGATGGCCTGCGAAAGGGAACTCCTCGTGGGCAGTGAAAATCCGGACGCGGTAGTCGGCCTCAGGATGCGTGGGCGGCAGAAGGAAGGTGGTCTCTGGGAGATTGGTCCAGTTGGCAAACTGCTGCATCTGCTCTGTGCCGAGGTCTTCGGCGTCAACAACTACTGCGACGGGATTGCCCCGGTATGGTTCGGCCGTGAACACGTCCACCTGGGTGAACGGACGACGGCGGCGGGCGGGGGCAGGATTCAGGCTCACCGCGGCAGGCTATCACCCGTGGCGGTGCGGCTGACAAACGGCCCGGGCACCGCCAGACTTCCGGCATGGCTGAAAACAAACCCACGCAACCGGCGCGTCAGTGGACGAGTTCCTGGCCTCCTGACGTAGCAACGCGGGGTCAGTTAGCGCCACTTTGCCGGCTAAAAATGGGCCTCATCTGACCCGCGTTGCATAAGGGAGGCATAAGAAAACCCCCGCCGCCGGATTCCGGCAACGGGGGTCTTCAAGCAGTAAAGACTACTTACCTGCGACTACGTCGAGTTCGATCACAGCAGCAACGTCAGCGTGGAGGCGGACGTTGGCCTGGTAGGAACCGACCGACTTGATGTGTGCCGGCAGTTCAACCTTGCGCTTGTCGATTTTGCCAAGGCCAGCGGCCTCAACAGCGTCGGCTACGTCGGCCTGCTTGACGGTGCCGAACAGGCGTCCGGTCTCGCCAGCCTTGACAACGAGCTTGACCGGCTTGGCGGAGAGAGCAGCGGCCTGCTTCTGAGCATCTTCCAAGGAAGCGTGCTCGCGGGCGGCACGGGCAGTCTTGATGGACTCAACCTGCTTCTCGCCACCCTTCGACCAGGTCAGGGCGAAGTTGCGGGGCAGCAGGTAGTTACGTGCGTAACCGTCCTTGACCTCCACAACGTCGCCAGCAGCACCGAGACCGGTTACTTCGTGGGTCAGAATGAGCTTTGCCATGTTAGTTAATCCCTTCCTTAGCCGCGGCCAGCGCCGGAGTAAGGCAGCAGAGCAACTTCGCGGGCGTTCTTGATTGCCTGGGCGATCTTGCGCTGTTCCTGCACCGTGACGCCAGTGACGCGACGGGCGCGGATCTTTCCGCGGTCGGAGATGAACTTGCGCAGCAATGCTACGTCCTTGTAGTCGATGACAGTGATGTCAGCGGCCTTCAAGGGGTTGGACTTTGGTTTGGGCTTACGGAGTTCAGCCTTAGCCATCGTGGAGCTCCTATTCTATGGAGCCCGTGGATATTGATCCACGGGATGGTGGTGGTCCGACGGCGGCAGTCGCCTGGTGCCTTGCGGCAACCGGGCGGTCCCGGCGTCGGACCTGAATTTTTGGTGGTTAGAAGGGAGGTTCGGAATCGGGGCCGTTGCCCCAGCCGCCTGCGTTGGAGACACCGGGCGTTGCCCAGGGATCCTCCTGTGCAGCCTGCTGGTTGCCGCCACCGGAGCCGCCACCGGAGTTGCCGCCCTGGTTTCCACCAGAGTTGCCGCCGCCGAAGCCACCGCCGCTGTTGCCGCCGCCGAAGCCGCCCTGACCACCCTGGCCGCCGGAGCGCTGGGTGCGGTTGACCTTGGCATTGGCGTAGCGCAGGCTCGGGCCGATTTCATCGACTTCGAGCTCGATAACGGTGCGCTTTTCGCCTTCTTTTGTTTCGTAGGAACGGCTCTTCAAACGGCCGGAAACGATCACGCGCATGCCCTTGGTGAGGGATTCGGCGACGTTCTCGGCTGCTTCACGCCACACCGCTGCGCGGAGGAACAGGGTTTCCCCGTCCTTCCACTCATTGGACTGGCGGTCAAAGGTGCGTGGGGTGGAAGCGATGGTGAAGTTCGCTACTGCCGAACCTGACGGTGTGAACCGCAATTCCGGGTCATTGGTGAGATTACCGATGACCGTAATGGTGGTCTCGCCTGCCATCTACTGCCTCCTTGTTCGATCCTGGGTGAAGAATTCGATCCTGCGGGGTGAAGAATGAAAATCGGAGCTGAAATTATTCAGCAACGACCTTCTGCTCTTCGGGGCGGGTGATCTTGGTGCGCATGATGGTCTCGTTAAGAGACAGCTGGCGGTCAAGTTCCTTGGCGGTCTCCGGCTTGGCGGTGAAGTTCACCACGGCGTAGATACCTTCAGACTTCTTCTTGATTTCGTAAGCCAGTCGACGACGGCCCCAGATGTCAACCTTTTCGATGGTTCCACCATCGTTGGTGATGACGTTCAGGAACTTCTGAAGCGACGGCTCAACGGTACGCTCTTCGACCTCGGGGTCGATGATTACCATCAATTCGTAAGGACGCATATGTGAACCCACCTCCTTTGGGCTAAGCGGTTACGGCATTTCCGTAACAGGAGGTTCATTTGCGATGCCATGCATGCCCGGCCAACGGAACGGAGGCAGGGCGCAGCACAGACTTCAATATCTTAGTGCATTTGGACCGGATAGGCGATTCGCGCTTGACTCAAGGCTAGGCGCCGTGGTGGCAAGGCGGAAGCCGGAGCGCGGCTATGTGGAAAACCCGTGGCCACAAACCGGCTGTCGGGGTTTCTGTGGATAACTCAGCACCAAAGGCCCGATGTGGCTAGCCTTAAACCCAAGCGTCAGGGCCGTCCGGCGCATCACATTGCTGAACAAGGACATCAACAAGGACATCAACGAGGGAACCCGCAACTATGCGCCTTTCGGCACGGCAACCGGAGGTAAAGAACGCACCTCGTGACCGAGGCCGGCGTGGCATGATCTCCTTATGACCGGCACCTCATCCAGCCACCCACCCACGTCGCCACGGGCCAAGCGCGCCTTGTGGCGATTCCTGGCAATGGTCGTCGCGGGCGTCGTAGCCGGATTGGCCACCGGCCTGTGGGGCGAATGGATCTACGCTCCGGCCGTGGGCTGGGCGGTGGCGGCGGGTGTCTACAGCCTCTTCGTGTGGATAGTCATCAGCCCCATGAACGCCGAACAGACAGCACGACACGCCCGGGAAGAAGATCCGCGACGTGCCACCGCCGATTTTCTCATCCTCTGCGCCGCGGTGGGCTCGCTTGCGGCGTTTGTCCTGGTGATGTTCGGAGCCAAGGACGCGCAGGGCCTGGACAAGTTCCTGCTCGCCCTGCTTGCCCTGCTGGGGGCCGTCTTTTCGTGGCTGCTGGTGCATACGCTGTTCACGTTGCGCTACGCGGAGGTGTATTACACCGCTGGGCCGCCCCGCGGGATCAACTTCAACCAGGACGAACCGCCGCAGTACGCGGATTTCGCATACATGGCGTTCAGCATGGGCATGACATACCAGGTCTCGGACACTTCCATCACCACCAGGGAGATGAGGTCTGCAGCTTTGCGGCACAGTCTGCTGTCGTATGTCTTCGGCGTCGGGATTCTGGCCACCACCATCAACCTGGTGGTAGGCCTCGCCGCCTAAAGCCGGTGGTCCGGGCCCACGCCGCTAAGGTGAGTACCAGCCGCACACCCTAGGTGGTGTACCTAGTTCTTTGCGTCAACTAATACTGTGGTGCGGCCCAATCCTTGGAGGTTAGATTGTGATCCATCGGCTGGGAACCGTGAAGTTGGCCCGCAGTCAGGCAGTTGGCTGGACGGCCTCGACGTGGGTGTAGTTCAAAGCAGGTAATAGGTCTCATTCTTCGATGGATGGGGGCTTTATGTCGTTAATTGGCCGGAGCAAGGAGTTGGACCGGATCCTCGCGGTGATCCGGGGTCCGAAGGAATCTGCCCTCACGGTTGTGGGTGGGCGGGGAATGGGCAAGTCCGCGCTGTTGGCTGCGATCCCGCGGCTTTCCGATCACCAGACCGTCTTTCTGCGGGCAAGCGCATCGGAGTCGGACTGGCCACTCTCAGGCCTGACAGCGCTGCTGAACGGGATCGATGACCCGGTCCTTGGCCGGTTTGCCGAGGAGCTGCTGCAGAACTCAGCCGGCGCCACGGATGTCTCCGCAGTCGCCACAATGCTGCTCAACAGGCTTCATCAGCGGTCGTCCTCACGGACCGTCGTTGTGGTGGACGATGCAGACCAGCTTGATCCCAGCAGCCAGGCCGTCATCGGGTTCCTCGCGCGCCGCCTGTCCGGAACGGACATAGTTCTCTTCGCCGGCGTCCGGAATGAGGTGCCGGACAGCCCCTTCGGCAGCCTCCCAGCACTGCATCTGATGGCCCTGAACTACAACGACACCGTCCGGATGCTGGAATCGATCCCGGCGCGGCAGACTGCGCCGACGGCGGTCCATGCGGTCGCCGCCGCAACCCAAGGGAACCCGCTCGCCGCCGTCGAGCTATACACGTGCCTGCTGGAACGCCATGCCGAGGGCAAATACGCGCTGCCCATTCCACTGCCCTGCAAAGGAAGCTTTGAATCCGAGTTCGCCGCGACGGTGGGCGCCCTCACTCCAGCTGCCCGGCAAGCCCTTGATTTGATGTCGCTTTCCTGCCGAAGCGACATTGCCACGCTGGAGAACGTCTACAGCGAACTGTGGACAGGTGTGGATGAGCTCCTGGCCAACGGCATAGTCAGCCGCTCCGGTCCCCACCTGCGGATCCAGGACCAGCTCCTGCGTGGATATGTTTTCGCCGCCATGACACCGTCGGTCCGCACAGCCAACCACCGCTCGCTCGCGGAAGCAGCCGGTGAGACCGACCAGTACGCGCGCCGGTGGCATCTGAGCTTCAGCTCGCTGGAACGCCAGACCCCGTTCGGCCTCCTTCGGTTTGCTGTTGACCTGATCCGCAGCGGGGACGTGTCCTTCGCCGTGGAGTACATCGAGCGCGCCCTGACCATCAACCCATGGGAAGCAGAAACGGCGGCGCGGCTCACAACCCTGGCTGAGCTGCTGTTCAACCGCGGTGAACTTGTCTACGCGAAGCGTTACCTGGACTGGGCCCGCAGGGTGACGCGCAACCCGGCCCTGATTATGCGGCTGACCGGACTGGCCTTCGAGATCCAGTTCATCCAGGGTGCCACGGTGCGGTCCAACATGGTGCTGCGCCTGGTCAAGGAGTTCGGGCAGCACGACCCCGCATATGCCGCCACGCTGTTGGGCGTCGGTTCACTCTTTTACGCCGAGCGGTGGGAGGTGGACGACGCCGTCAGCTTGCTCCGCCACGCCGAAGAGTTCCGGGACGCCGCCTCCAAGGAATGCCTCGCGGTGGCTGACCGCGCCAAGCTCCTGATCGAGGCCATCAAGGGGACCCCGGCGCAACAGGGCCGCAAACACGACGCCGGCAGTGGCACCGTGGCCGGCCTGTTGGTGCAGGGCCGCGCCCTGACCTACGGCGAGCACCATGAACTTGCCCAGGAGGCCTTCGCGATGGTGCGGAGCTCCGTTGAGGCCAGCAGCATCAACTGGCGGGAAACCGCAGAATACTTCGCCGTGGACAACGAGATCCGCGCGGGGAATGTCGGGAAGGCCGTCCGGCTCATCGAAGACCTCGAACTCACCGAGCCCGAAACCAAATACCACCGGGGGATGCGGCACATTTTCCGGGTGTGGCGGGCACATTCGCTGGGCGACGAGGCGCTGGCGCAACTGTATTTTGCCGATGCCCAGCATTTCGCCGGAGCGGACAGCCATCCGGCAATCACGGCCCAGCTGGCGGCCTGCCAAGGCCACTTCGCGCTGATGCGGGGAAACCTGGCCGAGTCCTCCGCCCAACTCTCACGCGCCGCGGAGATCGGCATGAGATTCAGTAATCCCACGCTGCTGCGCTGCGAAGCGGATCTTGTGGAAGTCCTGATCCGGCTGGGCCGGCACCGCGAAGCCACCGCTGCCCTTTACCGGCTGGAGAGCCGGGCCGTCGGCTTGAGGTCGCCTTGGCTGCTCATGGCTGTGGCCCGCAGCCGGGCCATGCTGGCCGACGGGGAGCAGTCGGTTCAACTGTTCAACCACGCACTTGAGAGCAGGAGCGGCCACGATTCGCTGCTGGAGCGGGCCAGGACTTTGCTTTGCTTCGCAGAGCGGCTGGGCGCCCTGGGCCGGCTGCGGGAATCCAGGGACGGCCTGCTGCGCGCAAAGGTGATGTTTGACGAGGCCGGCGCCGCTGCCTGGACGCAGCATGTTGATTCCCTGCTGCTTGACGAGCGGGTGGAACCGGCGCGCACGCCTGGAAACCCGGCCTTGCTGATGCTCGTCGACCACGAACGCGCCCTCGCGCAGATGGTGGCCCGCGGCATGCGCAACAAGGAAATCGCCGCCACACTGTTCGTCTCCATCCGGACCGTGGAGGTGCGCCTTACAGCCATCTACCGCAAGCTTGGAGTGGAATCGCGGGCGCAGCTGACGGCCTTGGCCGCCGGGAAAGCAGCCGCCCGGCGGGAACCGTACGTTCTGCCTGTCATCTAGGCATGCGCCCAGTTTGCAGCTACCCGCAGTTTCCGCAATGTTCCTTTCAGCCAGCCACATAGCTCCGACGTTTCGCACGAATAACCTCCTGTTCCAGACTAACTTTGCAGAATGTGCGAACGCCGCGACCAGGAAAGTGGAGCACCCGATGAATCCGGAAACCGTTATTGCCCGGATCAACGTCATGCAACCTTGGCTCGGTGCTGAAGAAGCCCAGGCCCTTGCTGAGGTGGTCGCTTCCGGCTGGGTGGCGCAAGGGCCCAAAGTCAAGGAGTTCGAGGCGGACTTCAGCGCAGCGCACGAGGCTCCCCACGCCGTCGCAACTTCCAGTGGCACCGCGGCACTGCACCTTGCTCTGGTCGTGGCCGGTATCGGCCACGGAGACGACGTAGTGGTGCCGTCGCTGTCCTACATCGCCATCGCGAACGCAGTGACATATGTGGGGGCGCGTCCCGTATTCTGCGACGTTGACCCATCCACGGGGAACGTTACCGCCGAGACAATCCGCGCGGCGCTGACCTTGGATGCACGCGCGGTCATTGTGGTTGACCACGGCGGTGTCCCCCTTGATCTTGACCCCATCCGGGAGCTTTGCGGCCGGCACGAGATCACCGTGATCGAGAATGCCGCCTGCGCTGTTGGATCCCTCTATAAGGGCCGGCCCGTCGGCACCGGAGCGGATTTGACCGTCTGGTCATTCCACGCTGGCAAAATCATAACCACCGGCGAAGGTGGGATGCTCACTACACACCGGCAGGACTGGGCTGCCCGGGCCCGAACGCTCCGGGAACATTCTTCAAGCCTTGCCGAGGCTGACCGGCAGGGCTCCATACCGGCACCGCCGGAGGTGTTTCTCGAGATCGGCTTCAGCTACCGGATGACAGACCTTCAGGCCGCGGTGGGGATCGTCCAGCTGCGCCGGCTCGCGCAGGTGGTTGCCCGGCGCCGCGAGATTGCCGGAATGTATGCGGCCGGGCTGACCGGGATAGAGGGCCTGCGGCTGGTGGCGGACCCGCTGTACGGAACCACCAACTTCCAGTCCTTCTGGGTTGAGGTGTTGCCCGGTTTCACCATCAGCCGCGACGGGCTGCTCTGCCGGCTTGCCGACGCGGGCATCTCGGCAACCCGCGGCCTCATGGCCGCCCATCGGCAACCGGCATACCGCTGGCGCGAAACCGCCAGGGCACGGCTGCAGCACACCGAACGGCTTGCTGACAGCACGCTGACCCTGCCCGTCTTCCACGAGCTGGATGCGGTCAGCATCAACCGTGTAATTAACACCATCCAAACCGCTCGGACAGGCGTGGGCTGTTGAGTGAGCTGATCCTGATTGCTGCAAGCGGCCTGGCGCGCGAAGTCATGGCGATGGTGCGAAGCAGCGGCCAATACGACGTTGTGGGGCTGCTCGACGATGACAAGGAATTGGCCGGGGTCACCGTGGACGGAGCGCCGGTCCTTGGAACCATCGACGACGCACCCGACTACTTGCATGCTTTAGTCCTTGTCTGTCTCAGCTCGGGCAGGTCGCGCGAAGGTGTCGTGCAGCGGCTCGCTGGCATGGGACTGAACGAGGCACGGTACGCCACCGCGATCGATCCGTCAGTGGAACACCCGGAGGGGTGCAGGATCGGTCGGGGCAGTATCCTACTGCGCAATGTGACGCTGACTGCGTCGGTCACCCTCGGTTCTCACGTGGTGGCGATGCCGTCCGTAACGTTCACGCACGACGACGACGTGGCGGACTTCGCGACCCTCGATACGGGAGTGTCATTGGGGGGCGGCGTCCGGATTGGCCGCGCAGCCTTTCTGGGGATGAATTCCAGTGTCCGGGAGGGGACATCGGTGGGAGAGTACGCAACGGTTGGTATGGGAGCCGCGGTCCTCAGCAACGTGCCCGACGGCGAAACCTGGGTAGGTGTCCCGGCCCGGCAAATCGATCGCGAACCCTTCCGCTTCGAGCGGGGACAGTAAGCAGGCGGCAACCTCGATTCCCGCCCACCCCGGCATCAAGAGCGGGTGGGGAGACCAGGTCGGGGCGACACCGTGACGACCTCGACCGCCGCACCGATTTTGGCGTTGGCCAAAAGCCAAGTGCGAGCCTCGCCATGCCCCGAGAGCACGAAGCCGCCCCTGAGGATGGGTGTTCCGGTCACGGACTCGCCAACCTGGCGGTCGTTGATCTGGATGACCTTGCCGCCCGTCACGGTCACCTCGCAGCCGTACGGGTTGGTGGTCGTGGTTGCCGCCTCATCCGTGTACGCCACCAAGGCATTCCGCTCGCGAGCGATGTCGATACCTGCAAGCGGGCAGGAGGCCGAGCCGATTCTGACCATGGGGCCGGGAGGCTGAGTCGGCGTATACGGTTGTGTCCAGGGCATCGGCTGCTCCGGAATGGGTTTGTCCAGGATGAGAGGGGCAACCTGCATGGCGAAGGCCCATCCCCTGTCAAAGTCGGTCTTATGCTGCCACAAGAACGCCCCTCGGATCCCGGGAAACTCCTTCTCGATGGCCCGCCAGGCAGTGAGGATCTGCTCGATGGAGGAAAAGTTCGCCATGTCCTCCATGCCGAAGCCCACCACGATCTTGCTCGCATCCCCTCCGGCCACGTTTTGCACCCAGTCCCGCGTGGTCTTGATGATATACGCAGGATCGGCCAGCCCCGGGCCGTCATACATCTGCGGCCCGGCGTAGGTCATGAGGCCGGTGGACAGGGCCTCGCGGATCATCGCCTTGTCCTGGTCTTTCCACGGCGCAGGTGGGGACGTGATGCCGAACTCCTGGCCGAACTGGCGCTTCAGCTCTGCGAACATCCACAGATACTCGGCGGTTTCAGGAGTGGCCTCGGCCTCGAACGTGTTGAAGTCCACCCCGTCGATCATGGGGCTGGCCAGGGTGCCGCCGAGCTCGGCGTTGATGCGCACGACGCTGTCCACGAAGCGCTGGCTCACAGTCCGCGAGGAGAAGTTGATCCCTTGGCCCGCGCCGCCCGTTGAGAGTACAACGCGCTGACCCCTGGCGCGCACAGTCTTGATGTCGGCGGCAATATCGTTCATGCCCCAGCCGATGCCCCCCAGGTCGCCGGATCGACCAGCGGCGAACAGGTAGAGAACGTTGAATGACTGCGGGACCTGCGTAAGCCGGATGGCAGAGTTCCAGCGCGTCCAGTAGACGGCAGCCACCTTTCTGGGCAGCCCGGCGACAGGAGACGGCTCTTCGTAGCGGCTCAGACGGACGCCAAGTTCTCTTCAGCCATACGCCTCCAAGACGCGGCCCGTAGCATCCTTGCGTACCTCTGTGGTGGCGCACAGGCCCTTTTCGTTCATCGCGTCCACGATGGCCTGAAGCGAGTAGATGGAGTTGAGCGTCGCCTGTCCCAGGCCGTCGTGCATGGTGATGATTGAGCCGTTCCGCATCCCCCGGATTGTGACATCGACGATCTCCTTGACGCTCGCACCCTCGTTGTCGTGGGTGTCCACGATGTTGTCCTCCTCCTGGGATCCCCAAGGCATCACGAGACGCAGGCCGAGTTCCTGGGCTATTCCGTCCGCTTGCTTGTTGATCGCCCCGTAGGGGGGCCGGTATAGGGTCGGCCGAGGAGCACCCGCAGCCATCAGGACCTCGTTTGTTCGCTCGAGCTGGCTACGCACCCAGCTGGGCCCCCAGGTCACGTTGGTGCCATCGGGCAGGTCCCCGGTGGTCATGTTGCCGTGGTCCCAAGTGTGGTTGCCTATGACATGGCCCTCAGCGAGGGCGCGAGCCACTACGCGCTCACGACCCTTAACCTTGTGGCCGTTCCAGAAGAAGACGGCATCGATGCCGAATCCATCGAGCGCATCGAGCACCTTCTCGGTGTTCGTGAACGGGCCATCATCGAAGGTAAAAGTGACATAGCCACCCGAGCAGTTGTTCTTAAGGGGGCGCTCCTCGGCCGGAACGCTCTGAGTGGTAGCGTTCGTGGCAGCAGACGGCGGGGCTGAGTGAAACTGGACCACCGTATGGATCGCTCCGGTGAGGACGACGGCGGCTGCAGCTGACGCTGCTGCAACGGCCGCCCTGCGACGGGTCCGAGTCATGCTGCATCACTCTCCCCACAGGCTACGCCATCATTGTTGGTGTCCAGCTTCAGCGTGTCCTTGCCACGCTCAACCGTGATGCCGTCCACGAAGATAGTGCGCATCTCCTCGCAGGTCCAGGGCATGTCCATGCCGTGGGCAGCGTGGCTGGGCGGAAAGGCGGGCAAGCACTGCCCGGGTTTGCCATAGCCAGCGACGCAGCCCCCATTCCCGGTGCCCTTCAGCTTCTCGACGTCGACCTGCGGCGCCGGACGCATCTTCACGCCTGCAGCCTGGCCTTGCTTGCCGTCGTTCACGGCCCGAGCTTCGGGCTCGACGATGGCATGCGGTTTGGCGACGGGCTCGCTGACCACCCCATCACTGCCGGACGGGGGCGCAGCTGTTGCCAGCATGCCGCCAGCCGTAGTCGACCATGCGACGAGGAGTGCTACGACGCCGAGCGTAGCGCCGGCCGCAGTCCTGCGCCTTTTGCTCATGTGATGCTGCTTGGTCATCGTCTTCTTCCTCTCATCGGATGTTGATCCAGCGAGCCACCGAAGGGACTCCCATGTCGTCCAGGACTGTGAGCATGTACGGGCCAGGCGGCAAGAGTGCCCGGTTGGCGGGGATGGTGGCGGTCTTAGCAGCCCCGCCCGAAAGGGGCAGGTCCACCAAACGGGCGTTGGTGTCCGTCTGGTGCGTGGCCGACCCCGGGCTCGTGAGTGAGGCGCTCATGACGTTGCCCGCGGTGCCAAGGGCGAATGCCTGCCCGTAGGTCGCCTCGGCCGGGGCTGCCGTGATCGTCGGGCGGTCGCCCTTGAACAGATACGGCGGCTCGTAGACGCTCAACCGCTTCTCGTAGGAGTTGTCGGCCGGGTTGGATCCGATGGCGACGACGCGACCGTCAGGCAGCAGCAGCGTCGAGGCGTGGTAGTTCCTGCCGACCGGGTCTGCGGCCACTTCCGCCCAGGTGTTGCTGGCAGGCGAGTAGATCGCAGCACGCAGAACATCACCGGTCCGGTTACCCGTGGCCCCGTGGCTTGCCAGGACGCTGCGGTCGGGCAGGTTGGTGAGGTTGAGGTACATGCGGCCCTCGCTCCCCGGCAGGTTGGGGCCGGGTGTCCATGCCGGGTTGGCCTGATTCATGTCCACGATGTCCACCGTGTTGGTCGCGCCGCCGAAGTCCGTGCTGCCACCGCCGGCGATCATGAACTTCTGGTTCTGGGCCGGCGGCAGGAGCACAGAGCCAGCCTGGTCACGGAGCTGCGGCACGCGCAGGCCGGGGATGTCGCCTATCAGCGCCTGGCGCCAGTCGTAGATAAAGGACCCGGTCCCGGGCTGCGCGTCACCGAAGGTGTGGCCTCCGGTGTAAAGCATCCGGCCGTCCGCCATGAGGAACATGTGCGGGTAGGTGCCCAGGTAGCGGTTAGTCTGAGGAACTTCGTTGCGCGCGAGCCAGCGGCTCTGGGCGAAGTTGAACAGCTCTGTCGCGGTGGAGCCGCCACCGTTCTCGTCGTAGCCGCCAGCCATCCAGACGTCTCCGGTCTCCAGTTTGGTGAGGGTGGGGTACCAGTGGCCCTCGATCGCGTCGTTCGTCTTGGTGTAAGCATTGGTGGCCGGGTCGAACACGTAGGACGACTTCAGGCCCTTGTACGACACGCTTCCCGGGGTTCCCGCGTAGGCGGTCGTGCCGCCTTGCACGAGGATCTTCCCGTCCGGGAGGGTCACATGCCCGGAGCAGAACATGTCCTCCGGTGTGGGGACGCTTGTGAAGGTATTGGCAGTCGGATCCCAGACGTGCGTCTGGAACGTTCCCGGAAGGAACTGGCCCTCCCAGTCGTTGCCCGAACCCGCGATCAGCAGGATGCGACCGTCGCGCAGCAGGGTGGCGTGCATCGCCCGTCCTGGCATGCTCGACGGCGTGGTCCAACGCCCCGTGGCCGCAAAGCCGGTGGTCGCGAGCGGCGTGGCTGTCCCGGCTGCCATGGCGAACCGTACGGTGGCATCGCCGTATCGCTCGTAATGCTCCACGACAACGGTGTGAGCCCCGGCAGCCACCGTTCGTGTGGTCATGTAGGTTGACGGAGCCTGGTCCTTCCAACCGTCAATGATGATTGTGCCGTCCAGCTTTACGCGCACGCCGTCGTCACCGGTGATCGTAAAGGTCTGTTCACCGGCGGGCAGGTCGACCGTGCGGGTCCACCGGGCCGAGTCGTTGGTTCCATCGAGCCCTGGTCCGGCTCCGGTAGTTCCAGGCCAGAAGAAGTTGATCTCGGCGTCGCATCGAGTCAGGGCGGGAGCCCCGCTCAATTCGATGTTGTCGAAGTACTCGCCGGTGAAGGCGGTGCACGCAGAGGGCGGCGGCGGGGGCGGCGGGGCGGTGCCGCCGGACGCCGGGGACGTCACCGTGGCACCCACCTGTGCGTTGGCAATGAGCCAGTCCCGCGATGCACCGTGGCCCGACAACACGAAGCCGCCCTCCGGGATCACCAGACCCGCCGCGCCAGTGCTCTGTCGATCGTTGAAGGCCGTGACTTTGCCCGCGACGACGGCCGCCTCGGCACCCCACATGTTGGCAGGAGACTCGGTCTGGCTGGCGGTCTTGGTATAGCGGACCAAGAAGCCCGCCGCGCGGTAGATGTCGGTCCCGTCGATCGGCCGGGACTGGCCGTTGATGGTGGCCGTCGAATCGTTAACCGGCGGCGGGGGCGGCGGGGCGGTGCCGCCGGACGCCGGGGACGTCACCGTGGCACCCACCTGTGCGTTGGCAATGAGCCAGTCCCGCGATGCACCGTGGCCCGACAACACGAAGCCGCCCTCCGGGATCACCAGACCCGCCGCGCCAGTGCTCTGTCGATCGTTGAAGGCCGTGACTTTGCCCGCGACGACGGCCGCCTCGGCACCCCACATGTTGGCAGGAGACTCGGTCTGGCTGGCGGTCTTGGTATAGCGGACCAAGAAGCCCGCCGCGCGGTAGATGTCGGTCCCGTCGATCGGCCGGGACTGGCCGTTGATGGTGGCCGTCGAATCGTTAACCGGCGGCGGGGGCGGCGGTGGGTCAGTAATCCCACCCGGGACCGTCACCGTGATCGGCGGCGTGCGGCCGGCAGGCCCACCGGCCGTGCGAGTCCACTCCTCGTCCAGCACATGCGACTCGATTTTGTAGGTGCCGGTGGTCGGCAGCGTGTAGGTCCTGATTCCGGGATGTTCGTAGTCGCCGTCGCGGGTGGTTACCCTGCGGTCGGCAGGGACAGTCCACGTGCCGCGCCAAGTGCCGTCGAGGCGAGTTCCGCTTGACGGTGCGACGGTCTCGGTCATGAGGACCTTGCCCTCGTGGTTGTTCGGGTTCTGCTGCAGAAAGCTTGGGTGGTACAGCCACCACTCAACCTTTACGACGTTGCCCCGGTCAGCTTGGAGTTGGCGGGCCGTGGATTCCAGGGCTACGTCTCCAGTGAGCACATCCCCGTTCTTGGGAGAGATCAGCTGTACATCCACGCATATAGTCGGGCCCACCTCGACCCAGGGGCACGGGGCCGCGTGTGCCGAGGTGATCAGCGCCGACGGAGCGATCAAGACCGCCAGGCTCAATGCGGCTGCGAACTTGGCGGCGCCCTTTCGAAGGTTATTCATCATGCTTCTTTCTTTGTGAAGACGAGCCAAAAGTCGGTCTCGGAGTGCTCGCGGGCGGGCATCGTTGCGGTTAGCTCATAGTTCGGGTTGTCCCGCAGAGCCTGGAGCAACACCGCCTGTCCGGCGTCCTGGTCGGGCGCCCCAGTGCCGGCAGAGCGAAGGATGACGGACTGGAACCGCTGATCCTCGACGGCCACCCTGATGAGATCGTTCCCTTGGGGATAGAGGGAGAAGGTCGTCTCCCAGGTGATCTCGGGGTGGTCTCGCAGGTGGTACTTCAGGGAGTCCGTCGCCGAGGAGATGTAGATGCCCGGCCTGGGGTTGTCCTCGATCACCTGCAGGACGGGCTGGACGCTGACCCAGGAACTGTACATGGCCTCCGAGCGGGAAACCCCGAATAGCAGGGCTGTCAGAAGTAGCACCGCCACCGGGAGCAGCTTCCAGGTGCGTCTGGACAGCTGCGCCAGCGCGTATCCAGCCAGGGGAGCAAGGAACAGTGCGGAGTACGCCATGTGCTTGTCGAAGGAGACGGCCTCACCAAGGATCAACTGCGCGGCGGGCAGCGCCATGCCACCGCCGAGCAGGCCCAGTCCCAGTAGTGCGTGACCCGGCCCTCGCCGGGCAAGCAGCAGTCCTCCGCCCACCGCGATGAGGATGAGGATGCCGATGTCGAGCACCATCCATGCCGCTAGGTCGTCCATGCTGTACGGGCTGAGCGCGGTTCGATGGGTGGTTGTGAACGCGATGCCTGCTGCGATCTGATCTGACCAGGCGAGCCAGGCAGCCCAAGGGATCGCCGTGGCGATGACGCCGGCAGGCAATGCACGCCAACGCGGCGAGGTCAGGAAAACCACGCCCAGTACCACCGGGATGAAGATCGCACCCGTGTACTTCATGATGGGGACCAGACCAAGGATCACACCTGTGGCCATTGCTGACGTCCAACCCTTCTGAACGCCTGTCCAGAGTGCGGCTGCCAGCAGGGCAATGACCAGAGCGTCGAAGGTTGCCAGGGCACCGGCAAAGACGACTGGGCCGGTCAGTGCGAAGAAGGCAGCAGCGAGCATGCCTTCACGGCGGTACCCCAGGTCCGCCAGTGCGCGGTAGACGAAGATTGTCGCCGCCAACACGCAGAGCAGGCTGAATCCCCTGACCAGCAGGAGCCCTCCGAGGGTTTCCAGCACGGCAGCGAGCACGGGGTAAATGAACGGCACGCCGGAGAACGAATCCCCATATGCCTCGACACCGTCGCCCGTCAGCCAGTGCGTGAGGTAGTCGTGTCCTGCGTTGATGTAGAGCGCCTCATCGATGAAGGCCGTGTTGGACAGCCGCAAGCTGAGTACAGCCAGCAGCACCAGCAGCGTCATGAGTGGGACGCGGGCCACCCAGCGCGGCGTGCTCTTGAACTGCAGCTTGGGCGGCAGTGCCTGGCTGACGGCCTCGTTCCAGGCTGGCCGACGGTACGAGTCGACCGGGCGAGTGAGGGTGTCGGTCATGTGAGCTCCCTCCTCGGGGGCAGGGTGGTGTCATGCTTGTGCTTGGGCAGGATGCGGCGGACGGCTATGCCGAGGATCACCAGCGTGAGAGCCGTTAGTCCGGCGGCCCCGGCCATGAAACCGTCGTGCGTGACCTCCTCCAAGAGGCCCAGGAAAGTGTTCATTAGGTCAGCCACTCCTTCTCTCCGCCACGCAACGCAAGCCGAAGCGCCCTCCAGTACGCGACTGACTGATAAGCCTCGTAGATCCACAGCGGGATGATGAGGGTGGCGTAGATCCGCGCCCTCCAGCCGGCGTTCCAGGTGGCGACCAGTTGGTCGAGCATAAACACCGGGATGAGCAGCAGCCATAACGGGTAGAATGCCACCCCCTCGAAGGCCAAGGCATAGACCCAGATCACCAGCATCAGGAGCGGGATGATGGTGCGAAAGTATGTCCACATCTGCACGGCCCAGGCCTTACGGGTGTGCTCCACGAATCCGTAGGTGAACAGGGTCTCCAGCGTCCCCCGCTGCCAGCGCAGTCGCTGGACCATCCAGTCGTGCCATGTCGGCATCACATCGGTGAAGACAATGCAGTCGATGGCACACCGGGGGTCGTAGCCCACACGCTTCAGTGCCACGGTCAGCTCGTAGTCCTCCGTGAGTGAGGACTCGTCGTATACCAGTCCCTTCACTCCCGGGATGACACTGCTGCCTCGCATCTCGGCCACCTTGCGTAGCGCTTCGACTGTGAACATGGTGGCCGCGCCCGACAACACATGGATGCGCCCTGCACGCCGATGCACCGTGCGAAGTCCTTGGGTGTACTCGATCTTCTGGAGGAGGGCCACGCGCGACGGGTGGTCGGCGGCGACATAGGAGCCACTGATCCCGCCCCGCAGCGGCCAGCGCTCAAAGTACGCCATCCCAGCAGCCACGAAGTCGTGGTTCAAACGGCTGTCTGCATCCATCATCAGCACGACGTCATGGGGCTGGAGGGAGGGGAGGACTATGGCGAGCCCCTGGTTGAGCGCGCCGGCCTTCCTTGCGTTGTTGTCCCGGGTCTCCAGGACCTCCACGCCCATAGCCGTGGCGATTTCCACAGTACCGTCGGTGCAGTTGTCTGCCGCGACGAGGATGTGGTCGGGGGCCTGGGTCTGGCGGCGCAGGCTATCGATCGTCTGTGCGATTCCGATCTCTTCGTTGTGGGCAGGGATGATCGCAATCACTCGCGCAGGCGGCGGGGGCATATCGACCGCCTGCGCGAGCGGGCTCTGGCTGAGGTCGTTGCTCAGTTGCACGACGGACCTCCTTTCCGAGCTTCGGAGCAGTAGCGGTAGCCCACCTTGGGCCGCTCCTGCTCGGTCTGGGGCTGCTGCTGCGGCTCGGAAACCGACAGAGCAGGGGTCGCATCGAAGGTGGGAGTCATGACTGCTGCTCCTCTTGAAGTGAGGCCACTAGCACCTGACGGCTCGCGACGGGACGAACCCGGTGGATGACCCGGGACGTGAAGGCGAAGCGGATTAGGAATGCGACCGCGAGGGTCGCAGCCTGGGCGACGAGGCCGGGAATGAGCAGCAGGTCCACCAGGAGCACGAGCACCGGCATCCGGACGAGCGTCTCGATGTTGTTGAAGCCGAAGCTCGCGAGGATGCGCTGCCGGAACGTGCGGCCCTCACGCATGTCGCGGAACACCAGCCGCTCCTGCATGAGGAAGTTGCTCAGGATGGTCAGCTCGGTGGCCACGATCGCGGCCACCAGATAGTGCGTCCCCAGCCCGAGCATCACCGCCATGATGGCCAGGTTCAGGGCTGTGCCGAAGGCGCCGACGGCGGCGAACCGGGACAACCGGCCGACCATCGGACTGATGGTCATTTTTCGTGGTTGACGTCCAACCCGCATCGGTTCAGGGGCTAAGCGCAGGGGCGCGGTCACAGTGCATGTCCTGAAATGAAAGTAGCCATCTTCACCGTAGTCCTGAGCTCGAAAGTGCTGCCGGGGCGTTGTACTGACTTCAAGCTAGGCACTGTGAGAGCGCAATTACCCGCGGGAATGGACACCGGTGCGGGATATCGCTGGGACGTTGTGGAACCTGCGGAAACTGCGGAACCGGCCTTATGCGGGCACGACTGAGCAGCCCTCGGATAACGGGAAAGGCCTCGTGACGCTGCAGGAGGACCTCGCGAAAGCGTCACAAGTCACGAGTGCCCGACGGAAGGAGCGCAGCAGAATGTACGTGCTCACAGCTCGCGCGATGCTGCATACGTACGGATGGAGGGCTATGCGGGTACCCGCACAAAGCTCGCCGGTGGCCACGAAATTCACTTGCGAGGGTGACTGATTTGGCGGAGCCCTACACAGCGGTCCGGAAGAACAGCTCGGTCACCGTGGCCAGCCGGTGTGGGTCCTCCACGCCGCAGAGTTCGCGCGCGGAGTGCATTGACAGCAGAGGAACCCCCACGTCAACGGTCCGGATCCCCAAGCGCGTGGCGGTCAGCGGCCCGATGGTGGAGCCGCAGGGCATCACGTTGTTGGACACAAATTCCTGGTAAGGCACCCCCGCCTCCCCGCATAGCCGGGCCCACAGCGCCGCACCGGCAGCGTCGGTGGCGTAGCGCTGGTTGGCATTGATCTTCAGCAGCGGGCCGCCGTTGAGTACTGGGTGATTGGCCGGATCGTGCCGTTCGGGGTAGTTGGGGTGCACGGCGTGCCCTGCGTCAGCGGACACACAGAACGACGCCGCCAGCGCCTGACGCCGCTGGCTCACCGTGGCGCCGAGGCCGTCGGAGATCCGCACCAGCACATCCTCCAGGATGGGTCCGCAGGCCCCGGAGCGGGAATTGGAACCGATTTCCTCGTGGTCGAAAGCCGCCAGGACGGCGATGGGCGCACTGGCTCCAGCGCCGGGCCCCGCAGCAGCAGCGTGCGCGATCAGCGCCGCCAGCCCCGCATGCGTCGCCGAAAGGTTGTCCAGCCGCCCGGACGCGAAGAACTCACTGTTCGCCCCGAAAACCGCAGGTGCCTGCGTGTCCGCTATGACGACGTCGTACCCGCCGATCTCTGCCGCGTCCACGGAGACGCCGCCGGGAACATTGGCCGCCAAAACACCAAGCAGGTCAAAATCGGATGGATTCCCCAGGCCCCACACAGGGTTCATGTGCCGCTGCTTATCCAGGGTCAGGCCGTCGTTCACCGCCCGGTCCAGGTGAATGGCGAGCTGCGGGAAGCGGAGCAGCGGGCCCGTGGCTGTGAGGTGCTGGGTGCCGTCCAGCATGACCAGCCGGCCTGCCAGCTGCAACTCACGGTCCAGCCAGGAATTCAGGAGCGGGCCGCCGTAGACTTCCACCCCTGCCTGCAGCCACCCGAACGCGCCCGTGGTGGGCTTAGGTTTGAGCTTGAAGGACGGCGAATCCGTGTGCGCGCCCAGGATGTTGAACCCGGTGGTGGGCCCGGCGCCCTCGGGCACTACCCACGCGATGAGGGCACCGTCGCGGATCAGGTAGAAGGAGCCCGCCCCGCCGGTCCACGGCTTACGCTCGTCCAGGCCCGTGAACCCTGCCTCATTCAGCCTGCGTGCGGCCTCGTTGACGGCGTGAAAGCTCGACGGCGAGGCGCTGACGTAAGCGCCAAGGTCCTGAATGTGGTCTGTGGCGGCGGCAGGTGAAGGCATGGTTCCGAGTCTAACGCCGCGCCAGCGTCAGTAATCAGGGTTGCTGGGAACCACCAGGCCGGTTTCGTACGCATAGACCACGGCCTGCACGCGGTCGCGGAGGTGGAGTTTGGTGAGGATCCGGCGGACGTGGGTCTTGACGGTGGCTTCGGAGAGGAAATACCGGTGCGCGATTTCGGCGTTGGACAGCCCCTCGGCCATCGCTTCGAGCATCTCGGTTTCACGCGGCGTCAGGTCTTCCAGCAGCGGATCCCGCGGTGTTGCGGCGGCCAAGGGCCGGGCGGCACCGCGGACGTAGGTTTCCAGGAGCCGCTGGGTGACGCGCGGCGCCACTACGGCATCGCCGCTGGCCACCACGCGGACGGCGTGGATCAGTTCCGCCGGAGCCACGTCCTTGAGCAGGAACGCAGACGCCCCTGCCTGGAGGCCGGCGAACGCGTATTCGTCCACATCGAAGGTGGTGAGGATGATGACCCGGGCCTCGGCGCCGGAGCCAGTGATGGCGCGGGTTGCCTCGATGCCGTCCAGCACGGGCATCCGGACGTCCATCAGCACCACGTCCGGTTTGAGTTCGCGCACCTGCCGGACGGCTTCGGCGCCGTCGGACGCTTCCCCCACAATGCTGAGGTCATCCTCGCCCTCGAGGATGAGGCGGAACCCCATTCTCAACAGCGGCTGGTCATCCACCAGCAGGACGGTGATCGGTTGCGTCTCAGTCATACTCTGCCTTGCAGTTGGGGAATGGGGTCAGGATCCGGAAGGTCGTCGGCCGGCCAGTTCAGGACGGCCCGCACGCGCCAGCCGCGGCCGCGCCGTCCCGCCTCCACGGTGCCCGCGTAGATGCCGGCCCGTTCCGCCATACCCGCGAGCCCCTGGCCCGAGCCGGTGCTTCCCGGGCCCGTATTCCCCGAACCCGGCCCGCCGCCGTCGGGGGTGCCCGGTCCTGCGGCCCCGGCGCCGTCGTCGAGCACTTCAATGGTCACGGTGGAACTGTCCCGCACAATGCTGACCTCCACCCGCCCAAGTGACCTGCCGTAGCGGAGCACGTTGGTCAGTGACTCCTGCACAATCCGGTAGACCGTCAGCTGGAACGCGGCGTCGTCCGGCAGCGCAGGCCCGGTGTGTGAGCAGTACACGGGCAGGCCTGCGGTGCGGAAGCCTGCCAGGAGGTTGGCCAGGCTGTCGCCGGACGCGAGTGGCTGCCGCGGCGCCGTTCCGGCGTCGTCCCGGAGTACCCCCAGGACGCGCCGCATGTCAGCCAGCGCGGTCCGGCCGGTCCGCGAAAGTTCTCCCAGCACCTCGCCGGCGCGGTCGGGACTTTTCCGGACCACGACGGCGGCACCATCGGAGAGGCTGACCATGACCGTCAGGGAGTGCGCCACGACGTCGTGCATTTCGCGGGCGATCCGGTTCCGTTCGTTGACGGACGCCAGGCTGGCAGTCCGCGCCACCCAGGCCGCGACTTCCTGTTCATGTTCGCGCCGCTGCCGCACCGAGATTCCCATTCCCGTGGCGATGACGTTGGACAAGGCGATGGTGGCGCCGGCGGCGATGCTTGTCAGGAGGTGGAAGTCGCCGGGATGGCTGGCGGCGTCGTGGACGAAGGAATTCTCCATGGGACCCACGGCGGCCAGGAGGTACAGCAAGGCCAGAGGGGCGGTTGCCGCGGCCATGGACACCAGGGCGAACCGGCGGGAGTGCACCACCGCCACGGCATAGAGCGAGAACCACAGCCCCGCCGAAACGTTGGAGCCCCACGGGTGGAGCAGTGTGACCGCCACTTCCATCACTGCTGCGAACGCTGCCAGCGCCACCGGATAGGAGCGCCGGAACAACAGTGCTCCTGCCACTGCGAGAAGGAGCGCCGCCGCCAGCCAGGCGCCCTGCAGGATGGCATCCACCATGGTGGGGGCAACCAGGAGTGCGTAACTGGCGGCAACCACCGCATCCATGACACGCGCATGCTGGTAGAGGTACCGCCGGAGCACGCCGCGGCGCTTGGCCGTGATTTCGGCAAAGGACGAGTGGGCCAATCCGGCCGACGCGTCCTTCACCACTACCGCTTCAGTCATGCTGTGAGCCTAGCTTCAGGTCAGACGTCGCGTTTCTTGATCACGATCATCGCCGGAACCAGGAACAGCAGCACGTAGCCCAGGAAAACCAGCCCGCCCTGCCAGGGGTCGAGGACGCCGTCGGTGTGGCCGATGGACAGGAACCGTCCGCCGGCGTCGCTGGGGATGTACTGGGGCACGTACTTCCAGAACTCACCGGGGATCAGCGTCAGGAAGCTGGCTGCGATGGACAGGACGAAGAACAGGCCCACCAGCACCGTGATGCCGCCGGCGGAGCTTCTTAGCAGTGCGCCCAGCGACAGTCCGATCAGGGCCACCCCCGCAACGTATAGGCCGCCCGTGAAGACGCTGTACAACACACCGTCCGTGGCCCAGTCCAGGTCGAAGCCCAGCCCCTGGAACACCGGCATGGCGATCAGGAACGTGGCAACGGCGGCGATGGTGGTGATCACGTAGGAGATCGCAGCGAGAATGATCGCCTTGGCCCCGAAAGCCGGGGTGCGGCGCGGGACCGCGTTCATGGTGGAGCGGATCATGCCCGTGGCGTATTCCGAGGAAATGAACAGGACAGCCAGGGATCCCAGCACCAAGATACCGATCTGGAGGCCGGCGTTGGGCAGGTTGTACAGGTCAAAGCCCGATCCCGGCGGGAACGACTCCGCCATCATTTCCGGCGTCAGCGTCTGGCCCTGGTCCCGCGCCTGCCGGGCCATGGAGTCCAAAAACGAGAACCGGATCAGGACGGCAAGGGCCCCGACGCCGACGATCGCCACGAGAGTCAGGAGCAGCAGGATCCGGGTGGACATCAGGGACCACAGCTTGATCCACTCGGAGCGCAGCACCCCGGTGAACGTCACGCCCTTGGTGCCGGCGGTGGAACGGACCCGGGAAGTCTGGGTATCAGTCATGGCGGTCATCCTCTTTACTTTCCTGCCGTTGCCGGGGCGGTTTCCGGGGCGGGCGCGCCCGCTGGTCCACCGGTCAGGTGCGAGTGGTATTCCACTTCGTCCTTGGTGAGGTCGAAGTAGGCGTCTTCCAGAGACGACAACTGCGGGGTGAGCTCGTAGACCAGGACGCCGTTGTCCAGGGCCACTTGGGCGATCTGGCGCGAATCCAGGCCGGTCACCTCCAGGCTTTCCTGCTCGTTCTGGTCCACCGTCACTCCGTTGCCGGCCAGCAGGGCGGACAGTTGGGTGGCCGCCGACGTGCGCACGAGGGTCCGGACCTGGCGGCTGCCGGCAATGATTTCCTGGACGGGGGCGTCGGCAATGATCTTGCCGCGTCCGATCACGATCAGGTGGTCTGCTGTCTGGGCCATTTCACTCATCAGGTGTGAGGACAGGAAGATCGTTTTCCCCTGGGTGGCGAGGTAGCGGACCAGGTTGCGGACCCAGAGAACGCCCTCGGGATCAAGGCCGTTGACCGGTTCATCGAGAATCAGGGTCTGCGGATCGCCAAGGAGCGCGGCCGCAATGCCGAGGCGCTGTCCCATGCCCAGCGAGAACCCGCCGGCCTTCTTTTTGGCTACGGTTTCCAGGCCGGTCATTTCGATGACTTCGCAGACCCGGGCCGTGGGAATGTTGTGCGTGGCAGCCATGGCCCGCAGGTGGTTGTAGGCACTGCGGCTGGTGTGGACCGCCTTGGCGTCCAGCAGCGCTCCCACCTCGTGCAGGGGGGCCTTGTGCTCGGCGTACGGCAGGCCGTTTACGGTGACCGTGCCCGACGTCGGCCGGTCCAGTCCCATGATCATTCGCATGGTGGTGGATTTGCCGGCGCCGTTCGGGCCCAGGAAGCCCGTCACCTGCCCCGCGTTGACGGTGAAGCTGATGCCGTCAACGGCCATCTTGCTTCCGTAGGCCTTACTCAGGCCTGATGCCTCAATCATGGAGTGTTCCTTCGAACAGCAGCCGGATGGCTGCGGGATGCTGGGACGTGTGGGTGTGTACGCTTCACGCTACCGACGGCCATCCGGGATTTCGCCTGTCTCAGGGATGATTCAGGGTCCAATCAGGGTAATCCGCATGGATGATCAGGGGATTAGCGCCGGCTCACGGGCGGGGCGAGTAGTACGTCAGGGCACGCGGCTCCACCCGGAGCCGGACGCTGCGCACGCCGGCCAGCGCTTCGCCGTCCACGGCCAGTGCCATCGGGGAACCTTCCGATTCAATGTGGACCTCCGTGGCTTCCCTCAGGTGGGTAATCCGTGACGTCGCCACCGTTCCGGTCAGCACCGACCACAAGAGCCGCAGTCTGGCGAACGATTCGTCAGCGGTGATCATGCGGACATCCAGCACACCGTCGTCCAGCACCGGCCGGAACAGCGGCGCGTGGTCCCGCGGGTAGTAGCGCCCGCGCCCGACGTAGGCGATCCAGACTTTGTGCCGCACGCCATCCACGGTCAGGTGGGTGGGGGTTCCCACGGCGAAGGTTCGGAACATGGCCACCACTCCGGCCAGCGGTTTTCCCAAGGCTGGCTGAAGCTGTTCCCGGCGCCGGACCAGGTTGGGATACAGCCCCACGCTGGCCGTGTTGACCATGATGAGTTCGGCCGTCTCCGGGTTTCCTGCCAGCCCGCGTTCCACGGTCATGATGCCCACGTCGGCACGCGCCGCCTCGCCCTTGGTTGCGGCCGCGACCGCCTCCTTGAGGCTCCCCGTTCCGGTATCGCGGGCGAAGTGGTTCAGGGTGCCCCCCGGCAGAACCAGGAAGGGAAGGGAATGTTCGACGGCGGCCGCGGCCGCAGTGCCCACGGTCCCGTCGCCGCCCCACACGCCGAGCGCCCGGGTGCCTTCGTAAGTTGCTGCGCCCTGGATGACTTCCGCCAGACTTTCGGTCGGCGCAACCGACTTTATATGCGCATGCGGGAATACTTCTTGGAGGGCTGCAGCGGTTTCATCAGTGAAGGAACCGCCCAGGGTGTTTACCACGATGGTGAGGCCGGCACCTCCCGGCAGCTCAGGGGCATCCGTTGCGGTGCGCGTGACCTCTGGAAATGGAGGACGGACCGGCCACCATTGGGAGGTAAGCAAGGCAGCACCTGCGCCGATGGCGGACCCGAACAACACGTCCGAGGGCCAGTGCGCCCCGGTGTGGACACGTGAATACGCAACACCAACCGCCGCTGGTGCCAGTGCTGCGCCGAGGGCCGGCTTGACCAGTCCGGCGCCCAGTGCGAAGGCGATGGCGGACGCCGAATGTCCGGACGGCATGGAGGAGCTGGTGGGCTGCGGGTGGACAAACCGGAACACCGGCAGGTGCTCCGGCAGGGGACGGGTGCGCGGCAACAACGTCTTGAACCCTGCGTTGGTCGCACCGGACGCCACGGCCTGGGCGATCAGCCCGTGGAGGGCAGCCCGGCGGGGCCTGCCGGGGAACAGTGCCATCACCGCGGCCGCCCCTATCCAGAGCTTGCCGTGGTTGGCGGACGCTGAGAGCCGGCGGAAGAATGTGTCATGGGTTCCGCCGGGGAACAACGAAACCCTCCGGACCAGATGCCGGTCAAGGCGGCTAATCCACCCGGGTCCTTTTCGCCACTTGGTGTGCATTCCCCTACCCTAATCCCGCGTCGGCCTGCCTTCCTGGACCGGGCCGTTCTTCAAGGCACTTACTTCGAATCCAGCGGCTGATCGGCGGCGAGCGGGGGCCCGGAAATCAACGGCTTCGCGGCTCCGGCGAGTACCAGGGCCACCACAATCGGGGCGAGGATGGCGAGCAGGGCAAGGTGGATTCCTGTGAGGTCGCCCAGATAGCCCAGCAGGGGCGGACCGGCAAGGAACGCAACATACCCCAAAGTGGATACAACTGAAACCCGGGCTGCCGCGTGCTTGGGATGGTCTGCTGCGGCGGACATGCCCATCGGGAAGGCAAGGGCTGCGCCGACGCCCCACAGTGCGGCGCCGATGCCGGCCAGCCACACGTTCCCGGCCAGCACAAACAGGCCGAGGCCGGCAGCCGCTGCGGCCATGCTGGTGCGAAGCACCGCCACGCGGCCGTAGGCGTCAATCACCCGGCCGCCAAAGAACCGCATGGCGGTCATGGCCAGGACAAACAGAGCAAACATCAGGGCCCCGCTGGATTGTGAGGTCCCCAGGCCGTCAACTGTGGCCTTGGCGATCCAGTCGTTTCCGGCCCCCTCCGTAAGAGTCGCTCCCAGGACGACGACGCCAATCAGCAGGGTACGGCTGTCACGCCAGGCTGATGAGCCCTTGACGGCCTTGGGTTCACCGTCGGCAGGAGCCGCCTCCGCCACATGGGGGAGGAAATAGCGGGGCGCAACCAGTGCCACCACCATCACAACCCCGGCGATGACCAACAGGTGCTCCGGGAGGCCGACACCGATGTTCGACAATCCTGCACCGATCAGTGCACCAACGAAGGCCCCGCCACTGAAGGCAGCATGGAACTGGGGCATGATGGTCCGCCGCAGCTTGTGCTCCACGTCGGCCCCTTCAATGTTCTGCGAAACGTCCCACAGTCCGATGCCGATGCCGAAGAAGAAAAGGGAGATGGCGACGGAGGGAATCGATTCCGCTGACAAGGAGAGCGCAATTCCCACGCCGGCCAGGGCCGCAACCAGTCCGCTGGCGCGCACCGCGTTGGCGGTGCCGATCCTGTCCACCACGAGTCCCGCCGTCGGAAGCGCCAACAGCGAGCCGATGGCGGTGCACAGCAGCAGGGTGCCCATCTGTCCCGAGGTCAGGTGAAGTTTCTCCGTGACCGCGGGGATCCGCGCTGCCCAGCTGGCAAAAACAAAGCCGTTGATGCCGAAGACCACAAAGGTTGCGGCGGCCGCTGCCCGGAGGGAGGGGCCGGGAGAGGTACTGGCGATGTCGGTCTTCATGCTCGAATGCTAGCAACCGCTGGCAGTCAGCCGGTTTCCCGGGCCGTCGCGCCCGCGCCCACCCCAAACGCTCTCTCACTTACTGCAGAAAAAACACCACCCCTCTCACCGGTGAGAGGGGTGGCAAAAACGTGCATTAAGTGAAAGGGCGTCCTGGCTAGCGGGCGCGCTCGACGCGCTTTTCGTCCCACACTGGCCCGCCGGATTCGTAGACCTTGCCGTCCGAACCGAACACCAGGAAGCGGTCGAAGGTCCGGGCGAACCACCGGTCGTGCGTCACGGCCAGGACGGTGCCCTCGAAGTGGTCGATTGCCTTCTCGAGCGCCTCGGCCGAGTGCAGGTCCAGGTTGTCCGTGGGTTCGTCTAGCAGCAGCAGCGTGGCGCCGGAGAGCTGCAGCAGCAGAATCTGGAACCGGGCCTGCTGCCCACCGGACAGGGACTCATACTTCTGCTCTGACTGCGCGGCCAGGCCGTAGCCGTCCAGTGCCCCGGCCGCAGCCTCGCGGCCCAGCCCGGAGCGGTGCTCGTCACCGCGGTGCAGGATTTCCAGCAGGGTCTTCCCCAGGAGGTCCGGCCGCACGTGGGTCTGGGCGAAGAAACCGGGGCGGATGCGCGCCCCGAGTTTCACCGTGCCCTCGTGCGGCACTTCGGCGATTTCGACGTCGGACACGGGCAGGTGCTCGCGCTCCGGGTCCGTCCCGCCGGTGGCCAACAGCCGCAGGAAGTGGCTCTTTCCTGAGCCGTTGGACCCCAGCACGCCCACGCGGTCGCCGAACCAGATTTCGGTGGAGAACGGCTTCATCAGTCCGGTGAGTTCCAGCTTCTCGGCCACGATGGCGCGTTTGGCGGTCCGTCCGCCCTTGAGCCGCATCTGCACGTTCTGCTCGATGGGGAGTGCCTCGGGCGGCCCCACCTCCAGGAATTTCGCGAGCCGCGTCTGGGCAGCGTGGTACCGGTTGGCCATGTCGGACCGGAAGGCCGCCTTGTTCTTGTACATGTTGACGAGTTCCTTGAGCTTCACGTGCTCCTCGTCCCAGCGTTTGCGCAGCTCCTCGAAGCGGGCGTTCCGGTCTGCACGGGCGTCCACGTAGGAGCCGAAGCCGCCGCCGTGCACCCAGGCGCCGGCGCCGTTGATGCCCGGTTCGAGGGTGACGATGCGTCCGGCTGCGTTGTTGAGCAGCTCGCGGTCGTGGCTGATGAAGAAGACCGTCTTTTTGGACTCGTTCAGCTTCTCCTCAAGCCAGCGTTTGCCGGGCACATCGAGGTAGTTGTCCGGTTCGTCCAGGAGCAGGAGTTCGTCGGGCCCGGCGAAAAGTGCTTCGAGGACCAGGCGCTTCTGCTCGCCGCCGGAAAGGCTGGACGCCGGGCGGTGCTGTGCGCGGTCAAACGGCAATCCCAGCGCGGCCATGCAGACTTCGTCCCAGACGGTCTCCACGTCGTAGCCGCCGGCGTCTCCCCAATCCGCGATGGACTGGGCGTACCGCATCTGGGAGGGTTCGTCGTCGTGCTCCAGCATGGCGAGCTCAGCCTCGTCCACCTCGCGGGCAGCGGCGGCCAGCGCCGGCGGTGCGGCGGATACCAGCAGGTCGCGGACGGTGGATTCGTCCCGGACCTGGCCCACAAACTGGCGCATGATGCCCATGTTCCCGGATCGCCCAATAACACCTTCGTCCGGCACGAGGTCACCGGAAATGATCCGGAACAGGGTGGTCTTGCCCGTACCGTTCGGGCCGATCAGGGCGGTTTTGGTGCCGTCCGGGACCTTGAACGTCACGCTGTTGAGGAGCTGGGTGCCGTCGGAGAGGAAGTAGTCAATACCGGAAACGTCTATGTGGGCCACGCCAACAATCTTCCCACGCCCGCCCCACCGGAGTTTTTGTCCAGATAATCACCCCTCAAGGCACCTTTCGATGCATTATCTGGACAAAAACTCCGGGATTGGGGCGGGGGGTTAGCCGGCGGCGGTCAGGAACTGCTTGAGCAGCGGCCCGGACGTGGTGGCACCGAGGCCCCCGTCCTCGACAAAAACGGCAACCGCCAGATCACCGTGCACGGCCACAATCCAGGCGTGCGTCTTAGGCGGCGTCTCCTTGCCGAACTCCGCCGTTCCGGTCTTGGCGCGCACGGGTGCCCCCGGCACGCTGGCCAGGAAACCGGCGTGGCCGGACGTGACCACCGCCCGCATCATGTCGGACAGGGCCGCGGCTTCCACTGCCGTGATCGGTTTATCGGACGCCTGGGACGGCGCCTTCGGTGTAACGCTCGACGACGGGGACGCGGCGTCAGCGGTCGGCTCGCCGGGCGTCCCTCCCGTGGCTCCGGCGGCGGGGTTCAGGACCAGCTGCGGTGAGACCGGGGAGCCCTTTGCCACGGAACCGGCCATAATGGCCGCCGCCAAAGGGGACAACAGCACCTTGCCCTGGCCGATCATCGACGCCGCGTGTTCGGTGCCGGCAGCCTCGCCGGGGACGGAGCCGAGGAATGCCGTGGCACCCAGCGAGGGGGCCGCCACTGCTACCCCCATGGCGACGGCAGCCGCCTCAAGCTGGGCCTGGGTGACGGTGTCCCGCGCCGCGATAAACGCAGTGTTGCAGGAGTGGGCGAACGCATCGCGAAGGGCAATCGACCCGAGGGAAGACTCGGGGTAGCCTTCCGAGTTCTTGAAGGTCCGGCCATCCACCTCAAGGGTGGGTGTGCACTCCACCTTCGAATCGGGGGTCTGGCCGTTGCGGAACATCGCCAGCGAATCAACCATCTTGAAGATTGATCCCGGGGCGTACTGGCCCAGCATGGCGGTGTTGTAGCCGTTACTTCCGGGTCCCGAGGCGGCTGCGAGCACAGCGCCAGTGGAGGGCCTGAGAGCCACGATGGCCGAGGCCGGACCCACGCCGGCCAGCGTGCTCTCCGCCAGGGTCTGGAGGTTCGGATCAAGGGTTGTCTTCAGCGGCGTGCCGGGTGTGGGGGCCTTCTCGAAGACCACGCGGCGCGGATCCGCGCCAGCGGCGTTGATCTGTTCCCGGGTGAGGTCGGCCCGGTGCGCACGGATCACCACGGCGTCGGTGCCGCGGAGCTGGGCGTCGTACTGTTGCTGCAGGCCGCCGATGCCCGTTACGTCCCCGGCGCTCAGCGCACCGGCCGAGGCTTCGATCTGCTCAGAGCTGGCCGCACCGACGGAACCGAGGACTGCCCGGGCGAAAGAGCGGCTCGGCGCCAGCGGCTGGCTTTCCGCGATGGCGCGGGCACCCGGGATGGCGTTGATCTGTTCATCAGTGACGGTCCTGCCCTCTTCGCGGAGGGTAATGGCCGGGATAAAGGCCTCGGAACCGGACGCCGAAACCTGCTGGGCATAGGCGGCGGCATCCACACCCACCAGTTCAGCCAGCTTGGTGGCCGACGCGGCGGCGTCGGCGGTCCCCAGGCGAGGTTTGTCGATTCCCACCTTCACAACGGGCCGGTAGGTGACCAGCTTCGCGTCGCCGGCGCCCAGGATGTCGGCCCGCTGCGGCGACTGCGTGCCTTTGGTCAGAATCTCGTTGTCGGCGAGTTCCGGAACCAGCGAGGCCGGGTTCCAGACCGTCAGCCATTTGTCGCCGGACTTGTTGAACTCGGCGGAGACCGTGTACTTCCACTCATCCGAGCCGCCGATCTTCCAGGTGTAGTTGAGGGGAACGGTGGCGGTATTGCCCTCCAGGGAGAGGTCTCCGGTTTCCACTGAGGGCTTGTCCGGGTCGAGGGCTTTGAAAACGTCCAGGACCTGTTGCTTGGCCACGGCGGGGTCTTTGCCGTCAAAGGCAACTGAGCCGACGTCGAGGGCGGCCACCGCTGCCGCAAACTGTTTGGCGGCACTTTCGGCACCCCCTCGGCTGTCGTCGCAGGCCACCAGGGAGGCGCCGAGGATGAGACCAGCTATGGCAAGTGACAGTTTCTTTGAGTTCCCCACGGCGCTATTATCCAACACCGCGGCAACCCCAGACTCCGGCGTGCGGGCCGCAGGTCTACGGTGCGGGATCCTCAAGGTATTCCAAGCGCCGGAACTTTCAGACCGAATATGTCCTTCAAAGCATGTTTCGCTGCGAAGAAGCCGGGCATCCCCGTCACCCCGGGGCCAGGCGGAGTAGAGGACGAACAGAGGTACACGCCGGGGACCGGCGTCCGCCACGGAACGGGGGAAACAACCGGCCGCTGGATGAGGCCGCGCACGTCCATGATGCCCGCGCTGAAGTCGCCGCCAACATAGTTGCGGTTATAGCTGGCCAATTCCGCCGCCGTGGTCACGTGGGTCTGCACCACCACATCGCGGAACCCTGGCGCGAACCGCTCCAGCTGTGCAGTCACAGCCTCTCCCATGTCCCGTGTTGATCCGGCGGGGACATGGCAGTAGGCCCACAGGATGTGCCGTCCGGCTGGAGCCCGGGCGCTGTCGAAACGCGATGGCTGGGTCACGAGGACGTAAGGCCGCTCAGGGTGTTTCCCTGCGGCCACCTCATTCTCGGCCCGGGCCAGTTCGTCCCGTGTTCCGCCCACATGCACAGTCCCGGCATCCGCCAGGTCAGAGGCAGCCCACGGCACCGGACCGGACAGGATGTAATCCACCTTGCAGGAACCGTTTCCGTAGCGGTATGACTCCAGGGACCTCCGGTACTTCTCAGGCAACTGGGCTCCGGCGATGTGCAGCAGTCCACGGGGTGCAACGTCCAGCAACGTTGCCCGTGCACCGCCAAGCTGCCGAAGACTTTCAACCGGCTCCCCGGTGCGGATCACTCCGTCGTGGCCCCGGATGTCGGCGGCCAACGCCGCTGCGATGGCCGCCGAACCACCCAGGGGGACCGGCCAGCCCTGGGCATGGGCCAGCGCGGTAAGCATCAGGCCGGCCCCTGCGGCCGCCAGCGAAGGCAGGTGCGACACCGCATGGGCCGCCACACCGCTGAGCAGGGCTGGCGCAAGTGGCTCGCGGAACCGGGTATTCCACAGCCGGGATCCCTGTTCGAAAGTCCGCAGCCCGAAGAGCGCGGCCGCCAAAGGATCGCGGGGGATCCGAAGCAACTGGTGCTGCGTCAGGTCCATAACCCCCTCGATGCGGCTGACAAGCGGCCCGAGGAGCCTGCTGTAAGCTGCACCGTCCCGGCCAAGCGCCTGGACAGTCCGCTCGAGCGAGTGATAGCCGAGGGCAGCCCGGCCGCCGTCAAGCGGTGATCCGAACGAAAGCTCCGGGACCACCAGGTCTATGCGGCGTTGCAGTTCGAAGGCACGGAAGAAAGGTGAGGCCAGCGCCATCGGATGCACGGCCGAGCAGATGTCATGGAGGTGCCCCGGCTGCATCAGTTCGGAGGTCCGTGTGCCGCCGCCGATGGTTGCAGCTGCTTCGTGGACTTCCACAGAGAGTCCGGCCCGGGCCATGACCACAGCGGCGGCCAGTCCGTTGGGCCCGGATCCGACGACGGCGACATCAGGCATTGTGTTTCGCCCGCCATGGGAGGACGGCCTGGGCGGGTCGGAAGGGCCTGAAACGCAACCAGTCAGGCAACCCGTCAAAGGGTCCGCCGTGGGGGTCGTCGAGGTGGTGCCGGCGCACGGGGTCGTAGTTGGGGTCATAGATGTCCCACGCAACCCGAACCATCAAATATGCCGTTACAAGCATATGCAGGGAAACTGCCAGGACGTAGTAAGGCATATCAATATTGTGCTGCGTGGGACCCTCGCTCGTCACCTGCCCCAAGTACATCCAGACGGCAGCCCAATAGAGCCCTTCAATGCCCTGCCAGACCAGGAAATCCCGCCAACGCGGCCTGGCCAGTGCCAGGAGCGGAATCAGCCACAGCACAAACTGGGGAGAGTAGACCTTGTTGGTCAGAATAAGGGCGGCGACCAGCAGGAAGGCCAGTTGGGCCAGGCGCGGCCGCCTGGCGGCTGTCCACGCCACACAGGCCACGGCGGCGCACGCCAGCAGGAAGGTGGCCAGTGCCAGCACGTTGATGACCGCCGGATCAAGGACCTGCCAGCGGAGCCGCCGGGCCACCAGGTTGTAGGCAAACCACACCGAACCGTAGCCGGCTTCCCGGGACTGCGTGGACCCGAAGAAGTACCCCCATCCGGTCGGATTGGCCAACGCGGCAGGGGCGTTGACAGCGAGCCACGCCGCGGCGGCCGCGCCGGCGGTGATCAGGAATGCCCTCATCCGGCCCGTACGGACGGACAGGAGGAAGATGGCGGCGAGAATCAGGGCGGTGTAGGGCTTGGTGGCTGCGGCAAGGCCGAACAGGAGTCCGGCCAGTACCAGCCGCCCGCGCGCAAAACACAGCATGCCAACGGCCAGCAGCCCAACCGCCCACAGATCCCAGTTAATGGTTCCGGCCAGGACGATGCCAGGGGCGAGTGCCACCATGGCCGCGTCCCAGGGGCGCCGCTGGGTCATCCGGGCTGTGGCCAGGACGGTGACGATCCAGACGGCTGTGATCAGCGTGGCATTGACGTCAAAATACCCCAGGATCCGGGCATCCGTGACGCCGTCGCCCGGGATGAGCCAGGCCGTAGCGCCAACGATGAGGCCCATCACGACCGGGTATTCAAAGAGGCTCCCCTGGCTAAGGAACGTGAACGGATCCTCGCTCAGGCCACGGTCCCGGAAGAACTCGGGGAAGTCGGAATAGCAGGTGGAGTAGAACTGACCGGGGGTCTGCCAGCCGTTGGTCCGGCAGTAGCTCTTGATGGCGAGGCTCGCCAACGCTGCCAGGACTGTCAGGATGATCAGCACCCGTTCAACCGTGAACACCCCGGGGGAGACCACGCCGGGCGCCGACCGGGCGCCCATCGGCCCGCCAATCAGTTCCGTGAAGTTCTTCAGCAGCAGGTCACTGCGGCTGGGAACAACCAGGCGGGCACGCTGTGGGCGCCCCGGGTGCTTCGTCTCCTGCATTCTCCGAGCTTACCGGGAGCGTAATGCACGCCGGCCCCGCGATGGACCGCATGCACGCCGGCTCACTTCAGGCCGGATATCTGCTGATGCATCAGAACAAACACATCGTCGCGTTGTTGATCCAGCAACTCCCCGTTGAATGCGCGGCGGTCGGCCCGGAGAGGCCTGCGCAGACGGCTCAGGGCCCTGGGCATCTTCTTGACCATGGCGGCCACCTCCTTTCGAAAGGAAATTGGGCATGGCAATAACGTCATTTAAAGTCAGGACGATAAAAGCGTGAAAAAGCACAGAAATGCCTGAGGTTTATGAATTGTTCGAATATGCGTCAAAAGGGTGGCGGTCATCTTCCATCCGCTAGGTGCGTGGGTCAGAAATGACAGGCCCTAATTCTTAAAACGCCGACAGAATAACCATGTCCTCGTAGGGGCGGCTGGGAGAATCGTGGGCATGGTTACTGGTTCTTCCGCGCAGGATGGTTTGTTCGACGAGTCTCTGGTCGAGCGGGTCGAGCAGCCCACCGATGTGCCCATGGATGCCAACGCCGGGGCCAGGAACGCTTCAAGGCGTTCGAGCCCGATGCGGTGATGCTGGTCCCGCCGTCGCTGGAGGAGTGGTTGCCCCAGGGCCATCTGGCCCGGTTCATTGGCGAACTCGTCGACGGGGAGCTGGATCTGACCCGCTTCTATGCCTCCTATGCCAAGGCGAAGGGCCAGCCGCCGTATGATCCGCGGTTGATGCTGCGGATCGTGCTTTACGGGTACTGCGTCGGGGTGCGGTCCTCGCGGGAACTGGAAAAGGCCTGCACGGACGTGGTCGCGTTCCGCTGGCTGGCCGCCCAGCAGGCCCCGGATTTCCGGTCCATCGCCCGGTTCCGCGAACGCCACCTCGCGGCGTTGGCCAACGTGTTCCTCCAGGCACTGGAACTCTGCCGGGCCGCGGGCATGGTCTCGTTGGGCCATGTGGCACTGGACGGGACGAAGGTCCGGGCC